>JBNKCL010000028.1:0-34770 GCA_050287725.1 Sedimenticolaceae bacterium
ACTCCAGTTCCGTTCTCTAGAGAGCGGCCCAAACCGGCCGGCCCCGATCCCCTCCCTGCAGGCAGAAAAGGTCAGGGGGACTTTTAAGACTCCCCCTCCTAACCTCCCCCGCTTGTGGGGGAGGAAGAGGAAGCCGCCCGGCGGCGCTGAAAGAAACCGCGCAGCAGCTCCCCGCACTCGGCGGCCAACACCCCCCCTTCGCACTCCAGCCGGTGGTTGAACCGCTCGTCCGGAGGCAGCAGGTCGAACACGCTGCCGGCCGCCCCGCCTTTGGGGTCGTAACTGCCGAACACCACCCGCGCCACCCGTGCATGGATCAGGGCGCCGGCGCACATGGGGCAGGGCTCCAGGGTGACGTAGAGGGTGGTATCGGGAAGCCGGTAGTTGCCGACCCGGGCGCCCGCGTCCCGCAGCGCCCGGATCTCGGCGTGCGCGCTGGGATCGCTGGACCCGATCGGCCTGTTCCATCCCTCGCCGATGATCCCGCCGTCGCGGACCAGGACCGCCCCCACCGGCACCTCACCCTCCTGCTCCGCCCGGCGGGCCAGCTCCAGAGCGCGTTTCATGAATGCGATATCTTCGTCGTGAGACACGCCTACCCTCCAAAAGCCTCGGCTTCTCTCATTATTACATTTCCGGCACCCGGACATCGAGGCTGGTGACGCCGCCGAGGGTATCCCGGATTTCCGCCGTTACATGGCGCGGGGGTTTGGCTGAAGTCAGACCGAAAAAGTAACTCGTCTCACCGGTCCCCGGACTCGCCCCTGCGCAAACCGGAGGATTGAATGAAAAGGTGATCATCCTTCCCTGTTTATCTACCGAGGTCGGCGCGACCGAGCCCAATCCTCCGGCAGTAATGACAAAAACATGCTCATTGCTTCCATCGTTGTCGTAGTCGATTGTCTCCACCGGGCCGAAATCGATACGAAGCTGCGTCACACACGGAAGGGCTGTAAGACCGGCAAGTTGGGTGAGGTCAATTCGATACAGATAGGCATAAAGTCCGGCCGCCGCGGTTCCGGGCTGGCCCGACGGAAAGGTACGCGACTGCAGGAATGCATCACCGGCGGTCGGCCCGATGGTGAAGTGGTCCGTGGTATCCGTGACCGTAATTCTGCAATCCGTATCGAACTTGCAGTTGATGGCGGGCGCGCTGACGGTCGTCTTGGTCAGAAGACACCCATTTAATATGAGACAGCTCAGGGAAAAGAAAATAACGTGACGGATTTTCATATGATACGCCTCCTTTCATACTCGTTTAGCAGCATTCCAATGCAGAGTAATAACAGATATCTTGCACGAAGTCCTTGCGGTAGTGACGACTATCCCCACCCGACGATCAATACGCTTTTCATCCGGTGTAGAAACAATGGCTTATATTCCGCATACGGAGCTAACATCGTGGAAAATACCATGATCCAAGATTCCCTGGAAAGATATCGTTATCTTTTCGGTACTTCCAACTCGCGGATATTGACGAGGCGTGCGGCTATGGGGTTAGCCGTAGAGATGTTCGGCCCATGAGCCGAACCCTCATATCCTCACATACCAGTCATCAAATTGGGAAATATTGTCATACTTCCTCACATACCCGTTCCCAACCAGCAAGGCATAAATCTTTTCGCGCGCAGAGGTGTAATTATGTTCGCAGGTGATGACTTTAATATGGTATTTCTCGAAATCGAAATTCTTTAAAATCTCATACTCCGAGCCTTCCGTGTCGATAGACAGGTAGTCAATCGTATCCGGCGCATTATATTTTTCCAACAGATCCCCCAGAGAGATCGTTGTTACCGGATAGGTTCGGCCCGCTTTTCTTGCGTTCTTATGCATATCCAAATCGCTGAACGCGGCTATGGTAGAGAGACCCTCTATCTCGGTTTCATTAAACAGCAGCGTCTCACCCGTATTTCCCCAGACACATCCTGTCTCGATATGGCAATTCCGATTGCTCATCAAATCATCATGGTACACCAACGCCGGCTCCGCCAAGATCCCGCTCCAGCCGAAATATTTCTCCAACATATAGGTATTGCTGCAAGCCACTCCGTTTGCCGCGCCAAAATCGACAAAATAGCCGTCCCTTTTGAATCCAGACTCCGATAGGGCAAAAATATCCTGCCGTATTTGGGAGCAGGACACGGAGAGCAGTTGTTTGTTTAGTTCGAGTAAGAAATCTATGTCGAAAGATTTGCGGCCAAATCTTTGATTGACCATTTCGTAGACAGGCAACAATAACTGCGGCCGGTCCGACAGCAATTGATCCAACCACGCCAGCATCTCGGCTTCAGAGTGATTTTTCATTTGCATAGCAGTTGCGACAAAAAAATACGGGGGACCGCCGTTTTACCGAGAACTCTATTACGTATATTTCTCCGACACATTCGGCAGTGAAAAAGATTTCGCCGATTTCGCCCTAGTCAGCGCATAGGAGACCGGGATTCACGATATCCGGCACGGCCGCATGGATTGCGGATCTCCCGTTCCCGGTCATGGCGTTCGGTTAACTTCATACCGTCAACCTCTAACGCTTCATGACCAAAGCCGTGTCACTCCCACTCGATGGTGGCGGGCGGCTTTCCGGAGATGTCGTAGGCCACGCGGGAGATCCCGGTCACCTCGTTGATGACACGACGGGCTACCAGTTCCAGGAACTCGAACGGCAGGTGGGCGAAGCGGGCGGTCATGAAATCCACCGTCTCCACCGCGCGCAGCGAGACCACGTATTCGTAGCGCCGGGCGTCCCCTACCACCCCCACCGACTTCACCGGCAGGAATACGGCGAATGCCTGGCTCACCTTGTCGTAGAGGTCGTGGTTGCGCAGTTCGGAAATGAAGATATCGTCCGCCCGCCGCAGCAGATCGGCGTACTCCTTTTTCACTTCACCGAGGATGCGCACACCGAGTCCCGGTCCCGGGAAGGGGTGGCGGTAAACCATTTCATAAGGCAGCCCCAGTTCCACCCCGATGCGGCGCACCTCATCCTTGAACAGCTCCCGCAACGGCTCCACCAACTGCAGTTTCATGTAATCCGGCAGGCCGCCCACGTTGTGGTGGGATTTGATGACGTGCGCCTTGCCGGACTTGGCGCCCGCCGATTCGATCACGTCCGGATAGATGGTGCCCTGGGCCAGGAACTCCACCTCCTGCAGTTTGGCGGCCTCTTCCTCGAAGATCTCGATGAACAGGTTACCGATGATCTTGCGCTTCTTCTCCGGGTCGGCTTCTCCCGCGAGCGCGCCCAGGAAGCGCTCCTCGGCGTCCACCCGGATCACCTTCACTCCCATGTGCTCGGCGAAGGTGGCCATCACCTGGTCTCCCTCGTGCAAACGCAGCAGGCCGTTGTCCACGAAGATGCAGGTGAGCCGGTCGCCGATCGCCTGATGCAGCAGCGCCGCCACCACCGAGGAATCGACCCCGCCGGAGAGACCGAGCAGAACCTTGCCCTTCCCCACCTGTTCCTGAATCTGGCGAATACTGTCGTCGATGATGCTGGCCGCATTCCATAACGCTTCGCAGCCGCAGATCTCAAACAGAAAGTGCTCGATGATGCGCTGTCCCTGGCGGGTGTGGGTCACCTCCGGATGGAACTGCAGACCGTAGAAGTTGCGTTCCTCATCCGCCATCCCGGCCATCGGCGCGTTGTCGGTCTCACAGATGACATGAAACCCCGGCGGCAGTTCCACCACCCGGTCACCGTGACTCATCCAGACATCCAGCAGGCCGTAGCCCTCCGCGCTGGTGTGATCCTCGATGTTGGCGAGCAACCGCGAGTGGTGGCGCGCCCGCACCTGGGCGTAGCCGTACTCGTGCTTGTCCGAGGACTCCACCCGGCCGCCCAACTGGGCCGCCATAGTCTGCATGCCGTAGCAGATGCCGAGCACCGGGATCCCCAGTTCGAAGATCTGTTGCGGCGCACGCGGGGTATGTTCGGCGGTGACGGTCTCGGGACCGCCGGAGAGGATGATCCCGGCGGGCGGATGCGCGGCCAACACCTCTTCGCAATGGTCGTAGGGCCAGATCTCGCAGTACACCCCGGCCTCGCGCACCCGGCGGGCGATCAGCTGGGTGTATTGGGAGCCGAAATCTACAATCAGGATGCGATGGGCATGGATGTCTGTGGTCATCGTGGTCGGTCCGTAAAAATAAAAACCGCAAAGTTCGCAAAGTCTCCCTGCTATCCGAAAAGGCCTTCGCGTTCTTTGCGGTTATTCGCCGTGTTTATCAATCCCGGCGGTAGTTGGGCGCTTCCTTGGTGATGGTGACGTCGTGGACGTGAGACTCGCGCATGCCGGCGTTGGTCACCCGCACGAATTCCGGCTTGCTGCGCATCTCCTCCATGTCGGCGCAACCGGTATACCCCATGCTGGAACGGATCCCGCCCAACAGTTGATAGATGATGTTCAGCACCGTGCCCTTGTAAGGGACGCGGCCCTCGATCCCCTCCGGCACCAGCTTTTCGGCGTCCGAGGTGTCTTCCTGGAAGTAGCGGTCCTTGGAACCCTCCTTGCCCGCCATCGCGCCGATGGAACCCATGCCGCGATAGGACTTGTAGGATCGACCCTGATAGATCTCCACCTCGCCCGGCGACTCGTCGGTACCGGCGAACAGGCCGCCGATCATGACCGAGTAAGCACCGGCCGCGATCACCTTGGCGACATCCCCGGAGTAACGCAGTCCGCCGTCCGCGATCAGCGGCACCCCGCTGCCGGCCAACTCCTGGGCCACGTTGGCCACCGCGGTCACCTGGGGTACGCCGACCCCGGCCACGATGCGCGTGGTACAGATGGAACCGGGCCCGATGCCCACCTTCACCGCATCTGCACCGGCCTCCACCAACGCCCGGGCGGCGGCAGCGGTGGCGATATTGCCGCCGATCACCTGGACCTCGGGGTAATTTTTCTTCACCCACGCAACCCGGTCCAACACCCCCTGGGAGTGGCCGTGGGCGGTATCCACCACGATCACGTCGATGCCCGCCTCCACCAGCGCCTGGACCCGCTCTTCGGTCCCCTCGCCGGTACCGACGGCGGCACCCACCCGCAGCCGGCCCTCGTCGTCCCGGCTGGCGTTGGGATTCTCCTTCGCCTTCTGGATATCTTTTACCGTAATCAGGCCGCTCAGTTCGAACCGATTGTTGACCACCAGCACCTTCTCGATCCGGTGGGTATGCAACAGCGCGATCACCTCTTCCCGGCTGGCCCCCTCCTTCACCGTCACCAGTTTCTCTTTGGGGGTCATGATGGTGGAGACCGGATCGCTCAAACGGGTCTCGAAGCGCAGATCACGGCCGGTTACGATCCCCACCAGCTCCTTGCCGTCGGTGACCGGCACGCCGGAGATGTTGTTGGCGTGGGTCAGTTCCAGAACCTGGTAGATGCTGGTATCGGGGGATACGGTGATGGGCCGGCGGATCACGCCGCTCTCGTAGCGTTTTACGTTGAGGACATGCTGCGCCTGCTGCTCGGCGTTCATGTTTTTGTGAATGATACCGATGCCGCCCTCCAGGGCCATGGCGATCGCCAGCCGCGATTCGGTCACGGTATCCATGGCCGCCGACACCAGCGGGATGCTGAGGCTGATCTCCCGGGTCAGTTGGGTACGAAGATCCACATCCTTGGGCAGCACCTTGGAGTGAGCGGGGACCAACAGCACATCATCGAAGGTGAGGGCTTCCTGGAGAAGGCGCATAATTCCGGTATTCCGTCGGCAGATAAATCGAACAAGATCGCGCATTATAGAATTTGCCGCTAGCGCGGTAAACTGTCCGCACGAGGGGCGGAGCAGGGGCCCCATGAAATGGGGATGCGACCCCCGGCGTGCGGAGCAGAAGCACCGCGATATAATTGCCATGCGATGGCGAAACATCTCAGAGGGGCCCCGTCACAAGGCGGGGATACGACCCCCGGCGTGCGGCCCGCCGAGGCGCAGATCCGGGCCTCACGCGGAATCAATCATGTCAGACGATCAGACCGAACTTCTGCCACAACGGGACATCTACACCGTCTCCCGCCTCAACGGGGAGGTGCGGGCGGTGCTGGAGGGGAGTTTCCCCCTGCTCTGGGTGGAGGGGGAGATCTCCAATCTGGCGCGCCCCACCTCCGGCCACATCTACTTCGCCCTCAAGGACCCCCATGCCCAGGTGCGCTGCGCCATGTTCCGCATGCGTCGGCAGCAGCTGCGGTTCCAGCCGGAGAACGGCATGCAGGTACTGCTGCGCGCCCGCATCAGTCTCTACGAGGCGCGGGGAGAGTTCCAGCTCATCGTCGAACATATGGAGCCGAGCGGCGAGGGGGCGCTGCAGCGCGCCTTCGAAGAGCTGAAACAGCGGCTTGACCGGGAGGGTCTGTTCGACACCGCCCGGAAACGGGAGCTACCCCGTTTTCCCCGCCGGATCGGGGTCATCACCTCCCCCACCGGGGCCGCCCTGCGGGATGTGCTGACCGTGTTGCGGCGGAGGTTTCCCGCCATCCCGGTGGCGCTCTACCCGACACAGGTGCAGGGGGCCGAGGCGCCGGCGGAGATCGTAGAGATGATAAGGCTGGCGGACCGGCGCAAGGAGTGCGATCTCCTGATCCTGACCCGGGGCGGCGGCTCCCTGGAGGACCTGATGGCCTTCAACGACGAACGGGTGGCGCGCGCCATTCACGCCGCGGAGATCCCGCTGATCTCCGCCGTGGGTCACGAGATCGACTTCACCATCGCCGATTTCGTGGCCGACCGGAGGGCCCCCACCCCCTCCGCCGCGGCGGAACTGGCCACCCCGGACCGACAAGAGCTGGCCGCCACCCTGCAACAGCTCGAACGCCGCCTCCGGCTGTTTCTGGGACAACAGCAGAGACACGCCGGAACTCGGCTGACCGCCTTGCGCCAGCGGTTACAACAGCTCCACCCCGGGATCCGCCTGCGCCAACAGCAGCAGCGGCTGGATGAACTGGAACCGCGGCTGCGCCGCGCCGCCCGCCTCCGGTTGCAGCAGCAGAGCACGGCACTGGCATCCCTGCGGCTGCGCCTGCGGGGCTACGATCCTTCGCAGCGCTTGCCGCTGTTGGACCGCCGCCTGTCGGAACTGGGCAACCGGCTGCGGCACGCCCTGAAGCAACGCCTGCGCCACCAGCAGCAGCGGCTGTCGGCCGGTGCCGGCCGGCTGCACGCTTTGAGCCCGCTGGCGACGCTGGAGCGGGGTTACTCCATTACTCGAAAACTGCCGGATGGGGAGCTGTTGCGGGACGCGACCCAGGTCAAACCGGGGGAACGGCTTGAGACCCGCCTTGCCCGAGGCCGCATTGCCAGTCGGGTGGAATCGATTTCCGAGGAGGAGTGATCCGGGCGCCCCGGGGCGACCGTTACTTCTTGCGCTGTACGAACTTCTTCAACCGCTGCCGCTTCCGGATCTGGCGATCGGTCAGTTTGTTCTTGCGCCCGGCGTACGGATTCTCGCCGGAGCGGAACTCCAGCCGGATGGGGGTGCCCGACAACCGCAGCACCTTGCGGAATCGTCCGATCAGGTAGCGTTTGTAGCTGTCCGGAACCGCTTCGGTCTGGTTGCCGTGGATCACGACGATGGGCGGATTCTGCCCCCCCTGATGGGCATACCGCAGCTTGATGCGCCGCCCCCGCACCAACGGCGGCTGGTGCTCCTGCACCGCACTCTCGAGGATCCGGGTCAGTTCCGGGGTGGCCAGCTTGCGGGTGGCGTTGGCATAGGCGCGCTCCACCACCGGAAACAGTTCGCCCACGCCGGAACCGTGCAGGGCGGAGATGAACCGGGTCTCCGCAAACTCCAGGAACGGCAGCCGGCGATCCAGCTCCCGCTTGATCCACTCCCGTTGATCCGGCTCCAGCCCGTCCCACTTGTTGACGGCGACCACCAGCGCCCGGCCGCTCTCCAGGATATGGCCGGCGAGGGTGGCGTCCTGCTCGCCGATCTCCTGCTGCGCATCCAGCACCAGCAACACCACGTTGGCCTGCTCGATCGCCTGCAATGTCTTGATGATGCTGAACTTTTCGATCGCCTCGTGGACCCGTGCCCGGCGCCGCACACCGGCGGTATCGATCAGGGTATAGGGGCGGTCGTCGCGGGTGAAGGGGATGAAGATGCTGTCGCGGGTAGTGCCGGGCTGGTCGAAGGCCACCACCCGTTCCTCCCCCAACAGACGATTGACCAGGGTGGATTTTCCTACGTTGGGCCGGCCCACCACCGCGATCTGAATCCCCGGATCGATGCCGGACGCTTCCTCCTCCGACTCGGGCAGGGTCCGCAGTACCCCGTCGATCAGCGTGCGAACGCCCCGGCCGTGTGCCGCCGCGATGGGAATGGGTTCCCCCAGGCCGAGGGCGTGGAATTCAGCCCCCGCCAGATCCGGGGCGAGACTTTCGCTCTTGTTGACCACCGGGGTAACCGGCTTACCGGTGCGCCGCAGCCGTTCGGCGATCCACTCGTCGGCGGCGTTGCAGCCCGCCTTGGCGTCCAGCAGGAACAGGATATGGTCCGCCTCCTCGATCGCGGCCTGGACCTGCCGGTCCATGAGGGCATCGACCCCCTCCTCACCGCTCAGACCGCCGGTATCCACCACCACATAGGGCCGGTCCCCGAGCTTTCCGACGCCGTATTTGCGGTCCCGCGTCAGCCCGGGCTGATCCGCGACCAGCGCATCACGACTGCGGGTCAGTTGATTGAAGAGGGTCGATTTCCCTACGTTGGGACGCCCCACCAGGGCGATTACCGGAAGCACGCAACAGTTTTCCTTCGGATTGTACGGGGCGGTACGATCGATCAGAGTGCGGGCGGCGCCACCGCGGCGAGTTCGCCGCCGTCACCCAGCACATAGGCCACATCGTCCACCACCACCGGCTGGGTCGAGATTCGGTCGCTGCCGACCCGGATACGACCCACGATGCGACCGTCCTCCGGGGAGAGCCAGTGCAGATATCCCTCGTAATCCCCCACCACCACATAATCGCCGACCGCGACCGGCGCGCTCAGTTTGCGCCCTACCATCTTGTCCTGCTTCCAAAGCGCGGAGCCGTTCCGCGGATCGATCGCCCAGACATTGTCTTCGGCATCGGTCACATAGAGTTGGCGGAAGTCGTTGCCCAACCCGGCGTAAGAGGAGAGGGAACGACGCCACACCACTTCGCCGCTGGCTTCAATCACACCCGCCAGTTCTCCCTGGTAGGTCGCTACGTAGACCGCCCCGCCCAGCACCAGCGGGTCACCGTGGATATCCACCATGCGCTCCAACTCGGACCGGCCGCGGGGTACCGAGATGGTCGACTCCCACTGCACCCGACCGTCATTCAGGTCGAAGGCCATCAGCTTGCCGTTGGCGAAACCGCAAATCACGTTTGAACCGCTGATCACGGGCGAACTGCTGCCACGCAACGAAAGCACCGGCATGGAACGCTCATAGACCCAAAGCTGTTTCCCGTTGCTGGCCTGAAGCGCAGTCAATTTGCCGTCGATGGTGTGCACCACCACCACGCCCTGGTCGATCTTCGGTACCGAAACCACCTCGCTGCTGACCCGGGTCCGCCAGCGCGGTTGTCCGTTCTCCTGGTCGAACGCAGCCACTTCCGCATCGCTGGTTCCGACCAGCACCAGACCGCCTCCGGCACCGGGGCCGCCCGAGATATTCAGTTCGGAATCGGTCTTCCAGAGGGTCTGTCCGCTGTTCGCATCCAATGCGCGGATCTCACCCTCCCGCTCGGCGACATACACCTTGCCGCCGTCCACATAGGGCACCAATTTGACCCGTTCCTCGTCGGTACCGCCTCCCACCGACGCATCCCACAGAATGCGTGGAGAGACAGGGTTCTCCAGGTCCACCAACTCCGAGATGACCTCGGTATTGGAGTCGCTGGACCACCAGTTCGTGGGGTTCATGGAGCCGCAACCGCCCAGCGCCAGGGTCAGCGCCATGACCGCCACTGCATGCAGAAGACGTCTCATTGTTTCACCTCCGCCACCGCCAGATCATCGAGTTTCATCAGAACCAGGTTGGCGTCTCCGGCTCCTTTGTCCAGCGCCTCCTGATAGGCCTTGCGCGCCGCCTCGTACTCTTTGCGGGAACGCGCGACATCGCCACGCAGCTCGGCGAATTCTCCGGCGAAACTGTCGTCCGGCGCCTGTGCGATGATCGCATCGGCACCCTCGAGATCCCCCTGGTCCAGGCGCAGTCGCGCCAGCCGCAGACGTGCGATCTGCTGGATCGAGGATTCATCGCTGTTGTTCAGTACCCATTGCAGATGCGCCTGGGCGGCGCTTGTATCCCCCTCTTCCTGTCGCAGCTTCGCCAGGTAGAGCGCGGCGAATTGCGCATAGGCGCTGTCTCCGTGTTCCGACGCCAGCGCTTCCGCCTGTTGAATCGCGGTATCGGTGTCCCCGGTCTTGGCCGCGTATTGCAGCAAATCAAAACGACTCGATGCCTCTTCCGCCAGCTGGTGCTGGTAATTGTTCCAGTACTGCCAGCCGAATACCGCCCCCAGTCCGATCACCGCACCCGCAATGATCGAGCGGCCATTCTCCTTCCACCACTTTTTTATCGCCTCGACCTGTTCTTCTTCAGATAGGTATACGCTCACGTTCTCACCTCTAACCGGGATAAATCTTTAATCAGCCACAGAGACAAAGAGTTCACAGAGAAGGAATAAGTTCATTCCGGCCTGCTCCCTGCTTCACACCAACCCCGCCGCGGGATTTGGGTCCAGGACCATCGTATCTGTGCACCGTCTTCCAGGGTTCCGGCAGCTACGCTACCGGCCACGTCACCAAGGGGCCAATCATTCTAGCCGCTTCGGCCGAAAACTTCCTGCTGCAAATACGCCCCCAGTTGCGGCAGCGGGATCTCCTGCTGGGCACCCTCGCCGCGCAGGGGTTTGACGCCGACCACACCGCGTGCCAGCTCATCCTCGCCGATCACCAGCGCCACCCGGGCGCCGCTCTGGTCCGCCTTCTTGAACTGGCTCTTGAAACTGCCCCCGCCGCAGTGGGTCAGCAGCCGCAACGACGGGATCTGATCCCGCAATCGCTCGGAAATCGCCGTCCCCTGCCGCTGCGGTCCCTCCCCCACCAGGACCAGATAGGCGTCCAGTTCCTGTTGTTCCGGCCCCTGACCGGACTCCTCCATCAGGGACACCAGCCGTTCGATTCCAACGGCGAAGCCGACGGCCGGGGTGGCACGCCCGCCCAACTGCTCCACCAGTCCGTCATAGCGACCACCGGCGCATACCGTCCCCTGGGCGCCCAGGCGGTCGGTCACCCACTCGAAAACGGTACGGGTGTAATAATCCAGTCCGCGCACCAGGCGGGGGTTGACCACATAGGGGACCCCGGCGGCATCCAAACCTTCACACAAACTCTGGAAGTGGTCCCTGGACGCATTGTTCAGATGATCGAGCAGGGCCGGCGCCCCGGCGATCACCTCCTGCATCTCCGGATTTTTGGAATCCAGAACCCGAAGCGGATTGGTCTCCAGGCGCCGCAGACTGTCCTCATCCAGTTTTTCCCGGTGCCCGGAGAGATAACGCACCAACTCGTCGCGGTAGAGGCTGCGTTCCTCCTCCGTACCCAGGGTGTTGATCTGCAGTTCCAGGCCCTCCAGTCCCAGCGCCTGCCAGAGACGGCTGGTGATGAGGACCACTTCGATATCGATATCGGGACCCTCCATCCCGTAAGCCTCCACCCCGATCTGGTGAAACTGGCGGAAGCGTCCCTTTTGCGGTCGTTCGTGCCGAAACATCGGACCCTGATACCAGAGACGTTGAACCTGGTTATAGAACAGACCGTTCTCGATCCCCGCCCGGACGCAACCGGCGGTGCCCTCCGGCCGCAGGGTCAGACTGTCGCCGTTACGATCCAGAAAGGTATACATCTCCTTTTCGACGATATCGGTCACCTCGCCGATGGAACGCCGAAACAGGTCGGTCATCTCCAACAGCGGCATCCGGATCTCCCGGTAGCCGTAACGCTCCAACACGTCTCGTACCTGCCGTTCCAGATACTGCCACCGGGGCGTTTGCTCCGGCAGAATATCGCGCATACCTCGTACGGCCTGGATATTTTTCGCCATAGTCGTCGTTGTTCTTGTGATTGCGCCGCTGCGCAGTATTCAAGGGGTATCGATCTTTTCCGGATCGAGGGTAAACCGGGCCACATTGGCATGGGTATGGGACTGCAGATCAAAAGGTTTGCCGTCGATCGTGATCTGCACCCCGGCGGCGTTTCCCAGCAAAATCTGATAAGGAGGAGTCCCCTCCAATACCTTGCGGCTTCCTGCGGAAAGCAGATCGTTGATCCGCAGCTTTCCGGTCGCATCCCTCACCTCGACCCAGGACGCTTGCTGCAATTCCATCACCACTGCATTTGCCGCCGGCATTTCGGTTTGCGGTTCATGCGCGGACTCCGGCGCCGCAACGGCCGCTTGCTCATTAATCGGCGCTTCCGGATTCGAATCGGTCCGGGTATCGATCGAAGCGGCCGGAAGCGGCGGCAAGGGCGCGAGCATGGTGCCTCCATTCGAAGGCGCCGGCGCCTCCTCCTGCGTCGCGGGCGTAACCGTAACCACCGTACGCACATCTTCGAGCCCCCCCGCCAGCCGTTTTTCAATCCCTTTCAGGTTGCCCTGCAACCAAAGCACGACCAACAACACCAGCCCCAACACAATCAGCCAGGATACCGCCCGTGCCACATTGCGATGGCCGGATTTCTCCATGCTCCGGTGCTTCCCTTCCAGTTTCGGCGCCCGTTCGGCGGACGGATCCCAGACGCGGTAGGCTTCCAGTATCTCTTCCACCGATTCACCCAACAGGCGGGCGTAGTTGCGCAGATAACCCTGGATGTACACCGGACCCGGTAACTGATCGAATCGCTCACTTTCAAGCGCCGACAATTTGGCTTCGCTCAGGTGCAGCATGGTCGCTACGGTAGCGACATCGAGCTGCTTGGCTTCGCGACAGCGACGCAGCCTTGCGCCGGGCCCTTCGGTCCGGACCTCTTCCTCCTCTCCCGCCGGCGGGGTAATCCCGGGAATGGTCATTGCGGATGCGTCTCCTGCAGCAGCTTCGCCTCTCTCGAATCCGGGAAATTCCCCCGCAGCAGCATCTCGTAACTGGCCACTGCATTCTTATCGCCCAGTTTCCGCTCGGTCTGGATCGCGAGCCACAAGGATTGCGGTGTGTGCTTCGCGACCGCCTGGTAGCGTTGTATATAGGCGCGCGCAGCCAGCGCATCACCTTTGTCGTAACTCACTTGCGCCATCTGATACAGCGCCTGAGGGAACAGGGGTTGCTGTTCCAAGGCGCGCCGAAAATATTCTTCCGACGCCGATAAATCGTTTCTCTGTCGCGCGCAGATACCGGCATTGGTCAGCGCGATCTCGGGGGTGCGGTAGAGCGGATTGGCGAGTGCGGCCTGAAACTGTTCGTCCGCATCCTCGAACTTGTCCTGGCTGCAAAGAAAACTGCCGAAGGCGTTTCGGATATAGGGATTGCGCGATTGCAGCCGGACCGCACGCTCGAAGTTCTCCTGCGCCAGACGATTTTCCCCCAATTGCTGATACAGCAGAGCCAGAACGTTATACGCCTCACCATTGTCGGGTTCGACATCGATTCCCTGCTTGATCTTTTGCATCGCCACATCCAGCCGCCCTTCCCGCATATAGGCGATCGCGAGCTTGACATAAACATCCCCGGGGCCATGCCGGGATTCGCTCCCGAGATCCCCCTGCTGCTCGCCGAAGTCGTCACGCACCCCGGTTGACTGGCATCCCGCAACAACCAACATCCCCAGCAATAGGAGGCTGATTCCATAACTTCGTATCGTTCCGGTTCTCACTGTTGGTTATCCTCCTGCCGTATACAAATCGGGCACGACCCGGCGCCGGCTCTTGTCCTGCACCCTACCCACCAATTGACCGCAGGCCGCATCGATATCTTCCCCCCGGGTCTTCCGGGTGATCGCGATCAGACCCGATCGCATCAGGCGCTGACGAAACGCCTCAATCCGCTCCGGCGGCGAACTCCGGTAGTCACTGCCCGGAAACGGATTGAACGGGATCAGGTTTATCTTGGAGGGGGTTCCCTCCAACAAGCGAAGCAACTGCTTGGCATGACGATCGGTATCGTTCACCCCGTCCAGCATCACATATTCCCAGGTGATTTTGCGCCGTTTGTCTCCCCGGATAAACTCCCGACAGGCGGGAATCAACTGCTCCAGCGGGTATTTTCGGTTGATCGGCACCAATTCATTCCGCAGTTCGTTGTCCGGCGCATGCAACGATACCGCCAGACTCACATCGCTCACCGCACGCAACTGATACAACGCCGGAACGATTCCGGCGGTGCTGATGGTTACACGGAACTTGGAAAGACCGTAGGCCAGATCGTCCTGCATCAGATTGGTGGCGGTCACCACCGCCTCCAGGTTGGCGAGCGGTTCCCCCATCCCCATCAACACCACATTGGTGAGGGGTCGATCCATGCGCCGCACAGCAACCCAGACCTGGCCGATAATCTCCGCCGGCGAGAGGTTGCGGTTGAATCCCTGCCGGGCGGTGGAACAGAAACTGCAGTCGAGCGCACAACCGACTTGGGAGGAAACGCACAGGGTGGTGCGCTCACCGTCCGGGATCAGAACCGTTTCGATCCGGTTGTCGCATCCCAGCTGCAACAACCATTTGCGGGTACCGTCGGCCGAGGGTTGCTCCAACACGATCTCCGGCGCACGCACCTCCGCCACCGCCTGCAGCTCTTGCCGCAGTCGCTTACTGAGATCGGTCATGGCGTCGAAGTCGACAACGCCGTGCTTATGAATCCACTTGAGCACCTGGCGGGCATGAAATGCCCGATATCCCAACTGCTCGAACAGGGACTCCATCGCGCCCCGATCCAGGTCCAGCAGATTGATCTTGCTCTCTGTCGCCACTGTCAGCTCTACACCCGGAATATACATGTTCCCGCATTAAGGGGGATCCGCAGGATTTTCACCCCTGCAACAACAGCAACCCCGGCGCGAAACCGGGGTGCAGGCGATGAAACGTGGGGGCCGAATCGCCGGTCACCGTGATCACCGGTTGACCGAAGCCGGGCTCGCCCGCTTTTCTACTTACGAATCCGGGGCTTAGTTTACCTTGTTGCAGGGCGTCTAAGCAATTTCGGAACGCACAAAACCGGAAATTTGTCCTGCGTCACACTTGCCGCCGCACCTCCAACACATCCGGGAGTTGCCCGATCCGATCCAGGATCCGGCTCAGTTGCGTCATATCGGAGATCTCCACCGTAAATCGCATGGTGGCGCGATCGGTACGGGGATCCGAGCGGGTGTTTACGGCGGTCAAATCCACCTCTTCGTTGGTCACGATGGAGGAGATATCCCGCAGCAACCCTTTCCGGTCACTGGCCACCACCCGGATATCCACCGGATAGGTATTTCCCTGTTCCTGCTGGCCGCTCCAGATCACGGTGACCAACCGCTGGCGGCCGGCCTTATCCAGCTTCCGCAGCATGGGACAGTCGCGACGGTGCACGGTGACGCCGTGCCCCCGGGTAATGAAGCCCACGATCGGATCATAGGGTACCGGCTTGCAGCAGCGCGCCATGGTGGTCAGCAGTTCATCGACCCCCTCTACCAGCACCGCCCCGCTGCGCTTGCCGCTCTTTCTTTTCCCGGCGGCCCGGGAGGGTGACCGGAGGGTGGGCACGCTTTTTTTGGCCACCGGCCGCTCCGCCATACCGGCGATCTGCACCGGCGACACCTCGCCGCGCCCGATGGCCGCCAGCAGGTCGTCCGGCTTCTTGAAATTGAACCGTTTGGCCGCCTGCTCCAGGTTGGGCTTGGAACTGCCGAGACGGGCGACTTCCCGTTCCAGCAGGGCGCGGCCGGTGTTGAGATGTTCCCCATAGTCCTGTTGTTTGAACCAGCTCCGCACCTTACCGCGGGCATTGGAGGTGCGCAGATAGCCCAGATGGGGGCTCAACCAGTCGCGGCTCGGCCCCCCTTCGCGGACGGTGATGATCTCCACCACATGACCGCTCTCCAGCGGCTGGGTCAGCTGGGTGATACGACCGTCCACCTTGGCGCCGCGGCAACGGTGCCCCACCTCCGAATGGATGGCGTAGGCGAAATCGAGCGGGGTGGCGCCCTTGGGCAGTTCGATCACCTTACCCTTGGGGGTGAGAACATAGATCTGGTCGGCCTCGAACTCGCCGCGTGCGGCATCACCGCCACCGGCCGCCATACTCTCCTCATCCTTCATCTCCAGCCAGTTGCGCAGCAGCGCCACCCGCCGTTCGAACTCCCGGTCCTGCCGGGCGCTCTCCTTGTAGCTCCAGTGGGCGGCCACCCCCAGTTCCGCATGTTCATGCATCTCGCGGGTCCGGATCTGCACCTCCAGCGATTTCTCCTCCGGCCCGATCACGGCGGTATGGATGGAGCGGTACATGTTGGCCTTGGGGGTGGCGATGTAGTCGTCGAACTCGCCCGGGATATGTTTCCACAGACCGTGCACCACCCCCAGCGCGCCGTAGCACTCCGCCACCGTATCCACCAGTACCCGCACCGCCAGCAGGTCGAAGATCTGGTCGATATCCACCCCTTTGCGCCGCATCTTCTTCCAGATGCTGTAGATATGCTTGGGGCGCCCGGTGATCTCGGCCCGAATCCCGGCCGCCGCAAACTTCTTCTGCAGCAGCTGGATGATCCCGTTGATGTAGCGCTCCCGGTCCCCCCGCTTGCCGTCCAACAGCCCGGCGATCTCCTTGTAGGTATCGGGTTCCTGATAACGCAGGCTCAGGTCCTCCAACTCCCATTTGATCTGCCAGATCCCCAACCGGTTGGCCAGGGGGGCGTAGATGTCGCGGGTCTCCCGCGCCTCCCGGCGCTGCACCGCCTCCGGTTGGTGTTTGAGATTGCGCATCAGCAGCAGGCGTTCCGCCAGCACGATCAGGATCACCCGGATATCATCCGCCAGGCTCAACAGCATGCGCCGCAGGTTTTCCTGGTGTTTGCCCTCGTCCTCGACTTCGTAGTCTCCCGCGGAAGCGGTCAACGAGCCGATGCGATCCATCCCCTCCACCATCCTGGCCACCTGGGCCCCGAAGCGCTCCTGGAGCGGACCGCACTCGCCCCCCCCGCACCGCCCGTGCAGAATCGCGGCCACCAAGGTGTCGCAATCCAGTTCCATCCCGGCCAGGATCTCCGCCACCTGCAAGGTCTGCCTTCTCTGCTCCTCTTGCTCCGGACCGGCGGAACCGAACGCCAGCTTGCAGGCCGCCCGGAGCTTGGTCAGCTCCCGCTTGCTGCGGCTGGGGGCGACAGCCGCCAGCCAGGTATCGACGGCAGCGGCATCAAGCCGTGAACCCGGAGGGAGAGTGGTGGTGGTGGAAACCATGGTGGCTAAGGCTATCTGTTTATGGACGCAGGGGTAATGCTGATTGGGGGGTAAGTATAGACGGGAGACGGGAGACGGATGTAACGCATCCTCCCTCCCTGTCTCCTTCCCCCTGTCTCCCGTCTACTGCGTTTCTATTGCATCAACATCAACCGATTGAGGCGATGCACGAAGGCGGCGGGATCGGTCAGCTGTCCGCCCTCTGCCAGAGTGGCCTGATCCAGCAGGATGCGCGCCAGGTCGGCGAACACCTCTTGGTCGGATTCGCCCTCCATCCGGGTCAGCAGCGGGTGGCCGGGGTTGATCTCCAGGATCGGACGGCTGTCGGGCGCCGCCTGCCCCAGCTGTTTCATCAGCCGCTGCAGGTTGGCGCTCATGTCGTAGTCACCCACTACCAGACAGGCGGGGGATTCGGTGAGGCGGTTGCTGACACGTACCTCTTGTACGCTCTCACCCAGGGCCTTGCCGATCCGCTCCACCACATCCTTATGCTCCTCGGCGATCTTCTCCAACTCCTCCTTGGACTCCTTCTCCTCCAGCTCGCCCAGATCCAGCTGCCCTTTGGCCACCGACTGGATATGTTTGCCCTGGTAGTCGCTGAGATGCGAGACCAACCACTCATCCACCCGATCGGTGAGCAGCAGCACCTCCACGTCCTTCTTCCGGAACACCTCCAGGTGCGGACTGTGGCTGGCGGCGGCGTAGGTATCGGCGGTGATGTAGTAGATCTTCTCCTGCTTCTCCTGCATGCGTGCGATGTAATCGTCCAGCGAGACCGTCTGCTCCTCGCCTTCGGATTTGGTGGTGGCGAACCGCAGCAACCCGGCGATCTTTTCGCGATTGGCGAAATCCTCCGCCGGCCCCTCCTTCAGCACCCGCCCGAACTCTCCCCAGAACTTCCGGTACTTCTCCGGTTCCTCCTTGGCGATCTTCTCCAGCAGACCCAGCACCCGTTTCACATTGGCGCCGCGGATGGTGTCGATCTTTTTGTCGTGCTGCAGGATTTCGCGGGAGACGTTTAGCGGCAGATCGTCCGAATCCACCACTCCCTTCACGAAACGCAGATAGTGGGGCATCAGTTTGTCCGCCTCGTCCATGATGAACACCCGGCGGACATAGAGCTTCACGCCGTGTTTCGGTTCCCGGTCCCACAGGTCGAACGGGGCGCGCGACGGGATATAAAGCAGCGAGGTGTATTCGTTGGTTCCCTCCACCCGGTTGTGAATCCAGGCCAGCGGTTCCTGAAAGTCGTGCCCGATATGTTTGTAGAACTCCTGGTATTCCTCTTCCGAAACGTCGCTCTTGCTGCGCATCCAGAGGGCGGTACCCTTGTTCACCTGTTCCCACTCCGGCTCCTTTTGCTCCTCCTCCTCGCCGTACTGCTCCTCCAACATCTCAATGGGGATGGAGATGTGATCGGAGAATTTGGCGATGATGGAACGCAGACGAAAAGGCTCCAGGAACTCATCCTCTTCCGCACGCAGATGCAGCGTGATCTCGGTACCGCGATCCGGCTTCTCCACCGTCTCCACGGAATAGCTCCCCTCGCCGGCGGACTCCCAGCGTACGCCGTGCTCCGCCCCCAAGCCCGCCCTGCGGGTCACCAGGGTCACCTTGTCCGCCACGATGAAGGCGGAGTAAAAACCGACACCGAACTGGCCGATCAGTTGCTGGTCCTGGGTCTGCTCACTCCCCAGAGACTCCAGAAAGCGGCGGGTACCGGAGGTGGCGATGGAACCGATGATCTCGGTCACCTCCTGACGACTCATCCCGATACCGTTATCGGATACGGTCACGGTGCGGCGCTCCTTGTCCAGCGCAATCCGGATCCGCAGGTTGGGATCCTCCTCGTACAGCGCATCGTCGGAAAGGGCCTCGAACCGGAGCTTTTCGGCCGCGTCCGAGGCGTTGGAGATCAGTTCGCGCAGGAAGATCTCCTTGTTGCTGTAGAGCGACCGGATCACCAGATGCAGCACCTGGCTCACCTCCGCCTGAAACTCCAATGTCTCCTTATGGGGCTCGATTTGCATGACGTTTTTTTCCTCCGACGATCTGATGCAACGTGAATTATCCGCAACTTGCGATCGCAATTCCAACACCCGCACAAAGGGAATCGCGGATCGCCCAAAGATGCGTCCTGCCCTCGGGATTTCAACCCCCGCCCTCGAATCCCCTTCCGGAGTGTGCTTGAATAGGTGTCGTCGTACTCCAGAACGGAACCGAAGCCATGAATGGAAAACAGATCGCAACCAGCCCCTTCCCCGACCAGCGTCCCGGTACCTCGGGTTTACGCAAGAAGGTGACGGTGTTCCAGCAACCCCACTATCTGGAGAACTTCGTCCAGGCGATCTTCGATACCCAGGGGGAACTCTCCCGGGGCACCCTGGTGTTGGGTGGCGACGGCCGCTACTACAACCGCACCGCCATTCAGGTCATCCTGCGGATGGCTGCCGCCAACGGCGTGGCGCGCTGTATCGTCGGTCAGGGCGGCCTGCTTTCCACCCCGGCCGCCTCATGCGTGATCCGGAAGTACAAAACCCAGGGGGGGATCATCCTCTCCGCCAGCCACAACCCCGGAGGCCCGGAGGCCGATTTCGGCATCAAGTTCAACATCGCCAACGGCGGTCCGGCGCCGGAAGGAGTGACCGAAGCGATCCATCGGCGCACGCTGGAGATCGACCGCTACCGCATCGTCGACCATGACGATATCGATCTCGACCGTATCGGCGAGGTCAAAATCGGGGATATGAAGGTCGCGATCATCGACCCGGTGACAGACTATGCGGAGTTGATGCAGCGGCTGTTCGATTTCGACGCCATCAAAAACCTGTTCAACTCCGGGATCTTCAGCATGCGCTTCGACGCCATGCATGCGATTACCGGCCCCTACGCCGTACGCATCCTGGAACAGATGCTGGAAGCGGAACCCGGCACCGTGATCAACGGCGTCCCGCGGGAGGATTTCGGCGGCGGCCACCCCGATCCCAACCTGGTGCACGCCCACGAGATCGTGGAACTGACCTACGGTTTCGATCCGTTGGACTTTGCGGCCGCTTCCGACGGTGACGGCGACCGCAACATGATCCTGGGCAAGGAGTTCTTCGTCACCCCCAGCGACAGCCTGGCGGTGCTGGCCGCCAACGCCCATCTGGTTCCCGGCTACCGTCATGGAGTGATCGGCATCGCCCGCTCCATGCCCACCAGCCAGGCGGCCGACCGGGTGGCGGAGAGTCTCGGCATCGAATGTTATGAAACCCCCACCGGCTGGAAATTCTTCGGCAACCTGCTGGATGCCCGCAGGATTAGCCTGTGCGGAGAGGAGAGCTTCGGCACCGGTTCCGATCATGTGCGGGAAAAGGACGGCCTGTGGGCGGTGCTGTTCTGGCTCAACCTGCTGGCGGTGAAACGCACCTCGGTCGCCGGGATCGTGCAACAGCACTGGCGCCGTTTCGGCCGTAACTACTACACCCGCCACGACTACGAAGGATTGGAGAAAGAGGCGGCGGAAGGGGTGATGCAACACCTGCAGGAGGCACTACCCACTCTCCCCAACCGCAAGTTCGGCGACTATTGCGTGTCCTACGCCGACAACTTCGGCTATACCGATCCGGTGGACGGCAGCGTCTCCGAGAACCAGGGTATTCGCATCGGCTTCGACGACGGCTCCCGTATCGTATTCCGGCTCTCCGGCACCGGCACCGAAGGGGCCACCCTCCGAATCTACCTGGAACGCTATGAACCCGATCCCGAAAAACAGGGTGAGGAGACCGCGGCGGTCATGGCGCAACTGGCGGCGATCGCCGGTGAATTGGCAGAACTCGAGCCGCGTACCGGAAGAGAAGAACCAAGCGTAATCACCTGACACAATCGGGCAACGAGCAAACCCATAGCGCCGTACAAAACGCAACAGGGCGGCTAACGCCGCCCTGTTGCGCGATCTCTTTTGCGTCGAACCTATTCGACCTTGGCGGCAGCAACCAGGGTCTCGACGTAGTCGTTGATCGCCTTTTGCTGCAGACCCCTTACGATATCGTCTTTAACGTCGGCCAGCTCAGGGAAACTTTGTTGCCGCACATCATCCACACGAATGATATGGAACCCGAAGTCGGTTTTGACCGGGTCCTTGGTGGTCTCACCCTTCTTCAACTGAGCCAGGGCGGTGGCGAACTCCGGAACATAAGCGTCAGGCGCGCTCCAACCCAACTCTCCGCCCTCACCGGCGGAACCCGGGTCTTTGGAATACTCCTTCGCCAGCGCCGCAAAGCTGTTTTTGGGATCGCCGAGTTTGGCCAGAATCTCCCGGGCTTCCTGTTCCGTATCCACCAGGATATGACGTGCATTGTATTCCAGCTTATTCTGCGCCTGGGCTTTCGCCTGGTCATAGGCGGCCTGCACTTCTTCATCGCTGGGCTCATGTTGCTCTGCGTATTCCCGAATCAAACCGCGAACCAGGGCGACCTTTTTCTGAATTTCGAGCTGCGCCATAAGTTTGGGCGTATCAAGGCCCTTCTTCAACGCCTCCTGATACAGCGTTTCCAGCTGGACGACCTCCTCCCGCACTTTCGCATCGTCGAGCTGTTGACCGCCATGCGAGGCCTGTTCCTTTATCACCTCACCGTACAGTTCGGGCAATGCTACGCCGTTAACGGTAACCAGAGGTTTATCGCCGTTCGATTTTGTTGCGTCACTGGATGATTCGTCGTTGTTGGAGCAGGCGGAAACCGTCAGGGCGACAAAAAGAGCGGGTAGCAGAAGTTTCTGAAACATTGGCATCCTCGGTAGTGATTGATGGGGTAAAGGCCTCAAATCAACCTTTAAACTACCGATGGTCCCCTAAAATTCATCCGCTGCCAAGGGGAAAATGGCCAAACTGGGTCTCGCAACAATGAATCGGAGATACAAAACCAGTCGGGCGCTGATCGGATTGCCGGGATGAGATCTCGGGCTTCTGTACGGGGTCCGGACTTCAGATTATCGTCCGTGATAGCGGCGATAAGCTTCAACCTGCTTGGTGCGAATAGTCCCTGGATTCCCGGGAAACGGCGAAGCCGGCCGTTTTCAGTCGGACTCCTGACCGGCCATAAGCGTTCTCACCAGCCAACGTTTGAGCCAGAAAAGTAACAGGAACAATACCAGACCGACCGCCACCCCGATCCAGGGCTGTTCCTTGAGAATCGTTATTAGCCAGAGACCGTTTCCCATTGTCGATTCCCCCGTGAGTCTGTGCGTACCAAGTCAGCGATTTTATGACAGCGGCGCATGGCCACACACCGATAATCGTCAATATCCGAGCCGGACGGGCGGCATGCGATCCGGAGTGCGCCGAGGGGAGCGAAAACCGCCATTCAGACGGGTTCTTTCCCTTCTCCAAACCCCTTGCGCGACCAGTAGCCTGCCAACAGCGAACCCGACAGGTTATGCCAGATAGAAAACAGCGCTCCCGGAACAGCGGCGGCGGCGGAGAAATACTTCACAGCCAGAGCGACACCCAGGCCGGAGTTCTGCATCCCGACCTCGATCGCGATGGTACGGCAGATACGCTCCTCCCATCCCAACACACGTGTAATCCAGTAGCCGCCGGCCAACCCGGTTGCGTTATGCAAAATTACGGCAACCGCGACGACGAGTCCCATATTGGCCAGATTATCCCGATTCAATGCCACCACGATGGCGATGATCACCACGATGGCCGCCACCGAGATCAGCGGGAATAGCGGCTTGGCCTTTTTCAAAAAGGACCCGGCAAGGCTGTTGACCAGCACCCCCGCGGCCACCGGCAACAATACGATCTTGGCCACCGACCAGAGCATCTGCAGTACCGGCACCGGCACCTGCTGTCCCACATAGAGCCAGGTCAGGGCCGGCGTTGCCAAAACCGCCAACAGGGTGGCGCAAGTGGTCAGGGTAATCGACAAAGCGACATCGCCACGGGCCAAATAGCAGATCACATTGGAGGCGGTCCCGCCCGGACAGGCCCCCACCAACACCAAACCGACCAACAACGGCGTGGACAGCCCAAGCAAGGCGCCGACTACCCACGCGGTCAACGGCATCAGCAGATACTGCAGCACCAGCCCCACCATTATCACTTTGGGGCGCTGCAACACTTCGGCGAAGTTTCCCCATGTCAGCGTCATGCCCATACCGAACATCACCACTCCCAACAGGGGCACGATCGCCGGTTTCATCCCGGCGAACAGATCCGGTCGCAGATAAGCGGCAATCGACAGCAGCACCGCCCAGAGCGGAAATAGTGAAGTGATACGGTGAATCATCGGAGTGTCGTTACATACATGCGGCCTCATCCCCGGCATCAGTGATAGATGCGAGCAGCGCCTGTGCGACCGGAGCATCCGGATCAATCATAAGCGATTGTCGCAGACATCGTTCTGCCAAGTCGATACGCTTGAGACGTAAGGCCTCTCGTCCCAACCGCTGGTACACAATGGGATTCTCTATCGGAACGGCGAGCGTCATTTGGAACTGTTCTTCCGCCTCCGGAAAACGGGACTGAGCAACCAGCAGTTCAATCAGATGCAACCGCAACTCGACACTTTCCGGCATCAGCCGCAAGCCTTCTTGATAACTTATCTCCGCATTCTCCTCATCTCCCAACAGGGCGCAGAGGATACCCCTGACCCGTGCCGACGCAGGCGAATCGACCGGAGTGGCGATTGCCAGTTGCAGAGCCCGCTGTGCGATGGCACTTGATTTACGCGTTTGCAATACCCAGCGCAGACGGAAATAGGTTGTCAGCGGCCAGGGATCCCGCTGCAAAGCGAGCGAAACGGCTCTCCTTGCAAGTTTCTCCTCTCCCGCGTCGAACAAGGTCTGCGCCAACCAGACGGGAACCCAGTATGGCAGGTCCGGCGCAACTGCAAGCGCGCGTAATAAGAACTGAATTTCGAGCTCGCGCTTGCCCTCGAATGCAGCCTCGCGCGCCGCCGCGATGGCGGATCTGGCGCCATCGGGGATCGGCAGGTGCGGATAGTGCACTCCCCGCGCACCCCCGATCACTGCTGCGAGATGACGGGCAATCTCACGACGAGCTTCACCGCGGACAATCGAGTGATGGTCCCCCGGGATTTCGTACAGCTCGACACCCTCACGCGCCAGATACGACCATCCGGCGGTCCGGTCAGAGCATGTCAGGTAGGCACTGTCCTTGGCTCTGAAATAAACGATTCGTCCCTCCAGAACATCAGGCCAATAACGCTTGCTCAACAGCCGGAGGCGGGCATTCAAACTATCGTCGGAACCGGACGGATCAACGGCGAAATCCCGCTGCTCGAGCTTGGCCGTGGCATCAATGATCGCAACCGTACCCACCGCCTCACCGGCGGCGCGCAGTTGTCTGGCCATTTCATAGACCAACCACCCGCCGAAGGAGTAACCTGCGAGATGATACGGCCCACACGCCTGAACCTCGCGCATTAACTCACAACAGTGCCGGGCCAATTCCGAAACACTCTGTACCCGCAGTTCCGGATCGCGCGGATCCGTAAGGTGAAACGTCCAGACCGAATACTCCGTCCCCATTTCACTTGCCAGTTGTTCTGCATAGGCATTATTTCCCTGGATACCCGGCGTTAAAAACAGGCTAATTCCGGAACTACCGGACTGAACCGGGACAATGACAAGTCCCTGCGGCGTCCGCGATCGATCGCCGAGAGATGCCAGCACCCCCTTGACACTTGGATGGCGGGTAAAGACGGCGGGTGGGAGCGTGAGCTGCAACTCCTTCTCGAGCGCTACGGTGAACAGCATGGCTCCGAGGGAATCCCCCCCGAGCTCAAAAAAATCGTCGCTGACACCGGGTATCCCACTGGGAAGAAAGCGCGCCATCAGACGGGCAATCCGGTCAGCCAGATCATTCGGATCCGCAGATCCCTGCTGTTCGGCGAGATGCGCTGCCGGAAGGAACAGCTCGGCCAGCCGGTTGCGTTGCAGCTTGCCAGAACGGGTTCTGGGTAATGCCTTCTCGGATGTCTCGATGCAAAAGGCCGGTCCAAACCCGAAATGCTCGCTGCAGGTTCTGCGCATCCGCGCCTCGATATCCGCACGATCGGCGGCCGGGTCTGCCAACGCATACACCAGCGCGGCGTGTTCCGCTTGTTCGCGATTCTCAATAAACGCGAAGACATGGACCGATGAAATACCCGCGACCCCCTGCAGGGCGGCATCGATCTCAGCGCAGGAGTATTTGCGCGCATTGATCGTAATGGTCTCTTTTTCCCGCCCGGTGACACAAAGACAAGCATCCTGCAGATAGCCGGAATCACCGGTCCGGAACCAGCCATCCGCCGTAAACAGTTGCGCATTCACCTGCGGATCACCGAAATATCCCGAGCACAACGTCGGGCCGCGCACCTCGATTGCGCCGACCTCGCCTTCCGTGAGCTGTTCACCATGCCGCCCAACGATACGGATCGCATGCCCTTGGGTCGGACCGTCGATCATTGGAGGGCCAATCTGAGTATTTGTATCATCGGGCTGAAAGGATCTTGTTCCGCCCGCAACCGGACCGCATTCGGACAGTCCGTATCCCAGGATAACGGCATCCGGCGATGCCCCGTGGCGAGTCAGTTTGGCGAGAAACCGGCGACAGGTCGCGGGAGAGATCATCTCGGTACCCACACCCACACGTTGCAGACTGGAGAGATCGCAGGGGGCGTCCCATGCGCGATCCACGATCAGTTTCATCCCGAAGTTGCTCATGCCGGCGTGCGTTACACCATATCGCCCCACCAGGTCGAGCCAGGAAAACGGATCCTGGATAAACGACTCCGCCGGCAGCTGGATTTTTTGCATACTGTTCGGAGCGGCGAAGCCGAGTCCCATCACATGATCGAGAGACATCCAGTTCAGAAATACCACCCGGTTCGGCACTGACGGCCCTTGCGGCCACCAGCGATGCATCAACGCCCGGCCGCTGAGGGTGACGAGTTGCGGCCGCCCGGTGGTGCCGGAGGTGGAAATAAGCACCGCCGGAGCCGACGGATCGGACGCGACCGTCACTCCCTCTTGCGTAACTTCAGCCAGCGACCGGTATGAAATACATCGCCCGTTGCCGCCCCCAAAGAGATCCTCCTGATCCGAAACAACCGGCGGGTCGTCAAGTTGCCGACGGACCCGTTCCAGGCGATCGCGGAATTCACCATGACCACGCGCATTCCATTCACTACAGGTCAGCGGAACCGCGATCATCCCACCCAACAGGGCCGCCCAGAGTGCCGGGATGAAAGCGGCGGGATCCCCGGCATCCAGAATCAGCCGGTCGCCGGCATTGAGACCGTGACGCTGCAAACCGAACAGGATTCGCAGGGCTGCCGTTCTGCATGTTGGATAACCGAGTATATCCGGCTCCCGGCCGGGTCGGGCGATGACGAACGCTCCCTCCGGACGGGCTTCGACCGCCGCCCCCAGAGCGGCTTGCAGGCTGGACGGCATGTTGAACCGAAACGGTTCTCCTTCGGCCAGCGCGACGCTGTTCTTAGTTTGCGGTTGCTTCATTCCGCCCCGACAGACCATTCATCTCCCGGCAACACCGTATTCGGGAAGTAACGTTGAATCTTTCGCAGCTCCTGCAGAACATCATTCCGGCCTCGCGCGTTCGCGAACCACTCATCACTCGCATAGTGGACGCTTGGATACGTCACGGCACCCACCGCAACCCCGGCGCCAAACACCTCCTGCGCCGTCAACAACGCACGTCGCACATGGTAGTGGATGGAGACAATATTGATCGCGCCGGGCGGATAACCTGCGGTGCATTCCCTGATCAGCAGTGCCGCGTTTTTAAAGTTCTCGGCAGTATTCCGGGAGTGCGGATCGACTAGGAGATCCCGCTCCGGTATGCCGGCGTCCCGTATCGCGCGTTGCATCTCCAACGCTTCGACACCGCCGATCTTCGGATTGTAGCCGCCGCACAACACCAACCGCCCCGCACGCCCTTCCCGATACAGCGAGAGCGCCCGTTGCAGCGGCCGCTCCCAGAGAGTCATTCCGAGCACCACCGTAAACTCCGCGTGCAATCCGTTGTCCGGAGGGAAAAAGAAGCCGGTCACCTCGCCCAACGGCGCGCGCAAAGATTGGAGGCGATCAATACTCATCGATCTCGTTTGGTCCGCCGATCCGGAAAGCCGCATCCAGGATTATTATTGCATGCCGCATCTGCCGCACTTGCACCATCATCGGACCCGCAACAATATCCGATAACGGCGCTACTCCATCTGCCCTTCGTTGTTCATTTGACGATACAGACTGCGCACCATCAGGGCAACCGCCGCCACCCCCATAATCAAAGAAATCCACAACAACCATCGTTTCCACGGCAATGGCGGCGGTGCGGACCGAAGCCGGTACTCTCCACCCAACTCATACATCGGCCCGGGCTTGGCGGATCGAAGAAAACCCTCTCCCTCCTGGGCTTGCCGCAGCGTTCCGATAAGCGATGAAATGTCGCTGTGCGATTTGGTGACATCCGCCGCACCGAACGCAAGCACGAACGGCCCGTCGCCACGCGCAACGAAATCGATCCGATAGGGCACCCAACCCATCTCCAACACCGGATCTCCCTTGCCAAGACCGCCACCGTCGGTTTCGATCTCCAGACGCCAGTCCGGATTATCCACTACCGCAAGGCGAAAGGCGTCATTGGTCAACGTCCGGCCGTCACGTTGCAGGTTATAGAGCAAACCCTGAAAACGCAGTTGCCAGGAGGCCTTGGGCGACGCACTGCGGGAAAAGAGTTTCGCCCGCACCACGGTATTGCTTTGCGGCAGTTGCACCTTAATCCGATCCACCGGGAAATGGCCGGCGACATGAAATTCATAAATACCGTCATCTGCAGCGCCATCCAGCGGGAGAAGCTGTAACCATTGACGTTCCTTTTCTGTTCCTTGCGGCGCGGGAGTCACATACAAAGAGCGTAAGCGAATCCCCTTTTTTCCCAACGGCCAGTCAAGACGAAAGTATTTCGCCTGAACCTGCGGCAGTGCGATGTCGTTCTGACGCAGCCGATCATCCCCCTGATGCAGAGAAGCGAGCGCCGCATTTGTAATAAGCGGCCTCCAATTGTTCAGATCATTGCTGTACTCCAGCGTAACCGGCACCAAAAAACCCTCATCGGTCTCGTCCCAGTCCAACGATAGTTTCGCGATAGGCTGTTTCACTGCCGACGCATCGATCAGATAACGGGTGACAGCCTTCCCCGGCCTCCCCGACCCATACTGCCAGATATCGATCACCGCACCGCTCTCGTCGGTTGCGATGCGCATCTGTCCGCCCGGTTTTTGATAGCCGCCCGCCTCCTCCAGGATCGGAAAAAGGGGCAACTCCAGCGGCCGGGGTTGCTTCGATTCCTGTTTGACGCCGGGGCGTAACTGGTGCGGAACCACCTCGCCTTCACCGTTGAAGATCCGCAGATCGCCCATATCGCCACGGGTGACATACCGACACACCTCGGCCGGCAAGTCGAATCCGTAAAGCGCGCCGGTCCCGTCCACCTCCAACGGCATGCCGTAGGCGAAGTCGTCCGGCGTAAGCGGTTCCGTTTGTTGTGCGGCGGCGGCCAGCGGCAACAACAGCAAAAAATTTGCGATAGGGTGTTTCATGCCGTTTCCTCTAGCCGCTTGGGCGGCAGCGGTGAGAAATAACCGATCAGCAACATCAGCAAACCGACCGCGATGAATGAAATTATGCGTTCTACATTATCCGACCTCGAAAGATCGACAAGGAACAACTTCACCACCGTCGCCGCCAACAACCCGGCGCCGCAGAACCACAATACCCGCAGTCCGCGGCGGGTCGCCAGCACCGCGATCGAGAGTGCAGCCACGGTCCAAACCACTGAGATACTGGCCTGGAACAGCATGGAACGAAACAGACTGTCCGGCCGATAAGCCACCCCGCCCCAGTAATGTACAGCGTGCGCCACGACCTCATTCAGTAGAACAAATGCGGCCAGACCGATGGCAACCCAGGCGAGTCGCAGCGGCTGACCGTTGTTCCGCAGCAACAGACGATCGCGGTTGTGCCAACTCCAGCGCAATAACACCAACAACACAAAACCTTGCACCAGCTCCAGCGGATTGAACAGCGGCACATAGGGAAGCGGCCACGGGTTACCGCTGCTGCCGGCGGCAAACAGGCACCAAACCCAGAGCAGCAGCGCCACCGGCGCCAACGCCTCGCCACGGTAGGTATCGACAAAACGCTGCACCGGCCATTTCAGTCGCACCGCCGGACCGAGCAGCCATGCCATCGCCGCCGCGGGCAACAACGCCCATACCACGTCGGCCCAGACGCCGCGATTCTCCAACAGATCGCTCACCAGCCAATACGCCTCGCGGGTGAGAATCCCCAGCAACAGCCAAAGAGTGGCGCTGTGACCGATGCGCAAGGACCGATCTCCGATCACTCCTTCCATACGCCACAGGAGGCGATACTGCACCGCGAAAGCCGTGAACCACGACAACGCGCCCCAATTGGCAAAGAAGTGATGATAACGCGAGGCGGTAAACAGATTGAGTGAAAGCAGAACCATAGCCGGTAAAAACAGAATCATCGGATAACGCAGGTCCCGCCAGTTGATACGATGCCACAGCCACAACAGGAATGCGACGCTTAGAGAAATGAACAGCAAGGTCGCATTGAGTCGATACTCCCGACCGACAAAGCGTTCGATTTCATGGATGCAGCCTCCAAACCACCAGAGCAGGCCCCAGCCCAGAAGCAACAGACGTACGGGTTCTTCCTCACTGCGCAAACGCTCACGATGGCGCTGCAGGTAATAACTGCTGAACAGACCCGCCAAAGCGATGAGCACAGAACCGAGACAGACTCCATTCAGAATCGGCATCGCCCCGGTCGCATGATCCACCACCGACATAAAGAAAAACCCGGCGCCCAACTGCAGCAGCGACCCGAAAAGCCGAGCTATCAGACGCTGCTGGCGTATCCCGATCCAGAGCATCGCCGCGCCCTCCAACGCCCAGGCCGCAGCGGTCCAGCGTCCGTCGAGGGCAAGCGGAATCGCCAGGGTACCGAAGACCACCCCAAGCGCCAGGAACGCCTCGGTCAACAGACGCATGCCATCGATGCGTCGTCGCCATAGAACGGTTGCCAACAGCACATAAAACAACGCCAGGGCCAGGGCGCTCCATGCCAGACCGTACTCGATATCCTTTACCAATCCCACCTGCAAAGCGAAACCGACTACCGGGACACCGAAGACCAGGCTGCCGTCCACATAACCCCGCAACTCCAACGGCGAACGTAATGCAAACAGCACCGCAATGGCGACATAAAAGAGGAAAAAAAGAATCAGGAACGGTTCGGTGGTTGCGAAGTGCTGCGGAGCATAGTACTGCGCTCCCCAAACCGCGCCGATGACGAAAGTGAAACCGAACCCGAGGAGATTCAACTCACGCCATGCCTTGAACCAGGCAATCCCAAGGATGCCCGCATTGAGCAGAGCATAGTAAGAGAAAAGCATGACGTGGCTGCCGCCGCCGGTAGAGGTGAGAATCGGGGCCAGAAAGCCGCCGCTCAGTCCGAAAATCACCAGGCTGCGCGAATTCTGCAACAGTGCCAGCATCGAGGAGAGCGCCACGATCGCCACCATCAGACCAAAGGCCAGCCCCATGGGCAGCAGATGATACAACTTGGCTGCGCCGAACACTGTGATATAGAAGATGCCGATCCCACCGCCCTGCAAAAGCAGCGCATAGACGCTGCGCCGCTGGCGCAGACGCCAACCGAATCCGGTCAGCACCAGCGCACCGAGAGCCGCCAGAGCCAGACGCAATTCGATCGGAAACATACTGTGCTCGGCGGCATACTTAACCAGGAAGGCGACCCCGAAAAACAGCACCACGATACCGACCCGCACCACCACGTTGCCGTCGGTAAAGAAACCGATGATTGAATTGATAAGGGGGTTCTGCCGGATCGGCGCTTCCGGCTCGGATTGATCCCGACGCGGGCGCGAGCGCTCAGAATCCGCTCCCCCGGAGACCTCCGGTTCCTCGTGGCGTTCCGTCAGGGCAATGGCCGGCGTAGACGGCGCCTTCCCGGGCGCCGGCTCGCGGAACGCAACCGCTTCACTCTCTTGCGCCGGGCGGCTCTCGGGAGATTCCAACCCGACTCCGCCACGCAGTGACTCCCGCGATTGCGCCAGCAGTTCCTCGACCCCTCTCAGACGAGCGCTGAGACTCAGTATGCGGCCGAGCAGAAATCCGGAAAATCCGCCGAAAAAAAATCCCCCCTCGCCGAGATCGAAAAGCGCCGCGCCGACGACGGCACCGATCAGAACCAACACGAACGTCAACATCCCCGTTATCTCCTTGCCGTAGCTTGTCGTTATTACTTCCCGCCTGGAATCCGTCTCTCCGATATTCGAAGGTTTTCCTTCCGGATCAAACCAAAGATGCGCCGGAAAAGCCAGTTATATAATCCGCTCATGCAACAAGACAGCTCTTAAAAAAACATACAGATCAGGCTATTACGGCTTCTCAACCCTGCCGTTCCTGCTCAAAAACAATTATCGCCAGAAATTATCCTTGAGCAGCTGCACCACTTCATCGCTCCGGCCGTTGAGAATCGCCTTCATCCCGAAGATCGAGGTCGAGAACACATGCTCCGCCAACACCTTGGCCGGCATCACGAACTCCATCCGGTTGACTTTGACATCCAGCAGCGCCGGACCGTCATGGGATAACCAGCGCTGCATGGCGGCCTCGAGATCGCCGGCACACTCCACCCGTTCGCCATACAGACCGCACACCTGCGCCAGTTCCCCGAAGTTCGGGTTTTGCAATTCAGTAAAGCTGTCCAGTAAACCCTCAACCCGCTGCTCCATTTCAACGAATCCCAGCGAGCTATTGTTAAACACCAACAGTTTTACCGGGATCGAGTGCTGCACCAACGTCAACAAGTCACCCATCAGCATGGAAAAACCGCCGTCTCCGCAGAGTGCGATAACCTGCCGATCCGGACAGGCCTTGGCGATTCCCAGCGCCTGCGGATAGGCGTTGGCCATGGTGCCGTGTCGCAGGCTGAGTAGAAACGAACGCTTGCCGTTGGCGTGAATATGGCGCAACAGCCAGATCATCGGTGAGCCCCCATCCGCGGTAAAGGCCGCATCGTCAGCGGCCAGACGATCCAGAGTCTGGGCGACGAATTGCGGGTGAATCAGCGACTCGTCCGGCTCATCGCCGCGCGCCTTGAAGGTCTTCTGGTCCTTGGAAAACTGTTTAAGAGACGCGTCGAGAAAATCGCTCTCCTTCCGACGGTCGATCATCGGCAGCAACGCATCCAGTGTGGTCGCAACGTCTCCCACCAGACCAAGATCCACGGGCGCGCGCCGTCCGATCCGCGCGGCATCGAGATCAATCTGGGCGATCTTCGCATGCAGAGGATAGTACTGGGTAAACGCAAAATCGGTACCGAGACACAGCAACAATTCCGCCTGGTTTACCGCCTCGAACCCGGCCCGGTTTCCAAGCAGGCCGTTCATACCGACATTATATGGATTGGAGTGTTCCAGGAACTCTTTGGCGCGCGAGGTGTGAACCACCGGCGCACGCAGCTTTTCAGCCAGCGCCACCACCTGATCGCGCGCATTACGGCAACCGATCCCGCCATAGATCGTGATCCGCCGGGCCTCTGAAAGCATCTGCGCCAGCCGCGCCAATTCCGGGTCGGAGGGACGTATCAGCGGTTGCGGACGATGTACTCCCCACTCCAGTTCGTCGGCGCAATGCTGCTTGAACATATCTCCGTTAATCACCACTACCGCCACCCCTCCCCGGTTCAGCGCCGCCTGTGCCGCCATAGCGACGAGACGACGCGCCTGTTCCGGGTGGGACAGTACCTCGCAAAAAACCGAGCACTGTTCATAAAGTTTTTTCTGATCCGCTTCCTGCAGGAACTGCAAACCCTGTTCGTGCCGGTCGATATTGGTCGCAATCAACAACACCGGCGCACCATTGCGGTGGGTTTCGAAGATACCGTTAAGAAAGTGCATACTGCCGGGCCCGGTGGTGCCGGCGCATACGCTCAGCTGCCGCGTGAGATAGGATTCGCCGCCCGCCGCCAGCGCACCCACCTCTTCGTGTCGCACGTGCACCCATTCAAGATCTGAACGACGCACGGAATCGGTAAAATGGTTGATGGTGTCCCCGACGATGCCGTAGCAACGTTTGGCGCCGGCGCGCAGCAGAGTATTAACGATCACTTCGGAAACGGTTGTCATGGCTGTCTTCCTGATCTGATGGATCGCTTTATGGTAACCGGTGATAACCTACAAACGTATGAAGTCTAGCTCATTTGTCGAACTGGATCGCACCGGCTTTGCGTCAAATACCGGTTTGTTTGGGTCGGAGAACCGAACCGGGTTCCCCTGTCGGCGATACCGGACCCCTGGCAGCCAACATCTGCGCGTCCGCTGCGTTATCATTATGATGATGTGAAAGGCGATACCGCACAGACGCCTGCGGTTTCTGCATATCGGCAACGACGTTTTCACCCGGGTGACATCATCATGAGCAACAATGTCCTTTGGCTGCACGAACTCAGTCTCAATGATCTCGCTCAGGTGGGAGGGAAAAACGCCTCGCTGGGAGAGATGATCCGCAACGTCGCCGCGGCCGGGGTCCGGGTGCCGGGGGGATTCGCCACCACCGCAGACGCCTACCGCGCCTTTCTGGCGCAGGGAGAACTGGGGGACCGGATCCAGGCGGAGCTGGATGCCCTGGACGTGAACGACGTCAACCGGCTGGCGGAAACCGGCGCCCGCATCCGTGGCTGGATCCTGGAGCAACCGCTGCAGCCGGAACTGGAACGGGAGATCGATCGGGCCTACGCCGAGCTGGAACGGGAGTACGGGACCGGGGTCTCCTGGGCGGTGCGCTCCTCGGCCACCGCCGAAGATCTGCCGGGCGCCTCGTTCGCGGGCCAGCAGGAGACCTTTCTAAATGTCAGCGGACTGGCCCGGGTCAAGCAGGCGGTCCACGAGGTATTCGCCTCTCTGTTCAACGACCGCGCCATCGCCTACCGGGTGCACCAGGGGTTCGAACACAGCAAAGTGGCGCTCTCCGCCGGCATCCAGAAGATGGTGCGTAGCGACATCGGCGCCAGCGGGGTGGCCTTTACCCTGGATACCGAATCCGGCTTCCGTGACGTGGTGTTCATCACCGCCAGCTACGGGCTGGGGGAGATGGTGGTGCAGGGCGCGGTCAATCCGGACGAGTTCTACGTGCACAAGCCGATGCTCGACGCCGGCAAGAAGGCCGTCGTGCGCCGCAACCTCGGTTCCAAGATGATCAAGATGACCTTCGCCGCCGAGAAGGTTGCCGGCAAGTCGACGATCACCGAAGAG
>JBNKCL010000029.1:0-39046 GCA_050287725.1 Sedimenticolaceae bacterium
ACAACCCCGGCCCCGGCGGAAGAGACAACCCCGGTCCCGGCGGAAGAGACAACCCCGGTCCCGGCGGAAGAGACAACCCCGGTCCCGGCGGAGGAGACAACCCCGGTCCCGGCGGAAGAGACAACCCCGGTCCCGGCGGAAGAGCCAACCCCGGTCCCGGCGGAAGAGACAACCCCGGCCCCAGAGGCTGATGCCGCCGATTCCGAACCGGATACCGCAGCAGCCGACGACCAGACAGAGACCGCCCCCATCAGGACCTACCGGACTCGTTCCGATAGCCAACGCATCGATCGCGACCTGAACTGGGCTCAGTGCGGCCCCCTCAACGATCCGGCTACCGAGACCGCAACACAGACGGGCGGCCAACAGACCACCATCAGCGCCGACGCGGCCGAACTGCTGCGCGACGAGGAGATGGCCATCTTCTCCGGAAACGTGGAAGCAGGCTGGGGAAACCAGCGGCTGGAAGCGGATGAGGTTCGCTATAACAAAAAGAGCCAGGCCATCGATGCGCACGGTTCCATCTATTACCAGCGGCCGGGCCTGTTGCTGGGCGGACAATCCGCCCATCTGGAAACGGCAAGCAACCGGGGGCGACTGGAACAGGCCGAATACCGCATACCGGAACACCGAATCCGCGGAAGCGCCGCGGTGGCGGAGTTGCTGAACAGCAATGAGGCCCGTTTCGAGGATATCAGTTACACCACCTGCGCACCGGGGAACGAGGCCTGGATATTAAAGGCCAGCGAACTGGAAATCGACCGTTCCACCGGTGTGGGTACCGCGCATCACGCCATTGTGAAATTGGCAGGGATACCCTTCTTCTATTTGCCGTATGCCACCTTCCCCATCGACAACCGGCGCAAATCGGGATTTTTGGCGCCCTCGATCGGACACTCGAGCGAATCGGGATTCGAGGTATCGATCCCCTACTATTTCAATATCGCACCGGACATGGACGCCACCTTTACTCCCCGCTATCTGGGAAAACGCAGCTGGATGCTGGAGGGGGAGTTTCGCTACCTCACCGACTGGTATGCCGGCAAGATTAAGGCCCAGATCCTGCCGGACGACGGTACCCGCAACAACGGTGACAACAGTCTTCGCGGCGCCTTCTCTTATCAAGGCACGAGTATCCCGATCAGCCGTTGGCAGCTGGATGCCGATATCAACTACGTCTCCGACCAAGACTATTTGGGCGATATAAGCAACAGCCTCTCTTCCAGCAGTTCCCGACATCTGGAACGCAGGACGGATCTCCGCTATGTCGGGGATGATTGGGAGTTTTTAGGGCGGCTGCAGTACTTCCAGACCGTTGACCAGACCATCGCCGCAACCGATCGGCCCTACGCTCGCTTGCCGCAGCTCCTGTTGGATTTCAACAAAGAAGCGTTCGGGCTCGGTTTCCACTTCAATTCGGAATATGTCTATTTTGACCGCGAAGATTCGGTCCGCGGTCACCGCTTCGACGTTCAACCCGGCCTCAGCATACCGCTGCGCAACAGTTGGGGATTTTTCGTCCCCAAGGTCAGCGCGCACTACACCGCTTACAGTCTGGAAGATCAGGCCGTGGGCCTGCCGGAAGACCCGGACCGCACCGTCTATAGCGGGAGCCTGGATACCGGATTGTTGTTCGAGCGCAACGGCGACGGCATTGTGCAGACCCTGGAACCCCGCTTGTTCTATCTCTACACCACCCGGGAAAATCAGGACGACCTGCCGGTATTCGATACCTCGATGTACGATTTCAGCTTCGCCAATTTGTTCCGGGAGAACCGATTCAACGGCAGCGACCGGGTGGGCGACGCCAATCAGCTCACACTCGCCCTCACCAGCCGGACCCTGGATGACGCCAGCGGTACGGAACTGTTTCGGGTCAGCATCGGTCAGATCTTCTATTTCGCGGATCGAGAAGTGCAGCTACCCGGAGCGACCGTCGCAGATGACAGCAGTTCCGCCATTGTCGGCGAGGTGGCAGCGCGCCTGGGAGAACACTGGGATGCCCGTGGGACACTGCAATGGGATCCGCAACGGGGCCAGAACCAAACCCGGCAAAGCGGGGTGCATCTCCATTACCGGGGAGATGGCGGCGGTATCCTCAACCTGGGATACCGCTACCAAGCAGGATTGCTGGAAGAGGGAGACATCTCGTTCCGGATCCCGATCACCCGCCAACTGCGTGCGATTGCGCGCTGGGATTATTCATTGCGTGATGACCGGGTCCTGGAAAGTTTCGGCGGGCTTGAATACGAAAGCTGCTGCTGGGCGGTTCGGGCGGTGGCACGGCACTACGTCAACGACGAAAGCAACAACGAGAACACCGCATTTTTTCTGCAACTTGAGCTAAAAGGCCTGACCAGCATCGGACATCAGCTGGATCAGTTCCTGGAAGAGGGGATCCTTGGTTACCAACGCGGCGCCTATTACTAGCATGAAGCATTCTCCACGCCTCCCGGTCATCGGGATATTACTGTCGATTCTTGTTTTTTTCTCCGGGACTCTGACCTGTGCCGCCGCACCCAGGGTCGATGAGGTCGACCGGATCGTCGCTATCGTCGACGATAACGTGGTGGTCCGTAGCGAGCTGGATGCCGAAATGCAGCAAGTCATGGCGCAGCTGCAGAAGCAGAACACGCAATTGCCGCCCCGGGAGGTTGTAGAGCGTCAGGTATTGGAGCGTCTGATCCTTAACAAACTGGAACTGGCCGCAGCGGAACGCGCCGGCATCACCGTCGGCGACGATCTGATGGCGCAGGCGATCAGCAATATCGCGCAACGCAACAATCTGACCCTTTCCCAGTTTCGCGCCGCATTGCAAGAACAGGGATTGACATTCCAGGCCTTCAGAAAACAGCTGCGGCAACAGATCATCATTCAACGACTGCTGGAGCGGGAAGTCGGGGCGCATATTAATATTACCGAGCGTGAAATCGATGATGCGATCGCTCGGCAGTCAAATCAGCCGCAACAACGCACCGCTTATCATTTGCAACACATCCTGGTTGCGGTACCCCAGGGTTCCTCATCAGAGACGCTGCAAGCCGCCAAGGCAAAGGCGCAAAAGCTGGTGGCAAAACTGCGCGCGGGCGCCGATTTCCAGCAGGTTGCCATGTCCGACTCCGACAGCCATCAGGCACTGGAGGGAGGGGATCTGGGCTGGCGCGCCGCCAATCAGCTTCCGACCATCTTCGCGGACGTAGTGCCGAAACTGGAACAGGGAGAGATCAGTGACCCGATTCACAGCGCCAGCGGTTTCCATATCATCAAACTGGTGGAGTACAAGGGTGGCGGCTCAAGCGCCGGCCGCATCGTGACCCAAACCCATGCCCGTCATATCCTGATACGAACCAACGAAATCACCTCGGATAACGACGCCCGCATCCGGCTACAACAGCTGCGCCAGCGAATTATCGGAGGTGACGACTTCGCAGAATTGGCCCGCTCCCATTCAGACGATAAAGGTTCCGCCATCAACGGCGGCGATCTGGGCTGGATCAACTCCGGCGACCTCGTCCCGGAGTTTGAACAGGAGATGGATGAGTTGTCGCCCGGCCAGACCAGCCAACCGTTCAGAACCCCGTTCGGCTGGCATATCGTCCAGGTGCTCGAACGCAGACAACACGATAGCAGCCAGGAAGTGCAACGGGCAGAGGCGCGTGCGGCCATCCATCAACGCAAGATGGCAGAGGAGACCGAACTCTATCTGCGCCGCCTCCGGGATGAGGCCTATGTCGAGATTCGTTTGGAAGACGATCTCTAGGGCCTGTTCATCGCAGTCACCGCGGTCCTGAATCCGCGCCCCCATGAACCGTCCTATCCGCATCGCCTTCACACCGGGAGAACCGGCCGGGATCGGACCGGACCTCTGCGTACAGCTGGCGCAGCGGAAATGGCAGACGCCGATCGTGGCGATTGCGGACCCGGACCTGTTGCAACAACGCGCGCAACAACTGGGGCTCCCGCTCGTCATCGCGCCGTTCGATCCCGCCGCTCCCCACCGCCCCGGACAGCTACCGGTCGTGCCGCTTTCGCTGGCCGCCCCGGCAACCCCGGGCCGGCTGGATCGCGCCAACGCCGAGTATGTCCTGGAAACCCTGCGGCGGGCCACCGCGGGCTGTCTGCAAGGGGAGTTCCAGGCGCTGGTAACCGGCCCGGTGCACAAGGGGATCATCAACGACGCCGGCCACCCTTTTACCGGACATACCGAATTTCTGGCCGGCCTCACCGGCGGCACCCCGGTGATGATGCTGGCGGCGCCGGGGTTGCGGGTGGCTCTGGTCACCACCCATCTTCCCTTGTCTGAGGTCAGCCGGGCGATCACGCCGGAACGACTGGAACGAATCACCCGCATCCTCGATCACGACCTCCGGCAGCGGTTCGGAATTCTGCGTCCACGCATCCTGGTTTGCGGCCTCAATCCGCACGCCGGAGAGGGCGGCCATCTCGGACATGAAGAGATCGAGGTGATCACGCCGGTACTCGATCGGTTGCGGGCGGAGGGCATGGCGCTGCAAGGTCCGCTGCCGGCCGACACGCTGTTCACCCCCAACTACCTGGAGCAGGCCGACGCCGTGTTGGCCATGTACCACGATCAGGGATTGCCGGTGTTGAAACACCTGGGATTCGGGCGCGCCGTCAACATCACCCTGGGGCTCCCGATCATCCGCACCTCAGTGGACCATGGCACGGCACTGGAGCTTGCCGGCACCGGAAAAGCAAACATCGGAAGCCTGGAAACAGCCCTGGAGACAGCGATCCAGATGGCCCGCAGTTCAGAAAATTAGCCCGGCTACTCCGAGCCGCCCGCCTCCTGCAAGATCGCCGCCGCCTCTTCATGCTTACCGAGATTGGCCTTTTTCAAGGCGGTCAGCCCCGCACTGTTTTTGAGGTTCACATCCGCCCCGCCCTGGATCAGCGCCTGCACCACTTCCGGATGACCGAACGCGGCCGCCTCCATCAACGCCGAGGTACCGTTGGAATCCACCGCGTTCACGTCGGCACCGGCTGCCAACAGCGCCAACACGGTCCGGACGTTGCCGTTAAAGGCCGCCATCACCAGCGCCGGCCGGCCGTTCGCGTTCTTGGCGTTGGCATCCGCGCCCTGCGCCAGCAGATCCTCCACCGTGGAGACGCTGCCCTGTGCGACCGCGGCCAGCAGTTGCTGGGTTGCATCCGCCCCGGCCGGGGCACTGAGCAGCAAACACAGCAGACCCGCCATGGCGGGCCAGATCCCTTTCTTCATCACCGAAATTCTCCTTGTCTCTCTCCTGCTACTTATCGGCCGAAGGTCCGATAATCTAAACCCCCCTTGCCTTCGGAATCTCATCCCGATAACGTTTCGCCCTATGCCTTATCCAGTATCTCGAGAAACCGTACCGCCCGCCGACCGCCGCTTGTCGGCCGGAGGGTAAGCAAATGGCGCTCTACGCCATCGGCGATATCCAGGGATGTTATGACGAACTGCGGCGATTGCTGGATCAGATCGAGTTTGATCCGGGGCGCGACCGGCTCTGGTTGGTAGGCGACCTGGTCAATCGCGGCCCAAATTCCCTCGAGGTGTTGCGCTTCGTAAAAGGGCTGGGCGAGCGCGCGGTTACCGTGCTGGGCAACCATGATCTGCATCTCCTGGCGCTCTCCCAGAGGATCGACCGAAATCAGGATCGAGGACATACGCTGGACAAGGTGCTTACTGCACCTGATCGGGATGATTTGCTCGAGTGGTTACGCCACCGTCCACTTATGCATTACAGCAAAAAACACGACTTCAGTCTCATCCATGCGGGCCTGCCGCCCCAATGGGACATCGCAACCGCCTTGCGGCGCGCGCAGGAGGTGGAGCAGGCGCTGCAGGATGAACGCTTTCCGGAGTTCTGCCGCCAGATGTACGGCAACCGCCCGGAACGCTGGAATCCGTTTCTGCGGGGCATGAGCCGCCTGCGCTTCATCACCAATTGCTTCACCCGGCTGCGTTACTGCGATGCCAAAGGAACCCTGGCGCTCAAGGAGAAAGGGGCGCCCGGCAATCAGTCTCCCTCGCTTATGCCCTGGTTCATAGTGCCAAACCGCGCCAGTCGCTACGACCGAATCCTGTTCGGCCATTGGTCCACGCTGGGCTACCAAAGCAACCATAATGTTTGGTCGCTCGACACCGGTTGCATCTGGGGTGGACAGCTGACCGCTCTGAAATTGCGAAAAACGAAACCGCCCAAGCCCTATCGCCTGGCCTGCCCGAATGCGCGAAAAACGGATGATTACGAGGATGATGATCCAGAGTAAGCAGGCGCGATCGCTATTGGCATCCTTTCGTGGTTTCTGTTCGGAACATCCGGGTGTCAGGTTTCGAGCCGTTCGAGACGCTCCTTCACGGCGGCCGTAAACTGTCGATACTCCTCCCCCGACAGATAGTGCACCGCCTCCCGCATGGCACTGCGTGCGATATCGGCATGAATCCGTGCGCCCGCGGAATCGCCGCGACGCGCCAATCGAAGCGAGGTATTGATGTGTTCCAGCACCCTTCTTTTCACCCCCTCGCCGACCCCCTCGCCGGTCAGCTCAGCCACCTCCAACTCATGAAAATGGTTAGATAGCTCCCCCACCGGGTGCTCACTGTCCAGTGCGGAACGCTTGCGGGAGGGACGATCCCCAACCTCCGTGTCCGTGATCGAAATCGTATTTGTTCCGGGAGCCTTCGGCGGATCGTCGGGACGTTTCGCTGCGGCAAGTCGCTCCAGGTGCTCGGACAGAAGTCGTGAGACATCGTCTCCAACCTGTTGCCCGGTCCCGTTGAGCTTTTCCCGGCGCGCCTCCAGAGTACCCATCGCCATACGCGCATATAGATTCCGCAACTGCCGGATCAGTGATCCGATACCCCTCTCATCGTCCATTGTCACCCCTCCATAACAAAGCGGCCGTCCCCTTCCGCCCACATCGATAGAGCCGGCGTATCAAGTCCGCCGCTCCAACATCAGGAAGGTATAGGGATAGGGATTCTCCGCATCGGTTTCATGCTCGGCCCGCTCCCGTTCCACCCACGACCGCATATCATAGGGCGGAAAAAAAACGTTTCCCTCCACCTGCGCATGCACCAGAGTCAGATACATTCGCCGGGCCCGAGGTAAAGCCTGCTCATACAGCCGCGCACCGCCGATGATCATCACCTCGGGAACCCCTCCCGCCGCCGCCAAGGCCTGCTCCAGCGAATGCACCACTTCGCACCCTTCGGCTTCATACCCGAGGTTGGAACTGACCACAATATGGCGCCGCTGCGGCAACAGACCGGGCAGCGACTCCCAGGTTTTGCGCCCCATGACGATCGGCTTGCCGAGGGTCAGATGCTTGAAGTGTTTCAAATCCGCAGGCAATCGCCATGGCAGCCGGTTATCCAGGCCGATGACGCCGTTATCCGCCACCGCCGCAATCAGGGAAATCAGGGGGTTACTCTCGTTCATATCGGAAAATCATAGCACGACCACCCGCAGTCACGCGTTCGGAGCGCGCAGCAGGGTAGCGTCGGCCGCCTCACAACGTCCGTCTTCGTTTCACGCTAGAATTGGTAGGGTCGCTGTTTTCATCCAGGAAGGGGAACCCATCCGTGAAGCGCAAAATCCTCATCGCCGTTGCTGCGCTGCTCCTGCTCGCCATCGTCGGCGTCGTGTTGCTGGTCCAGTTCCTTGACCTGAACCGCATCGTGCAGATCGCCGCCCGGGAGGTGGAAAAGAGTACCGGCCGCCAACTCACTATCGGCGGCAACCCCCATCTCATTCCGGCGCTCACCCCGACCGTGGTGCTGGAGGACCTGCGGTTCCAGAACGCCGCCTGGGGCTCCCGGCCGGAGATGGCCCGCTGCGGCCGGCTCGAGATCACCCTGGCCCTGCTGCCGCTCCTTCAAGGAGAGGTCGGAATCCGGCATCTGGCGCTGAAGGATGTCATGCTGTTGCTGGAACGCAATCCGGATGGCGTCGCAAACTGGCGATTCACGCAGGAGCGTTCGGCCCCTGGGTCCCTGGTGCTGCCGGACCGGGTCGAGATCGACAACCTGCAGGTCACCTGGCACGACGGCACCACCCAAACCACCCGTGAGGTACGTCTGAAAACCCTGGAGAGCCGACGCGACTCGGTGTTCTCCGCCGCCTATCAAGTAGCCCTATCCGGGGAGCTCAGCGACCAGCCGCTACAGCTCTCGACCCATCTCGACCTCCCCTCCGACAATACCGACCCGATCCGGCTGACCGACATCCAGGGCCGTTTTGGGGAAACCGACCTCGCGGGCGATCTCACCATCACCCTGGGAGAAAACGGCTCTGCCGCACTGCAGGGCGACCTCCGTTCAGAGCGGCTGGACCTGACGACCTCTCCCGCCGGAAAAGAGGAACAGCGCCGAAGCGGGAAGGTATTCAGCCGCAAACCGTTGCCGATCCCCCCGCTCTCCGGGCTACTGCAGGGTGAAATCCAATATCACGCCCGTCAGGTGACCGGGCTGCGGCTGCCGCTGAGCGACCTTTCCACGAAGATCAAACTGCAAAAGAATCTACTCACGATGCAGCCGCTCCGGGCGACGCTTGCGGGCGCCCCCGCCGACGGACTGCTGCGGCTGCAGAACCGCTCCGGCGTGCCGCACCTGGAGTTTGAGCTCAACGGGAAACAACTCGACCTGGGAGAGCTGTTTCACAGCCTGATGGGGACCGACGCCTTGAGCGGCAAGGGGGATCTCTCCCTGCGGTTACAGGGACACGGAAGCTCGGTGGCGGAGATCATGGCCGGACTGGACGGCCACTCCCGGCTGCTGGCCGGATCGGGTCGCATCCGGGCCGGCGCTCTCGAAACCGTCACCGGAGGATTGCGTAACATCGCCGGCACCCTCCTCAGTTCCGGATCCGACTCCGCCGTCATGAACTGCATGGCCAGCGATTTCGAGATCCGGCAAGGGATCGCCACCAGTCGCGCGTTTCTCGTGGACTCCGAATACTCCACCCTGTTCGGAAAGGGAAACATCAATCTCGCCAACGAACGAATCGCGTTTCTGCTGAGCCCCAAACCCAAATCGGTGACCCTGAACGTGGCGGTCCCGGTCAAGGTAGGGGGAACCCTGGCCCACCCCGACTATACGTTGGAGAAAATGGAAGCGGCCCGTAAGGCGCTCGGCGTGATCGGCCTGTTCGCCTTTCCGCCCGCCGCCCTGATCGGCCTGGGCGAACTGGGAACGGGGGATCAGAACCCCTGCCTCGACATCGCCCGGGGCGGGAAACAGCAGAACGGAAAGTCAGGGAACCCGGTGACCCGGGGGGCAAACGCGGTCAAGGAGTCGGTGGAGGGAATCGGCCAAGGGATCAAGGGGCTGTTCGGAGATTAGGCCCCACAATACCGACCCGGCACCCTGTTGTTCAACCGGCCATTGAAAAGGTCTCCGGCGAGCGCCGGACAAGACAAAACCCGGCGAAATAACGCCGGATCGTACCGGTTGCGGGTTATTCAACAGGCTGTCAGACCGCCACCGGCGTCTTGATGTGGGGATGGGGATCGTAACCCAGCAACTCGAAATCCTCATAGCGGAAATCGAACAGTGACCGCACTCCCGGATTCATCTGCATCACCGGCAGCGGACGCGGCTCCCGCGCCAACTGCGTCTCCACCTGCTCCAGATGATTGCTGTAGAGATGGGCATCCCCGAAGGTGTGGACGAAATCGCCCGGCCTCAACCCGGTCACCTGGGCCATCATCAGGGTCAACAGGGCATAGGAGGCGATATTGAAAGGAACCCCCAGAAAGATATCGGCACTCCGCTGATAGAGCTGGCAGGAGAGCCTACCGTCCGCCACATAGAACTGGAACAGACAGTGGCAGGGGGGCAGCGCCATACGCTCCACGTCGGCCGGATTCCAGGCGCTAACCATTAGCCGCCGGGAATCCGGGTTGTTGCGGATCTGTTCCACCAGCTGTGAGATCTGATCGATACCCTTGCCGCCGGGGGCGGGCCAGGAGCGCCACTGGTAACCGTAGACCGGTCCCAGGTCCCCGTTTTCGTCCGCCCACTCGTCCCAGATGGTGACCCCGTTGTCGTGCAGGTATTGGATATTGGTATCGCCCCGCAGGAACCACAGCAGCTCGTGAATGATGGAACGAAGATGGAGCTTCTTGGTGGTGACCACCGGAAATCCTTCTCCCAGATCGAACCGCATTTGGTATCCGAACACGCTCCGCGTACCCGTTCCGGTACGATCCTCTTTTCGAATGCCGTGATCGCGTACATGACGCATGAGATCCAGATATTGACGCATACCCTATCCTTTCGCCGGCGCTGCGCGATAGGCCAGCGTCAACAATAACAGACCGCCCAGCAGCATCGGCAGGGACAGAAGCTGCCCCATGGTCACCCATCCGAAGGCGAGATACCCGAGCTGAACGTCCGGCATCCGGACAAACTCCACCCCGAAGCGAAACAGACCGTAACAGACCAGGAACAGTCCCGACACCGCCATAGTGGGACGCGGACGGGAGGAGAAAAACCAGAGGATCAGAAACAACACCAACCCCTCCAGGCCCGCCTCGTAAAGCTGGCTGGGATGAAACGGCGCGCTGTATACGGTGTCCGGCGGTAATCCGCGGCATGCGTCCGCGAACCGGGCGCACGGCAGTCGCATCGCCCACGGCACATCGCCGATACGCCCCCACAATTCGCCGTTAATAAAATTGCCGATGCGCCCTGTCCCCAGTCCGATGGGCACCAGGGGGGCCACAAAATCGGCGGTCTCGAAAAAACGGTGGCCGAAGCGACGGCCGAACAGCCACAACGCCGCCATCACCCCCAGCAGACCGCCATGAAAAGACATCCCCCCTTCCCAGATCCGAAACAGCAACAACGGGTCCGACAAAAAGCCGGGGAGCGAATAAAAGAACACGTAACCGATGCGGCCGCCCAGCACCACCCCAACGGCGCTATAGAAAACCAGCTCATCCACCTCCGCCACGGTCCAACCGGAGCCCGGCCGGGCGGCGCGCCTGCGACCCAGCCACCACCCGGCCAGAAACCCCACCAGGTACATCAGGCCATACCAATGAACTTTTAACGGACCGAGCGAGACAGCGACAGGATCGATGGCGGGATAGGTCAACATGGGTGGCAATCTTATCAGTCCGGGGGGAACGCGTGGAGTCTCTTTTCCGCGCGGATTCGCGCCGGATCACAACCGGCCGGCCTTGCGAAAGCGCCAAACCGCCCCAAAAAAGGAATACGGTTCCTATTTTTGCGCATAATATTCAATTTATTCAAAGATATCACCCTACCAATTTAAGAATCGTTTTATCCTGCCGCTTAGCTAGTACGGAAATTGATAGAAACCGCTTGAAAAGGGCATTTCTCGCATGACCAACTTAACAGACCTCGATACCCCTCGGACCTTGGGCGAACGTATGCGCGCCAGACGCCTTGAGAAGGGCTGGACCCAGGAGCAGCTGGCACGTCGTGCGGGAACCAACCAGGCGGTAATCCAAAAGATCGAAAACGGAAAAAGCCTGCGACCGCGCAAGATCGACAAAATTGCCGAAGAGTTGGGAGTCAGCCCCTCCTGGCTGATGTTCGGCGACGATGGAGATGTTGGACTGGAGCCGGATGCGGTTCGCATTGCCGAGCAGTGGTCCCGACTACCGGAACCGCACCGTAGCCGGATCCGCGATGAGATCCGGATCCTCACCGGCAGCGGCGGCGAAAGCACCCACTGATAGCGCCTCCTCCGATTTTCAAAACACTCCCCTCCCCATATACCCACGCCATTCACGGGAAGGGTCGTAACGCCCCTCCCGTCCGGTTTGCTGCAGAATCCCGGTGCAAACAGAAAGCGCCCGCGGCGTAAGCTCCTGAAAAAGGAGTTCGGTCCCGGACCGGGCGGGAGGGACCGAAAAGCGGCAGGAGACTCAGCGCACGATCTTGGTGAACTTCGCACCCTCCAGGGTCAGGTTATACATCAAGCCTTTGTTGTCGAAAACGAAACCCACCACCGGTTCCTTGATATCGAGGGTATTGATATCCTCGCCCACACCCCACTTGAGCACCGCCACCGAACCGTCCACCCCTACTTTCCAGCCCTCGCTGTTACGAAACGAGTCCAAGGCGCCTTGGGTCAGAAATACAATCACCAGCGATTTGGACTGGGCGCCCAATTGAAAGCCGATCGAGGCGGCCGCCGTGCTGTAATAACCGGCATTGTTGCCGGCGATCCGCAATACGCCTTCACCATATTCGCCACCGACAACGATTCCGCCCTTATAGACTTTCGGGAAGATCAAAACCCCCTTGGCGCGCTGCAGAAATTCAGCGCCTCCGACAATCTCCTGCTTGAAACGCTGCAACGTCCCGTTTGCGCCGACGTTAATCTCCTGCGCCGAGGCGGCACCCGCATCCCGTGGATACATCATGGTACCTATCCCCAGCAGGCCGAAGCCGATCAGGGAACATAGGATCGATCCGATCATACGTCTCATGTTACATCTCCTGTTTCGTCGTATTGTTCCGGTCAATCTACCGATAAACCGGCATGCTCACCCCTTCCGCCAACGCCGTTCCGCTTCCGCGTCACTCGTACGGGCTTCCACCCATCGCTCCCCCGCGGCGGTCCGCTCCTTCTTCCAGAACGGGGCCCGGGTTTTTAAATAATCGATGATAAATTCACACGCCTGAAAGGCCTCGCCGCGATGTGCGGCGGCCACCGCTACCAGTACGATCGGATCGAGCGGTCGAAGTTCTCCCACCCGATGTACCACTCGCACCCCCTGCAACGGCCAGCGCTCTTCCGCTTCCGCGACAATCTGCTCCAGCGCCCGTTCGGTCATGCCGGGGTAGTGCTCCAGCAGCATACCCTCCACCGGCTCTCCCTTGTTCATATCCCGCATCAGGCCTACAAAGCTGACCACCGCTCCCACTGCGGAATTGCCCGCCCACAATTCGTTCTGAAGGGCGGCGATATTCAGCGGTTCATTCTGGATCTGGACCTGTTTCATCCGGTCATTCCTCGGGCTTCCGTAACTCCGCCACGATTGTCTCCCAAAAAATCAATGTTCTCGTCAAGACGCAAAGAACGCCAAGAAAACAATAATCCTCTTCTTGTAGCCGATTGCTGGCGCCGGCAATTTCCGTAATTCATGAGCGCCTTGCGACCTTGTGAGGGAAACCCCCTCATCTCAATGGGCTGATGTGAAATCCCTTCCATTCCCTTGGCGCGCTTGGCGTCTTTGCGAGAGTTTATCGATTTGTCCTGGATAAACGGTCGCTCACCCCCCGGTTACCGGCGGGAAAAACGCCACCTCGTCGCCGTCGGTCACGGGCGTTTCCGGCCGGGCCAGTTCCTGATTCACCGCCATCATCAATCCCTGTCCTTCGCCGAAGACCTCCGCCCAAATACCGTTCCGCTGCCGCAGTTGCCCGATGACGGACGCCAGGTCGGCGATTCCCGCGGGTTCCAACTCTTCCGAATCAACCCCCAACCGCTCTCGCAGCCGGGCAAAATAGAGCACCCGGATCATGACAATAACTCGCAGAAGGGCAAAAAGCTCACACGCTCGCCCCTTGATAGGGTCCGGTCCTCGGGGATCTCCACCAGTCCGTCGGCCCACACCACCGAGCTGAGCACCCCGGAAGAGCGGCTTGGAAACAGCGTAGCCACCCTCTCGCCCTGCGGATTCACCTCCAGCCGGGCACGGGCAAACTCCCTCCGTTTACCCGGCTTGGGCCACTCAAAATCGGCCTGGACAGAAAACGGGATCGGCAACACTCCCGCGCTCACTCCCTGGGATTTCAGGATAAAGGGACGCGCGAAGAGCAGAAAGGTTACAAATAACGAAACCGGGTTGCCCGGGGCGCCGATGAAAGGTGTCTCTTCGATGTGCCCGAAAGCAAGCGGCTTACCGGGGCGGATCGCGATCTTCCAGAGATCCAGAGAACCGAGCCGCTCCACTGCCGGTTTCACGTGGTCCTCTTCGCCCACCGACACCCCGCCGGAAGCCAGAACCAAATCGGCCTGCGCCGCTCCCTGCGCAAGGGCCTCGCAGGTAGCCTCCAGATTATCCGCCACCTGGCCGAGGTCGATCACCTCGCAGCCGAGCCGCCGCACCAATCCTCCGAGAGTAAACCGGTTGGAGTTGTAGATTTGACCCGGCGCCAACTTTCCACCCGGCGCCACCAGTTCATCACCCGAGGAAAACAGCGCAACCTTGAGCCGGCGGACTACCGGAATCTCCGCAATCCCCACCGACGCGATCAATCCCAGATGTTGCGGGGCGAGGCGGACACCGGCGGGAAGGATCTCGTGTCCGCACCGGATATCCTCCCCCGCCTGCCGTATATTGGCCCCCGGCCTGGGAGGTTCTTCGATGACCACCTCTTCGCCCTGTCGTTCGCACACCTCCTGGATCACTACCGTATCGGCACCGGACGGTACCGGGGCTCCGGTGAAGATACGGGCGGCCGTACCCGCTTCCAGGGGCGTGCCGCAGCGGCCGGCAGGGATACGCTGCGTCACGCGAAGACGGGGGCGTTCCCCGACCATATCGGCCGCCCGAACCGCGTACCCATCCATGGCGCTGTTGTTCCAGGGCGGAACGTCTACCGGGCTGACGAGCGGTTCGGCCAAAACCCGGCCGAGGGCGCCGGCGATCGCCACTCGTTCCCGGTCCGCCACCGGCCGGGCATGGGAGAGCAGAAACGCCTGCGCCTCTTCCAGCGACTTCATCGCAGAGCCCTGTTTCCGGGTGTCACAGCCACATTCGCTCATCGGGTCTCACCTGTTTTCCTGCATAACAATGCCAATCCAATTGAACCGTAGAGACAATCATTGCGGAGAATCAGACCGCCTCTGTGGCTATGTAACCAGAAACAGGCTGGTGAAAAGCCTCAGGCGAGTACGAGACAAGGCAAAATCCGGCGAAAAAGCGCAGTTTACAGTTAGTAAATGAGCATTTTGAGCCGGTGTTTAACGCTGTATCGTGCCGCATGAGGTTTTCTCAACAGTCTGTTACACACGGAACATCTGGACAAAATTACAGGGCCGTGTCCGGTGATCCAGCTGCGCTTTCAGTATCTTCTCCCAGCCGGTACGGCAGGCGCTGCCGGAACCCGGCAGGCAGAAGATCAGGGTCCGGTTGGTTAGGCCGGCGATGGCGCGCGACTGGATGGCCGAAGAACCGATCTCCTCCAGCGAGATGGCGCGGAACAACTCGCCGAACCCCTCGATCGGTTTCTCCAGCAGCGGCATCACCGCCTCCGGGGTACTGTCACGTGCGGTAATGCCGGTACCGCCGGTACTGATCACCACATGCACCTCGGGGTCGGCGATCCAGCGCGAGAAAACGGCGCGCATCTGGTAAACATCATCCCGCACGATCGCTTTTTCCACTACCCGATGCCCGGCCGCCTCCGCCCCTTCCTGCAGAATCCTACCCGACTTGTCATCCGCCTCGGTGCGGGTATCGGAGATAGTCAGGACCGCAATGTTGAGCTGCAGGAACCCGGAGTCGTCGAAATGTCCTGTCATGTTGATCTCTCGCTAAAAAATCGAAGCCAGACGCCGCTACCCTGTTCCCAAGTATCCGACAAAACGGCCCGCTTTGACACCGAGCCCGATCTGCTCAGATATACGAGAAGCCGTAGACCTGTTTGAATCGATCCGCAAACTCTTCCGGAGTAAAATTGTGGTTTTGGGTTCCGGCCTGTTCGACCTTGACGGCTCCCATCAGAGATGCGATCCGTCCGGTAACCTCCCACTCCAACCCATGCATCAAACCATAGAGCAGACCTGCACGGTAGGCGTCGCCGCAGCCGGTGGGATCCTCCACAACGGACGCCTCCACCACCGGAATAGAGTAAATTTGATCCCGGGTGTAAATGATCGAACCTTCGCCGCCGCAAGTAACAATCACCCCCTGGGTCATCTGCGCCAGTTCCGCCGGCCCCTTGCCGGTCCGCTCTTCCATCAACTTCGACTCGTAATCGTTAAACGCCAACCAGGTCGCCTGATCGGCAAACCGGAGCAGTTCCTCTCCATTAAACATGGGCAAACCCTGCCCCGGATCGAAGATAAAGGGAATCCCCGCCTCCGCGAACTGCTCGGCGTGTTCCAGCATCCCCTGTCTTCCATCGGGCGACACCATGCCGATGGTCACTCCCTGGGTGTCAGCGACCCGATTCTCATGCGAGAAATTCATCGCCCCCGGGTGGAAAGCGGTGATCTGGTTATCATCCCGATCGGTGGTGATATACGCCTGCGCAGTGTATTCCGTCTCGATCACCCGCACATGCTCCCGCGGGACACCGCAAAAATCCATCCAGTCGCCATAGTGAGAGAAATCCTTTCCCACCGTCCCCATCGGCTTGCCGTCACCTCCCAGGAGATGGAGATTGTAGGCGATGTTCCCGGCGCAACCGCCGAATTCCCGCCGCAGCTCCGGCACCAGAAAAGAGACATTCAGGATATGCACCTGTTCCGGCAGAATATGATTCTTGAACTGGTCATGGAAGACCATAATGGTGTCGTAGGCAAAAGAGCCACAAATTAAAGCGGACATGGATTCTCCCGGAAAAAAGCAATCTTAAAGTTGTTTTGCGAATTAAAGCGCCCCGCCCTTTTTCAACATATCGACCAGCGGCTGCAATTGCGTCTCATAATTCCGCCAAAGATTTACGGAATCGCTATAGATCTCTTTTCTAACCTGATGCTGACTGGCAGTATGAACCGTGCGCTCTAACTTGTGAAATTCCAGACAACCGTCTTCCCAATCAAGCCCGCAAAAATCCAGCAGACGACGCGTCATTCCCGACTGATCAGACACCATCTCTTCATACTGCAGGTCAAAAATAAAACCCGGCAACACATCATGCCAGTGCGACATCAGATCGTTGTACAGAAGATAGTATCCGCCCAGCTCCTGTAACTCATATGCGTATTTATGAAGGACATCAAAATTTCTTTTGTATATTGAAAAGCAGCTATCTACCGGATCGCGCCGGCAATGGACCACCTTGGCATTGGGAAACAACTGCCGAATCAACCCCAGATAAAGGAAGTTATGCGGCATTTTGTCGGTTACGCGGATCGCCCCTTGGGATCTGGCATTCAGTTTATCCAAATACGATCTGCCCATCCCGTCAAGAATATCCCGTCCCCATTGGGAAACCAGCTCGGGATAGGATCGATGCTCTCTCGGTCTGCACTGCTCGGTAATCAGGCGCGCAATATAGTTCAGCTCACCGGCCCCGAAAACCTGCGAATGGCTGGCCAGTATCTGCTCAACCAGAGTAGTCCCGGAACGGGGCATTCCAACAATAAAAATGGGGGTCCCGTCACTGATCCCGGACGTTTCATGTTCTTGAAAATAGTCGCTGTTGAAAACGCTTTTCGTCAAGGCAAAGAATCTGTCATCTTCCTCCAACGTATAATCATAGGTGCCGCGCTTCAGGCGGTTCGCCGTGGCCAGATAATCGAATGCTTTACCATAGTCTTTGGTTCGCTCGAAAATCTTCGCCAGACCAAACGCCAAAATGATCCGCTCATTTGCCGGAACATTATCCGCATCGAACCACCGCTCCATTTCCTTAATATGCGCGTCGAGCGCATCGTCAGAAACGACCTCCGTCCTGGCAAACAACAGTTTGGCGTCCCCCGGATTGATCCGCAGGCCGCGCCGAATGAATTCCTCAGCCTCTTCCTTCCGCCCTTCCGCAAATAATATCTTTACCAAGCCGGATATCGCAGCCGAGTAATCGGGATTGATCTTGAGCGCTTGCTCATATGCCGCCACTGCGCTTTTCGTTTCTCCCAAATTCACCTGCGCCGTCGCCAGATTCGAAAACGCCTCGGCGGAATGAGGATTGAGCTCGATCACCCGCCGAACCAGCGAGGCCGCCTCCTCCGAATCCCCGCCCGCCATATGCACAGCGGCCAAATTGTTTAGCGCATGGAGATTGTTTGGATCGATTTTCAGTGCCTGCCGCAGCGAGTCTTCCGCTTCCGGATTCTTGCCAAGCGTCAAATAAAGCCCGCCCAAGTGCGTGAGCGCATCGACATGTCCAGGAGCAACGGCTACCGCTTTTTCCAAAGCCGCGAGCGCCTCCTGATTCTTCCCGACACGCCATAACGCTTGACCGAAGTTGGATAACAGGGAAGGGTTCTTCGGATTAACCTCTATCCCTTTCTTATAAAAACCGAATGCCTCATCCAGCCGACCCATCTCGGCACAGACCGCGCCAAGATTGTTTAAAACCCATTCGTTGCCGGGATCCAGTTTCAACGCCTGCCGATACGATGCGAGCGCATCCGTCGATTTTCCTTGCGCCCGCTGCATATTACCGAGATTAAAATGAAGGTGCGGGACTTTAGGGTTTTGCCGTAACGCCTTTCGTATCAGTCGTTCCCCTTCCCGCGCCTGCCCTTGCTCAAACACGATAACGCCGAGCAGCTGCAATGCATCGAAATTGCGGGGGTCTCTGCTCAAGACCTCGCGGAACGCCCCGGCAGCAGATTGCAGCTTCCCCGATCGGTAGAGGGCGATCCCGTTTTGAATCATTACGTTAATTTGGTTGCTCATAAGCTGTCCGAACCCAGAGATCAGAAACGATGTCGCAATAGATCCTTACCGTTGCAGCCTGATGACTTCCGAATGATTGTTAGAGTCGCGAGCGGTGCTACAGAAAGTGGGGCGCCAGCACCAACCCCCAGACCGTACACGCCAACACGATGCTGAGAAACACCGCCGCCGAAGCGATATCCTTGGCGCGCTTGGAGAGTTTGTGGCGCTCCAGCCCGATGCGATCCACGTTGGCCTCGATCGCGGAGTTGAGCAACTCCACGATGGGCACGAACAGCACACTCCCCACCAGCAGTGCCCGTTCCACTCCGTTTCCGCCGAGCCAGATCCCGAGCGGAATCGCCAGGACCACCAGGATCAACTCCTGACGAAACGCCTCTTCGTGCTTGTAGCAGGAGCGGAATCCCGCCATGGAGTAACCGAAGGCGTTGATGATACGGCGCAGCCCCTTCTGGTTCTGACCCGCCATCAGTCGCTCTTGGATTTCCAGGCCAGGTCCAGTTCGCGCGCCGCCCGCACGTCGTCCAGCCGCCGTACCGGCATCCGGTGCGGCGCTCCGGTCACCAGCTCCGGATTCTCCTTCGCCTCTTGCAGAATCATCGCCAGCGCCTCGATGAAACCGTCGAGGGTCTCCGGATCCTCCGTTTCGGTCGGCTCGATCAGCAGACACTCCGGCACTAACAGCGGAAAGTAGGTGGTGGGAGCATGAAACCCGTAGTCCAGCAACCGTTTGGCGAAGTCCATGGCGCTCACACCCAACTCCTTCGCCTGACGCTTCAGGGTGATGATGAACTCGTGGGTGGCACGGCGTTGCGGAAACGCCGCATCAAAGCCGCGCTCCTGCAACCGCTTGAGCATATAGTTGGCGTTGAGGGTGGAGTACTCCGCCACCCGGTGCATCCCCTCCCGGCCCAGCATGCGCGCATAGATGTAAGCCCGCAGCAGGATCCCGGCATTGCCCGCGAACGCGGAGAGCCGTCCGATGGATTGCGGCCGTTCCGCCTCGCTCAACCAACGGTAACCGTCGCCGTCCGACGCCACCAACGGCACCGGCAGGAACGGTTCCAGCCGTTGGCTCACTCCCACCGGACCGGCGCCCGGACCGCCGCCGCCGTGCGGGGTGGAGAAGGTCTTGTGCAGGTTGAGGTGGATGACGTCGAAACCCATATCGCCGGGCCGCACCTTGCCGAGGATGGCATTGAGGTTGGCGCCGTCGTAGTAGAGCAACCCGCCCGCGGTATGCACCAGGTCGGCGATCTCCCGGATACGCCGGTCGAACACGCCGAAGGTGGAGGGGTTGGTCAACATGATCCCGGCGGTCTGCGGACCGACCACTTCCCGCAGCGCCTCCACGTCCACGTCGCCGTCGGGACCGGTGGGAATCTCCCGCACCTGATAGCCGCACATTACCGCTGAGGCGGGATTGGTGCCGTGGGCCGCGTCGGGCACCAGGATCTCGGTGCGTGCAGAATCGTTCCGGGCATCGTGATAGGCCCGGATCATCGCCACCCCGGCGAACTCCCCCTGGGCGCCCGCTGCCGGCGTGAGGGAAACCGCCGCCATGCCGGTCACCTCTTTCAGGTACTCCTGCAACTCGTAACAGCAGGCCATAAACCCCTGGCTGTGGCTCTCCGGCGCCTCCGGGTGACGAGACAGAAACCCCGGCAACATGGCGAGCGTATGGCAGCCCCGCGGATTGTATTTCATGGTGCAGGAACCGAGCGGATAGAAATGGGTATCGATGGAGAAGTTCTTTTGCGAAAGACGGGTGTAGTGACGCACCGCCTGCATCTCCGATACCTCCGGCAATGCGGCCCGCTGCCGGCGCCGGAACCGCTCCGGAATGGCCTCCGTCGACACCGCCTGTAACGGCGCCTGGGCCACGGACCTGCGCCCGACCCGGGATTGCTCCTGTATCAACATCGTATCAATCCAACCTCAGTAGCTATATAAAAGTCCCAAAATAACGCAAAGGCCGCAAAGGCACGGAGACGCAAAGATTCCGAACTGTTACATCAACGGCTATTCCTTTGCGCCTTGGCGTCTTTGGGTTCCTTGCGTTTATCTCCGCGGTTTCGTTACAGTGCCGCCAGCGCCGCGTCGTAGTCCGGCTCTTCGCCGATCTCCGGCACCAACTGGGTGTAGACCACCCGGTTGTCCACATCCAGCACCACCACGCCACGCGCGCAGAGACCGGCCAACGGGCCGTCGGTGATCAACATGCCGTAATCCTTGGCGAAGTTGCGGCTGCGCATCATCGAGAGCGAGATCACGTTCTCGATCCCCTCGGTACTGCAAAACCGTTTCTGGGCGAACGGCAGATCGGCGGAGATCACCAGCGCCACCGCATCAGGCCTGGCCCCCATGGCGGCGTTGAATTTCTGGGTGGAGATGGCGCACACCGCGGTATCCAGACTGGGCACGATGTTGAGCAACTTCTTCTTGCCGGCGAAATCCGCCAGCCCCACGTCGGAAAGATCGGCGCGGGTCAATCGAAAATCGGGCGCCTCGGAACCTACGGCGGGCAGATCGCCGTTGGTGTGACAAGGATTTCCTTTCAGTGTGATATCAGCCATGCTCTTCGCTCCTTATGATCGCTTCGTATTCATCCCGGCAACCGCGGTTTATTCTTTGGGTTGCAACCTACAGGGCGCCTCACTCCGCATCCGGATCAGGCGCTCCAGCTTTTCGCCATACTCTTCGATCTCCGCCGCGGTCCGCTTCTCGGTGGCACACACCAGCAGCGCCTCCCCGAGTTCCGGGTAGTCGCGTCCCAGATCCAGCCCCCCCAGCAGATTGTGGGCGGCCAGCGAACGCAGCAGATCCTGGGGCGGCGCCGGCAGCCGCAGCGCCTGCTCGTGAAACACCGGGCGGTCGAACAGCGGCTCCACCCCGGGAATCGCGGTGAGCCGGGCGGCCAGTGCCGCGGTGTTGGCATGGCAGGCGGCCGCCACCCGCTCCAGCCCCTCGCCACCCAGCAGCGCCATATAAATAGTAGCAGCGGTCACCATCAGCCCCTGGTTGGTGCAGATATTGGAAGTGGCCTTGGAGCGCCGGATATGCTGCTCCCGCGCCTGCAGGGTGAGAGTAAACCCATCCTTCCCCTCCAGATCGATGGTGCGTCCCACCACCCGGCCCGGCATCTGCCGTACCAGCGCCTCGCGGCAGCAAAGAAATCCGAAATAGGGGCCGCCCGAAGAGAGGGGGGCACCCAGCGGCTGACCCTCGCCGCAACAGATGTCGGCTCCGGCCTCCCCCCATTCGCCGGGCGGTGACAGCACCGCCAGCGCCAGCGGATTGACCACCGCGATGGAGAGCGTCTGGTTGGTCCGCGCCCAGTCGGTCAGCGCATCCACCTCTTCCAGCACACCGAAGAAGTTGGGCTGGGGAATCACCAGGGCGGCGATATCCTGGCCACGGTACTCCTCCAGGATCTTGGGATCGGTATGGCCGCCTTTTCTATCAAAAGGCAGCTCCACCAGTTCAATGCCCTGGTTGCGTACGATATTGTGCGCCACCCGCCGATAGGCAGGGTGCAGGCTGCGGGGCACCAGGACCCGTTTGGAGCTGGATTTGCGGTTGGCGCGCACCGCCATCAGCACCGCTTCCGCCAGCGCGGAGGCGCCGTCGTAGAGCGAGGCGTTGGAGACGTCCATGGCGGTCAGCGCCGTCATCATGGACTGGTATTCATAGAGTAACTGCAGCGTACCCTGGCTCGCCTCCGCCTGGTAGGGGGTGTAGGCGCTGTAGAACTCACCGCGCCCCGCGATCTGCCAAACCGCAGCCGGGATGTGGTGATCGTAGGCGCCGGCCCCGATGAAGCAGGCCGGCAGGCTGTCCTGCTGCGCCCGCCTCTCCATCAGACGGGATACCTCCATCTCGGACATGGCCGGCGGCAGCGCCTTCAGACTGTCGAAACGGAGTTCTTCCGGAATCTCTTCGAACAGCTCCTCGATCTCGGAGACTCCGATGGCCGCCAACATCCGGGCCACCTCCTCCTCGGTATGGGGAATAAACGGCATCGATTCGTGCGCCTGCCGTTACTCTTCTTCCGCTACCGACGCGAGATAGCCGGCGGCGTCCAGCAGCCCTTCCAGTTCGGCAGGGTCGGACATGCGCACCTTGAACATCCACCCTTCGCCGTAGGACCCGCTGTTTACCAGTTCCGGGGCATCCGCCAAGGCAGCGTTTGCCTCCACGATCTCCCCCGACACCGGGCTGTAAACATCGGAAGCGGCCTTCACCGACTCCACCACCGCGCAGTCACTGCCCGCGGTCACCTGACGTCCCACCTCCGGCAACTCCACGAACACCAGATCTCCCAACTGTTCCTGGGCATGTTCGGTGATGCCGACGGTGACCGTGCCGTCTCCTTCATCCCGTGCCCATTCATGGCTCTTGGCGTACTTCAGATCGGTCGGTGCATTGCTCATCTTGCTCTCCCCATTCAGAAAGATCTGTGCCAACAAAACACTGAGGGCACAGAGTGAAATCAGTACTGTTATATTCCCGGATTCAACGTTTCTCCGGAAAAGACCCTTACATAAGTTTTCGGCTAAATCCGTGATTTGCCATGACGCACGAACGGCGGCTTCACCAATCGCACCGGCAGTCGCTGACCGCGGATCTCCACCTCGCAACCCTCTCCCAGGTCGGGCCGCACCCGCGCCAGGGCGATGGAACAACCCAGGGTCGGGGCAAAACCGCCGGAGGTGATCTCACCCGCCTCCTGTTCGCCCTGGTAGAGCTTCAGGTGATTGCGCAACACCCCGCGGCCCTCCAGTACCAGCCCCGTGAAACGGAGATTGTCGTCCTTCTCCCGCTGCGTCTCAAGTGCTTTACGTCCGATAAAATCACGCTCCGCCGGCTCCCACGCGACGGTCCATTCCAACCCCGCCGCCAAGGGTGAAATCGTCTCATCCATATCGGAGCCGTAGAGGTTCATGCCCGCCTCCAGGCGCAGCGTATCGCGTGCGCCGAGGCCGCAGGGAACCACCCCCGCCTGGTGCAGCGCCTGCCAGAAACCGGCCGTCGCTTCGGCGGGCAGCATCACCTCAAAACCGTCCTCGCCGGTATACCCGGTGCGCGCGGCCATCCAGCCGTTCGCCTCCGCCGCCACGAACACCTCCAGGCCGGCGGCCGCATCCCGCAACCCCTCCGGCAACAGCGGCAGAGTCTTGGCCCTTGCCTGAGGCCCCTGGATCGCGATCATGGCGAGATCGCGGCGAGCCGTGATCTCCGCCTCGAACGGCGCCGCATGCGTCTCGATCCACTCCAGATCCTTCTCCGCGGTACCGGCATTCACCACCAGACGATAACGCCCCTCCGCCAGATAATAAGCGATAAGGTCATCCACCACCCCGCCCTGCTCATTGAGCATACAGCTGTAGAGCGCCTTGCCCTGCTGCCGCAATCGGGCCACGTCGTTGGCGAGCAGGTAACGCAGCAGATCGCGCGCACCGCTGCCCTCGATATCCACCACCAACATATGGGAGACATCGAACATGCCGGCAGCGCGGCGCACCGCATGATGTTCTTCCAGTTGCGAACCGTAGTGCAGCGGCATCTCCCAGCCGCCGAACGGAACCATGCGCGCACCCAGCGCCTTGTGGCTGTCATAGAGCACCGTTTTCAAAGCCATTGCCGTTCTACCTTTTGTTGTCATTGGGGCCTACAGGCCGCCCGTCAAAACAGTTTTAACGAACTCAACAGATGTTCGATCTCGCGGACCGATTTCGGGGCATCCTTGGTGAGGATGTCACAACCGTCCTTGGTGACCACCACGTCGTCCTCGATGCGGATCCCGATATTCCACCACTTCTTGGCCACCCCCTTGCTGCCGGCAGGGATATAGAGCCCCGGCTCAATGGTAAGCGCCATTCCGGGCTCCAGCAGGCGCCATTCGCCGTCGATCTTGTAGTCGCCCACATCGTGCACATCCATCCCCAACCAGTGCCCGGTACGATGGATGTAAAACCGTTGATAGCTCTCGCTCTTGATCAGGGCCGACACCCGGCCTTTCAGAATCCCCAGATCCACCAGCCCCTTGGTGATCACCTTCACCGCCGCCGCGTGGGGGTCGTTCCAGTGATTGCCGGGGCGCACCTCTGCGATGGCCGCCTCCTGCGCCTTGAGCACCAGCTCATAGAGCGTCCGCTGCGCCTCCGTAAACCGGCCGTTCACCGGATAGGTCCGGGTGATATCCGAGGCGTAATAGTCATACTCGCAGCCGGCGTCGATCAACAGCAGATCGCCATCCTGCAGTTCGTCCTTGTTGTCGATATAGTGGAGTACGCAACCGTTTTTCCCGCCGCCGACAATGGGAGAGTAAGCCTGATTGCGGGCGCCCTGGAGGCTGCACTCGTGCACGAACTCCGCCTCCAGTTGATACTCCATCAACCCCGGGCGACACTGCTTCATCACCCGCTTGTGGGCCTGGGCGGAGATCCGGGCGGCGGCGCGCATCGCCTTAATCTCGGCCGGACTCTTATACAACCGCATGTCGTGCAGATAGTGATCCAGGGCGATAAACTCCAGCGGCCCCTGGATCCCGGCACGCGTCTGGTTTCGAATGGCGTTGATCCACTCCGACATCCGTTTGTCGAGAGCCGGATTACAGCCGATGGCCTGAAACACCCGCTCGCACTGCTCCAGCATACGCGGCAGGATCTCGTCCAGATCCCCGATCGGAAAGGAGTCATCCGCTCCGTACTCCGCAACCGCCCCCTCCTGGCCGGCACGCGCACCGTCCCAACGCTCCTGCTCCGGATCGCGTTCCCGGCAGAACAGGATGTACTCCCCGTGCGTGCGTCCCGGGATCAGTACCGCCACCGCTTCCGGCTCAGGGAACCCCGTCAAATAGTAAAAATCGCTATCGGGACGATACGGGTACTCCACGCTCCGGTTCCGCTGGGCTACCGGGGCTGCCGGCAGGATGGCAATGCTGCCCTGCCCCATCATGCGCATCAACTGGCGGCGGCGCTTTTTGAATTCGTTACCGGTCATGAAACCTTTGAGGAAGTTAATTCATCGTGAATCAGTGTGGCTACCACCCAGATATACTCCGTGATCTCAACCAAGGCCGCTTCGTCCTCGGTTCCCGTTTCCAGAGCATCGAGATCCATACGGGTCATCTCGGTAAGATCCTGCAAGCCCTCCCGCGCCTCGCCGGATAAGCGCCGCTCCGCATCCCCTCCGGCCAGACCCAAACCATATAGAAAGCCCCGACACCAATCCCGTACGGCGCCGGCCCGCAGCTTCAGGGGCTGCTCTTCGGCGGGCAGCAGCGGCGAAAAACCCGCCCTCGCGCTATCTTGAAGCATCTCCTGCGCATCCTGCAGCAGCTGTTCCAGCGACGCCCGCAATTCGGAATCGACCTCGCCGCCGACGGGAAACAGCTCGGCAAAAAAGCGGGACTTCAGCTCCTTGGTGCCGCTGCACAGCAACCCGTGCAGCAGGCCGTGGATCTCCGATGCGCTGGAATCGATCCCCGCCTCGGCCAGCTGTTTTCCAAGCCCTTCGTATGCCACTCGCATCCTATCTCCCCGCCCTCATTGATGCCCCGCATGATACCGCTCCGCCGCCCGGAGTTGGCGCATAATACCATGCACCGGGACCAGGAGGATCGGAGAGCGCGCCCTCCTGTAAAACGGCGTTCCCAAAAGCACCAAAATGACGGGCCTTCGCCCGTTTTTGGGCGTTGACCCGCCCGTGAGCGCACTCTATATTGAACGGCATGACCACAGAAGAAAACACGGCGGAACTGGATCTGAAGACGCTCGAGGCGCGGGTGGATGAGCTGATCCGCACCTGCAGTCGGCTGAAGGACGAAAACCAGGCGTTACGGACAACGCAGGAAGGGCTGGTGGCCGAGCGTGCGGAGCTGATCGAAAAGACCGAACTGGCCCGGAGCCGGGTCGAGTCGATGATCAGCCGCTTGAAATCCATGGAATCCCCGTCATGAGCGAAGACACTGTCCCGGTCAGCGTCATGATCCTGGACAAGGAATACCGCATCGCCTGCAAAAGCGATGAGCGGGAAACCCTGATGGAAACCTCCCGTTTCCTCGACAGCAAGATGCGTGAGATCCGCGCCAGCGGCAAAGTCATCGGAACCGACCGCATTGCGGTCATGGCGGCCCTCAACCTGGCACATGAGCTGCTACAGCAGAAAACCGAGAAAGAGTACGGCAGCGCCGCCGTCAGTCGTCGCATTCTGACTATCCGGGAGAAGGTCGAGTCCGCCCTCCAGCAGAACGGGCAACTGGAACTTTAGTCGATTTGGGTTTAGCCTATCTAGTAAGACATCCCCTGCGGTGTGCGTAAGCAGATCGGGTATTTTCTTGAGCCTACTCAACGCCCTGGGAGCATAATGATCGGCGCCGGTGTGCACGTCCGCTCCGAGCGGAAAGCCTGAGGCGCCCCTGCTGTTCCCACTTGAACCTAATGGTTCAAGAACAAAGATCGGCGACGGCACAGGCGGGGGGTGTCTCTCCTTCGTACCCCAAACGGAATCTTTGCACGTTGCCATCCCCAGCCCGCCTGCGCAGCCAGATCCGCGCCCGCCGATGTGCGCTCTCTCGGCGCGAGCAACGTATTCACAGCACCGCTTTAACCAAACAGCTCTGTCGCTCGGGTTTCTTCCGCAACAGCACGCGGATCGCGCTCTACCTGCCGGCCGATGGCGAAATCGACACCGCTTTGGTCCTGACGCAGATACGCCGCCGACACAAGCTCTGCTACCTGCCGGTCTTGCGGCCCCGCCCACAACGCGCACTTTGGTTTGCCGAGTACCGACGCGACGACCGACTGGACACCAACCGCTATAACATCCCCGAGCCACGTATTCGGCAACGCCCACCTGTCCCTCCGTGGGGGCTGGATCTGATCCTACTGCCGTTGGTGGCATTCGACCGTCACGGCAACCGTCTTGGTATGGGCGGTGGTTATTACGATCGCACCCTTGCCTACCTCAAAATCCGGCGCAACTGGCGCCGCCCGAAACTGATCGGCCTTGCGCACGAACTGCAGCGGGTGGAACGCTTGATACCGGAGCCCTGGGACATCCCACTGGACGGGGTCATTACCGAAAAGAGTTTTTACCGTTGGCGATGATCATCCGGGACCGCCCGTAGCGGCGAAACCCGCACCACACCCACATCTACCGAACACCCCCTACCTACTGGCAAACTGCCGATTGCGACTCTTCATGCTGATCCGCTCATTTCTTAAAGGAACATGCCTTCCATCAGAGGCCATTCCACCCGACTTAAAACATCGAAGCGAATACCACTCGATTTCCGTAACCGCCAGAAGACAAAATCGATGCGCCGACCCCCCAAACACTCCCGAATTGAGCAACGCAAAACAGAAAATCCACTACAAAAAAAACTTGCAACAACTTACGAAATTTACTAGCTTTTTTCGTAGGCTTTATTATACTCAACGAAGCATTTCGCCAACTGAGTTCTGGAGGGAGCAAAATGGCAATCAAGAAAGCAGCAAAAAAGCGTACCACGAAGAAAACCACGGTTAAAAAGAAAGCGCCGGCTAAGAAGAAAGTAGCCAAGAAGAAAGTAGCGAAAAAGAAGGTGGCCAAGAAAAAGGCCGCCAGGCCGCGCAAAGTGACGCCGCGCAAAAAGACCACTGCGCAACGTCCCATGTAGCAGTAAGGCGAGGCGTACTTGGTAACGCCACAATAAGAAAAGGCCCGTAGTTCCGGGCCTTTTCTTTCCCTGCTCCCTTCCTCAGCGGACGGGAGGGGGTTTTGTCTCCTTCGTAAACAGCATGTCTTACCTCAGCCTCCTTCCGACGAAAGAAACGGGGGCACTCCCTCCCCCCCGTAAAATGCGGCAGCCCCACCATCCCCTCCCCGGTTGCGGGGAGGGGATGGTGGGGAAACCTGCCGGCTGTACTTAATCAGCCCTCCCCCGTTCCCGCAGTTTCCTTTCGACAACCGGGGCCGGCGAACAGTCGATATGCCGGATTTCCGGTCTCCTCCCAGCAAACAAACCCCAATTCCCGGATCACTCCCATAAATTCCCGCTTCTCTCTGGAACCGATTTCCACTCCCAGCAGCACGCGGCCATAGGCAGCGCCATGATTCCGATAGTGAAACAGGCTGATATTCCAGCGATGTCCGATTTGAGAAAGGAAATCGAGCAGGGCACCGGGCCGCTCCGGAAATTCGAAGCGATAGAGACACTCATCCTCGATACAGGGGGCGTGCCCTCCCACCATATAGCGGATATGGAGCTTGGCGGCCTCGTTGTCGGTCATGTCGAGCACCGAATACCCCTTCCCCCGCAGTAGGTCGATCAACTCCCCCCGTTCCCGGTCACCCTGCGTAAGCTCGATGCCCACGAACACATGCGCCCGCTCGGTATCGCTGAAGCGGTAGTTGAACTCGGTGATACTGCGCCGCCCCAGCGCACGACAGAACCGAAGAAAACTGCCGGGCCGCTCCGGAATCTCTACCGCCAAAAGCGCCTCCCGCCGCTCCCCCAACTCCGCCCGCTCCGCAACGTGTCGCAAGCGATCAAAATTGATATTGGCACCGCTTTCAATAGCGATGAGTTTCTGCTCCTGTATCCCTTCCCGCTGGACGTACCGCTTCATTCCCGCCACCGCCAGGGCGCCGGCCGGCTCAGCAATCGTCCGGGTATCATCGAACAGATCCTTAATGGCGGCACAGATCTCGTCGGTACTTACCAGGATCACTTCATCCACCACCTTTCGCGCAATCCGGAATGTCTCCTTACCGATTTGCCGAACTGCGGCCCCATCGGCGAAAATTCCGACCTGCTTCAGCATTACCCGGCGTCCCGCCGCCAGCGCCTGTTGCAGACTGGGGGCATCCTCCGGCTCCACGCCGATCACCCGCACGTCAGGATAGACGTACTTCAGATAGGCTCCCACACCCGCGATCAGGCCGCCGCCGCCTACCGGAACGAAAATGGCGTGGGGAGGCTGCGCCGCCTGTCGTACGATCTCCATAGCAATGGTGCCCTGTCCGGCAATTACCTCAGGATCATCGAACGGATGGATAAACGTCATACCCTTCTCCCGCGCCAACGCCTGCGAGTGCGCATAAGCATCGTCGTACGAATCGCCATGCAGCACCGCCCGGGCGCCGAGGTTGCGCACCGCCTGCACCTTGATCGTCGGCGTTGTCCGCGGCATCACGATCAGGGCATGAATCCCGAGCCGACGAGCGGAAAGCGCGACCCCCTGTGCGTGGTTTCCGGCGGAAGCGGCGATCACACCGCGAGACCGCTCTTCATCTGACAGGCTCTGAATTCGGTTGTAAGCGCCCCGCAGCTTGAAGGAGAACACCGGCTGGAGATCTTCACGCTTCAGCCATACCTCATTCTTCAGCCGCTGTGACAAGCGTTCCGCCCGTTCCAGCGGTGTCTCACGCGCCACTTCATAAACCCGGGCACGGAGGATTCGTTCGATATATTTTTGAGGCATCTTGACTCCTTGAGACTCGCCGGGAGGCGAAACCGCACAGTCCGGCCCGGCGGAATCCCCGCTACCAGCCACCGGGCTGGAATCAAACACAGAATTCAGATGAGGCGCACCATGACACCACTCCGTCTCAAGGCTATCATAGTCTGAATTGACAGTCGGCCGGGGGCATATACATGGACCAGGAAGAGATGAAAAAACAGGCGGCGGCAGCCGCGCTGGAGCATGTAGAGGGGGGTATTATCGGAGTCGGCACCGGCTCCACGGTAAACCATTTCATCGATCTGCTGGCGGAGATCAGGCACCGGATCGACGGCGCCGTCTCCAGCTCCGAGGCCTCCAGCGCACGACTCAAAGCGCACGGAATCCCGGTGATCGACCTCAATGCCGCCGGCACCCTGGAACTCTATGTGGACGGCGCCGACGAATCCAACCGGCAATTGGAGCTGATCAAGGGCGGGGGCGGCGCCCTGACCCGGGAAAAAATCGTGGCTGCCGCCAGCAAGCGATTCATCTGCATCGCCGATGAAAGCAAACTGGTCGGCATGCTCGGCCGCTTTCCTCTGCCGGTGGAGGTGATTCCGATGGCACGCAGCTATGTGGCGCGCGAGCTGGTGCGACTCGGCGGCACCCCGGTCTGGCGCGAATCGTTCGTCACCGACAACGGCAATTGGATCCTGGACGTACACAACCTGGAGATCAAGGAACCGATCCGACTGGAGCAACAGATCAACAACCTCGTGGGCGTGGTCACAGTAGGACTCTTTGCACAACGCCCGGCTGACTTGCTGATTCTGGGTACGCCCAACGGCGCAAAGAGTGTAAGCGCCTGACCACACCGACCGGCCATTTCCACCCGCCACAACTCCCTTATCTCCTAGGACAAAAAAACGGAGCCCGAAGGCCCCGTTTTGGTACTGCTCAGACGAAACGGTAAGGCTTAGAACTTATGCCGCAGGCCGACAGAGTAGGCGTCCCAATCCCAGCCGTTGCCGTCAGAATCGAAGTCCGTATAGATCAGATAGGCCTGGGTCCGCTTGGAGAAATTATGATCCAGACCGACCGCCCATTGGTCCAGATTGCCGTTAGAGACATCATTGAAGTCCTGAGTGCCGTACATCGCTTTCACGGCGTTGTTACCGAAGGTATAGGAACCACTCAACTGCCAACGATCCACGTCCAAACCAACTCCCCCGAATTCATAGTCTGCATTTTCATAAACGAGGCCCGCATGGAAGCCGTTGGCAGTGTAGCCCAGTCCGACGCGCCATTTGTCCTCGGCGGTTACCACAGCCAAACTGGTTAGAACGGCAGCAGTTTCATCATCCACCGCTTCATAGGCAACCGAAGCAAAGAATGGACCGTTACTGTAGAGGGCGGCCAGAGAGTAGGCCTCCGTCAGATCGGAGATATCCACGGTACCGCCGAGATGATCCGGGCCACCTGCGGTCACGAAGGCACCCGCCAAGGTCAACCCGTTCAGGTTGGGCGAGATGTAGGCCACCGCGCTATCGGCGCGAATATCCTCAAAGCCCAAACCTGCTAGAGGACTGTAGAAAGGTATACCACTTAACGGCTCCGCGTCCGAACCGTTGGTGTTGTAGTCGGCAACGGTCCCGGAGAAGAGATCCAGGGAAGCGGTGGAGATCTTGTAGGGCGTGTCGTGACGCCCCATCAGGAAGGTGCCCCAGCCGCCGGACAGGCCGACGAAGCTGTTGCGCATGTTGCCCCAATCCTGGTTATTCAGAACCCCGGCGCCGGTGGAACCGCCGTCCGCCAGTTCGATCTGGATCTCCATTTGCCAGATGGCGCTCAGGCCGCCGCCCAGATCCTCGGAACCCTTGAAGCCGATAAAACTCTCATGGCTCGCCAGGTCCCAGACCCGGTCGCCGTGGGTGGAAGCGAGGCTGTCGTGTTCCAGGTCATAGTACGACATGGCCACATGGGCCTCTCCGTAGATGGTGACGTCACTCGCCATAACTACCGGCGCTGCCATGGCCGTCATAACCGCCGCGGTTAAAAGCTTCTTATCCATATGAGGCTCTCCTGCACTATAAGATATGAATCGACATTAAATATGTTATGTAACTATAGGCCATGATTCATAATTTTGCAAAAAAGCCTAACCACATCGATAAATTGTATAGATCGCAAAATCGCAGCGTATCGGAGGGCGGAAATGGGAAATTACATATATATATCAATAGGTAACAGTATATGCACAAATTTACCCCACGCCGTTTTTACCCCATGACCCCGCGTGCCGTAGCCTGTGCCGCACTACCATACACACATCGATAGAAAGATCTTAATTCCTAAAACACCCCGCCCGGACCTGACACGCTTGCCTGATTTGGCATTAAAAAAAAACGGGGCCCGAAGGCCCCGTTTCATACTGCTCAAGCTACGGTAGGACTTAGAAGCTGTGCTTCAGGCCCATGGAATAGCCGTCCCAGTCAAGACCGGCGCCGTCGGAATCGTAGCTGGTGTAAACCAGATACGCCTGGGTGCGCTTGGAGAAGTTGTGGTCGATACCGATCGCCCACTGGTTGCGATTGCCGTTGGCGGTCGCGTCTTTCCGGTCTTCGGAACCGTACATCGCTTTCACGACGTTGTTGCCGAAGGTGTAGGAACCGCTCAGCTCCCAACGCTCCTGATCGCCCTCGGTGGACGGCAGGCCGTCACCCAGCGGATCGTCGCCGTCTTCTTCTTCATACACCAGGCCGATGTGGAAACCGTTGGCGGTGTAGCCCAGGCCCACGCGCCACTTGTCTTCCGCAAACCCGAGAACATCGGCGGTTTCGTCATCGATCTGCTCGATGGCGAGAGAAGCGAAGAACGGACCGTTGCTGTACAGAGCGGCAACAGACCAGGCTTCCATCAGGTCGGACAGGTCAACACCCGCAGTATGATCGGTACCGCCAGCGGTCACGAAAGCAGCCGCCAGGGTCAGGCCGTTCATGTTCGGCGAAATGTAGGCCACGGCGCTGTCAGCACGCACATCTTTGAAACCCAGGCCGATTCTGGCGAACGCAGGCTCAGCATCCGCACCGTTGCCGTTGTAGTCGGCGATGGTGTCACCGAACAGGTCCAGGCTACCGCTGGAGATCTTGTAAGGCGTGTCGTGACGACCGGCCAGGAAGGTACCCCAGCCGCCGGCCAGACCGACGAAGCTGTTGCGCATGTTGCCCCAATCCTGGTTATTCAGAACGCCGGCGCCGGTGCTGCCACCGTCCGCCAACTCAATCTGGATTTCCATCTGCCAAATGGCGCTCAGGCCACCGCCCAGATCTTCGGAACCCTTGAAGCCGAGACGGCTGGCGTGGCTGGAAAGATCCCACACCTTGTCGCTGTGTCCACCACCATCGGTCTCCAGATCATAGTAAGACATGGCAACATGGGCCACACCGTAGATGGTGACGTCACCGGCCATAGCAGCCGGGGCGACCATCGCAGCGGCAACTGCCGCAGTAAGAAGCTTCTTGTTCATTAACGAACTCCCGCTTGTGGTTGAAAAATAAAGTGGTAAGCAAGGAAGAGCATACCCCCGATCGCATCGGGAATGCAAGCGATTTTACTCAACAAAACAACGGGCGACGCTTTGTTGCAATCATGCAACAAAGCGTCTTTTTGACTTGAATAATTATAAATAATTCAACATGTTATAAAACACAGGCTGCGCGGCACGGCCATTGGTTTCGGCCCCGGACAGCGCAAACCCGGATGCGGCACTGATACGAATCAAACAATATCCGGCAAAGAATGGGAAATGGATGCCTATCCCGCCTTTTCCGCACCCTTTCGCAAAAACGCTCGAAGCGGCCCCCTCCATCCCTGGAGCCATTCGCGCAGAAGTACTTCCCTGAACAAAAAACGGGGCCCGAAGGCCCCGTTTAGGTACTGCTTGGACTAAGCGGTAAAGCTTAGAACTTGTGCCGCAGACCGAGGGAGTAGGCATCCCAATCCAGCTCGGGGCCACCACCGAAGGAGAGGCCGTCTGCATCGTAGGCGGTATAGACCAGATAAGCGGTGGTCCGCTTGGAGAAGTTGTGGTCAATACCGATCGCCCACTGGTTGCGGTCGCCGTTAGCGGTAGCGTCTTTACGATCCTCGGAACCGTACATACCCTTCACGACATTGTTGCCGAAGGTGTAGGAACCGCTCAACTGCCAACGCTCGGCGTCGCCACCCAGGCTGCCGCCGGTGGGGTTGCCGTCGGTGTCTTCATAGACCAGGCCGACATGGAAACCGTTAGCGGTGTAACCCAGGCCTACGCGCCACTTGTCACGGGCCAGACCCAGCGCATCAGCGGTCTCGTTATCGATATTCTCATAAGCGACGGAAGCGTAGAACGGACCGTTGCCGTAGAGAGCGGCCACAGACCAGGCTTCCATCAGGTCGGACAGATCGATGCTACCAGCGAAATGATCCGTACCACCGGCGGTCACCCAGGCACCTGCCAGGGTCAGGCCGTTCCAGGTGGGCGAGATGTAAGCCACGGCGCTGTCAGCACGCACGTCTTCGAACCGCAGACCCAGGCTGTTCAGGCCAGCACCGCTCGGCTCAGCATCGGAACCGTTCAGGTTATAGTCGGCAACGGTCTCGGAGAAGATATCCAGGGACGCGGTGGAGATGTTGTAGGGGGTGTCGTGACGACCCATCAGGAAGGTACCCCAGCTGCCGGCCAGACCGACGAAGCTGTTGCGCATCATGCCCCAATCCTGGTTATTCAGAACGCCGGCACCGGTGTTACCGGCATCCGCCAACTCGATCTGAATCTCCATCTGCCAGATGGCGCTCAGGCCACCGCCCAGATCTTCGGAACCCTTGAAACCGATGTAGCTCTCATGGCTGGCCAGATCCCACACCTTGTCGCCGTGACCGGAGAAAGGCGCATCTTCGCCGACATCGTAGTAAGACATCGCTACGTGCGCTTCACCGTAGATGGTGACATCGCCGGCCATCGCAGCCGGAGCAACCATCGCGGCAGCTACCGCAGCAGAAAGAAGCTTTTTGTTCATGTAATCGAACTCCCGCTCGTGATTGAAAAAAAGATACAAAGCAATGACAGGATATTCAGATCACGCCCGGTTTGCAAACATTTATTTGGGAGAAAACACGATATTTTCATCTGTTGCACTTTCGCAACAAAATACCGGAAAGACATGAGAAAAGATATCTATTAGCTGCTTAATCAATAAGTTAAAAAACAGATGTAAGAAAACAGACAAACCTGAGGCAAGGACGAATGTAGGGTATATAACAAAAACGCAACATGTTACTAACGCATTTTTTGGTTCCGAGACAGCGGATACCGGTGAACAGGAGAGGCACATCCCCAACCCACCCGAAACGCTACCGCCGATTTCCGCAAGGATGGCGGCGGCGGGAGGTTTCCGCCGCTCCAATGCCACAGATCACGGTGGCCGAATGTAAACTCCGTAGGCGCCGCTACCGGTTGTCGGCAGGTTGCTCCACGGAATAGCCGTAACGCTCCAGCACCGGTTCAACAATCGGCAGCAACGGCTGCACCGCCTCCCAATAACGCTGGTACCGTGCGAGGGAATCGCGATAAACCGGCTGGGTCACCTGTTCATAGCTGGCGGTACGGGCCACCCGTTCGCTTTTATGGTGTTGCAGGCACTCCTCGTTCCACTCCTCTCCGATGAACGCCAGCAGTTTGCGCACCGTCTCCTCCTGCCGCTCCACCAGATCCTGATAACGCACTTCAATGAGGCGCATGTCGAGGACCTGTTTATAGTGCTCCAACAACTCCATCATTTGACGGTAGTGACGTGCCGTATCCTCCAGGCTGGAGGTGTAACGATGCCCGGTCTTGAAGTTGGCGAAATAGGCGGAAAGGCAGGTATCCAACGGATGGCGCGAGATATGGATGATGGGAGATTCCGGAAACAGCAAGGCGATCAACCCCAGGTGCGCGAGGTTGTGTGGCATCTTGTCGCTGATCCAACGGGTCTCGGAGTTATGCAAATCCAAACCGGTCATCCGATCCAGATAGTAGCGGCGCATAACATCCAGCTTCTCCCGATCCAAAGGCGCGGCCGGGTCCAGCAGGCACTCCGGATAGGGAAGTTCGCTGCCGACGATCCCCTTCGCATCTTCCCCCGCCAGCATGATCAGGAAGTTCAACTCCCCGGCGGCCGCGATTCGCGGATGCGCACCGAGGATTTGCTCCAACAGGGTGGTACCGGAACGGGGAAATCCCACAATAAAAAGCGGTGCCGGCTGGGGAACCGGAACATCTCCGGCCAGTTTTTTTAAACGGTGCCAATTCTCGGAGGAGAAGAGTTTCTTTTTATCCATGACCTGCGTTTGATCCTGCTCGGCATCATAGGTCATGCCGACCAGTTCGTTCTTCACCCGGTTCGCCTCGTCATAGGCGATGAACGCCTCCGAATAACGCCCCACCTTGTCGAGGACCCGCCCATACTCGAACAACAGCCGTACCTTCTGTTTCTTGTTACCGATCTCCATCGGCCTGGCCTGTTCGAGGATCTGCAACGCTTCATCGTATTTTTTGTTGCGCCACGCCAGCCGTGCCTGCAAACCATCCAAGATCCTGGTGTCAGGATCCAGCTCGGCGGCTTTCCGCGCTATTTCCACGGCCGCCTCCAGACTGTGGACCTGTTCTTCCAGTCCGCTCCATGCGGTATAGAAACCGGCTGTGATACGAGCGTGCTCTTCCGCCTGCCGCAGCGCGGCCCGCCCCTCCTCCGGACGCTGCTGTTGAAACAACAACTCGGCAAGCCCTACGTAGCTTTGCTGAATATCCGGCCGCAGTTCGATCGCTCGCCGCCACGCCTTCTCGGCTGCAACCGGGTCCCCCCGGTACTCCTCCACCTCCGCCAAGGCTTGCTGAACAAATGGATCACGCGGAGCCAACCGTAAAGCCCGCTGCACCAGCCGGACCGCTTCCTCGCACTTTGCGCTCCAAATCACCATGCCACGCGCCATGCCGGCAAGGGCCGGGGCGTAATTGGGATCACGTTGCAGCGCCTTTGTGAAGCAGTCACGGGCGCGCCCCTGCTCTCCCTGCTCCAGCATACGTAACCCCAGATTGGTATTGGCGGTGGAGTTCCCGGAATCCAGTTCCAGCGCTTTGTCGTAACACCTCTCCTCTTGCGCCGGATCTCCCAGCGATTCCGCCAGCAGCGCCAAGTTGATATATGCGCCCACATAGCTTGGATCGAGACGAATCGCTTCTTTGAAACAGGCATGCGCCTTCTCTAACTCACCGCGCACCTGCCAAAGAGATCCCAAGTTGGTATGCGCCTCGGGATTTTTGGGTTGTAACTTCAACAGCTGTTCCAACAACGCCTGCGCCTCTTCGTACCGCCGCAGCTCTTTCAACACCACGCCCAGATTATTGAGTGCCGGCGGAAATCCGGGCGCGATCTGCAACGCCTTGCGATAGCGGGTTTCGGCCGTTTCCAGATCTCCCAGCAGTTGTTTCACAAGCCCGGCGTTGACGTAGAGCAGAGGATCTGCGCCACCCAACTTGAGCGCCTGTTCGTATGCTTGCAGCGCCTCTTCCAGATTGTTGCGCTTTCTATGGATATTGCCGATGTGGTTATAGGCCTCCGCCAGTTTGGGATCGATGGCGAGGGCCTGTTGCAGATGGCCATACGCCTCTTCATCCCTGCCCAATACATGCAATGCCATACCGGCATTGCAGTGCGCGACGGCATCGTTGGGCTCCAACTCCAACTGGCGCAACAGAATCGAGACCGCCTTCAGCGGTTCACCCCGCCCCAGCGCGATACCGGCTGACAACTCCAGCGCCGGGACAAAAGCGGGTCGAGCCCGTAACAACTGCTCACACGCGGCGGCGGCGGCCGGAAGATTTCCCATGCGATAGAGTTGCAACGCCTGTCCGTAGAGCTGGGGCATACCTCCCGCCCCGGGCCGTTCCGGAGCGGATGCCGTACTACCCTGCCCACAGCAGCGTTTGTATTTCTTCCCGCTGCCGCAGGGGCACGGGGCGTTTCTGGCATGTTCGTTCATGGCGATGCGGCCGCAATCTGGATCGTGATGGATTGGAATTGCGCCCTATTATACCGGCCTGTTCTCCCTTCAGTAGTCTTCTTTGAACTTCGATGATTGTTTCCGTGCCTGGCAGGCTTTTTTCTGTTTCTGGTAATTCGTTTCGTTGCTGGCAGGCATTTTTCAGTTACTGGTAATCAATTTCGCAGCTTTTCTACCCTGATTTCCTTTTTTTACCATCTTTGCTTCTGCTGCGAGGTACTTTCTCTTGCTTGTCCAAGAGAAAGTACCCAAAGAGAACGACACCCCGCGGCCCCGGCCTGCGGCTGCTCTGCGCTTCTCGTCTCTGGCGGGGCTCTTCCGACGGGATGTCCCTATCCCGACGGAAGAGGGCCGGCATCCCTGCCGGCCCCCTAACGGGCTATTCCCGCCTCCGACTGCGATGCTCGACGGAGCCGAAGGGGTTCAGTGGTGCAAAAGCAAAGTCCCCCGCATTTTTTGTTTTCAGCGAAACCGAAAAGACCGCCCCCACCCGTTGACGCAGCCGAGCACCGCAGGGATTTCCGGATCAGATGTAGGGCGCAATAACCAACGGGCATTGCGCCGTATGATTCAACCCCAGCTGCTTGTATGGCTATCTCAATCTTGGGATCAAACATTCGGCGGATTACGCTTCGCTAATCCGCCCTACGAAACTCAAAAACTGAAAAGAGCGCCCCTTCCCCGTTGACGCAGCCGAGCACCGCAGGGATTTCCGGAAAAGGCCCAGAGGGGCGCCGCGTGGACGCGGCGCCTCCAGCGCGGGCGAAGGACCGCCCGTCGCTGGAGCCCCGGAAATTCCGAGGCGCGCAGGGAACCCCGCAGGGGCAAGGAACCGGGGTGCCCTTTTCTTTCGCCCCTTTCTTTTGGGCAAGCAAAAGAAAGGGGCTCGCAGCCTGCGCGGAGAGTGCAAAAAAAGAAAATTGGGGTGAATAGGCTGCGAAATTGGTTACGGCTATCCGAGAAAT
>JBNKCL010000030.1:0-7823 GCA_050287725.1 Sedimenticolaceae bacterium
CCTGGATGCCAGACAGTCCGTCGGTCTCGGCGTTGAAGGCGGACTTGAGCACCCGCAAGGCGGTAGGCGAAAGGCGGAGCATCTCGCGGCACCACTGCACGGCCTCTGTCTCCAGGTCGGCCAGTGGTACTACGGCATTGACCAGTCCCATATCCAGGGCTTGTTGCGCGTTGTATTGACGGCAGAGTAGCCAGATCTCCTTGGCCTTCTTCATGCCGACGGTGCGCGCCAGCAGCCCGGCGCCCAGACCGCCGTCGAAGCTGCCCACCCGCGGGCCGGTCTGACCGAAACGGGCGTTGTCGGCGGCGATGGAGAGATCGCAGATCAGGTGCAGCACATGGCCGCCGCCGATGGCGTAGCCCGCCACCATCGCCACCACCGGTTTGGGCAGGGTGCGGATCTGGCGCTGCAACTCCAGCACGTTGAGGTGTTCCACCCCCTGGTGGTCCCGGTAGCCGCCGTCGCCCCGGATCTTCTGGTCGCCGCCGGCGCAGAAGGCCTGCTCCCCGGCGCCGGTGAGGATGATGACGCCGATCTCCGGATCCAGGTGGGCGTGCCGGAAGGCGCGGCTCAACTCCTCCACCGTCTCCGGGCGGAAGGCGTTGCGCACCTGGGGCCGGTTGATGGTGATGCGGGCGATCCCCTCGGCCTGGTGGTAGAGGATGTCCTCGAATTCCACCCCTTCCGGGACCTGCCATTGGATGTCGCTGTTCATCGGCTCTCGATTGATTGCTCTACGCTTTTCAGGATTTGCTATTTCACCACAGAGACCACAGAGAGCACAGGGGGTGCGGATTATTCATCCGACATCTCTTCGTTCTTGAAATACCGAATTTATCTCTCGCAAAGACGCAAAGAACGCCAAGAAAAGCGTCGCTTTTGCTCTCTTTGCGTGCTTGGCGCCTTGGCGAGAGGATGTGTTTGTCAATCCGAAGCGATGGTTTGCCAGTATTGCTGCTGGCGTAACTGGCTCTGTTCGCGGTCGAGCATCACTTCGAGGAGGGTAACACGGTCCGCCGCCAGCGCCCGCTCCAGGGCCGGACGGAATGCGGACTGCCGTTCGATCCGTTCATATTCCAGCCCATAGAGCGAAGCGGCGCGGGAGAAGTCGAGTCCGGTGGGGGCGAGCCAGTGTTGTTCGAACCCCGCCAGATCCGCCTGGGGCAGGTAGCCGAAGATCCCGCCGCCGCCGTTGTTGAGCAGCACGATAACAACCCGACGCCCGCGGGCCGCCAGCAGGCCGTTCATATCGTGGTAGAAGGCGAGATCCCCCAGCAACCCCGCCACCGGCGGTTCCGCCGCGGCCGCCATCCCGAACAGGGTGGAGAGGTTGCCGTCGATGCCGCTGGCGCCACGGTTGGCGAAGATCCGGAGTGGTTTTTCACCGCTGCCGCTCCAGCCGTCGAGCTGACGGACGGGCAGGGAGTTGCCGCTGAACAGGACACTCCCCTCCGGCAGGGCGGCGAGCAGTTCGACGATCACCCGATCCTCCCGCGGGGCTTCGTCCTGCGTCACCGGGGCCAGCGCGACGCATCGTTGTTCTTCCGCCTGAAAGGTCTCAAACCATCCTTCCGGCGCCGGTGGTATCCCGCACGCCCCCAGCAGATCGCAACAGAGTGCGGGATCGGCGCGCACCTTTTCCACCGCCTGACGCAGCGGATCCGGCCAATCGCCGTAGGGTGCCACCAGCACGTTAGGGGCGCCGCACCCCTCCAGATATTGCAGCAGGCTCTTGGAGACCGGCATACCTCCGAACCGCAGCACCCAGGCGGGGCGGCAGGCGGCGGTGAAGACCCCCCGCCGCAGAAAGGTGTCGTAACGGCTGAGGATAAATGCGCGGTCATGACCGCCGAAGCGCAGATTGCTCAGGGGGTCCGCCAGCAACGGCACCCTTAGTTGCGCAGCCAGCGCGGTGACCGCCGCTGGAAAACCTTCCTCGAAGGCACCCGGGCCGCAGACGATCATCCCGGGACCGTCGGAGAGCAGCCGTCCGATGCGCTCGATCTGCGCCGATTCCGGCGGCCGTTTCGGTCGCGCCACCGGGGCCGTTTCACCCATCGCAACCGACGGCAGCGGCGCGGCGGGCACCAGCGGTTCCCGGAACGGCAGGTTGATATGGACCGGGCCGGGTTCGGGCCGGCAGGCCTGGTGAACCGCCTCTAGCCCCAGGACACGGATCCGGTGTAACGCTTCGGTCCCCTCCCCGGCCGGGCCGGCGTCATGAAAGGCGCGTACCTGGGTGCCGAACAGCCGGGTCTGATCGATGGTCTGATTGGCGCCGCACCCCTGCAACTCCGGCGGACGGTCGGCGCTCAGCAGCAGCAACGGCACCCCGGCGTGATTCGCCTCGATCACGGCGGGATACCAGTGGGCCGGGGCGCTGCCGGAGGTGGCGATCAGCGCCACCGGCTGCCGGCTCTGCCTCGCCAGTCCCAGGGCAAAGAAGGCGGCGCAGCGCTCGTCCACCAGAAGATGGGTCTGCAACAAGGGATGGCGTTCGCAGGCCAGCACCAGCGGGGTGGAGCGGGATCCGGGCGAGAGCACCGTGTGGCGTACCCCGGCCGCCGCCAGGCCGTCCATCAGGGCGTCCGCCCAGAGCAGGTTAAGGGTCGCCTGGTCACTCATGGACTCAATAGTACCTAGAACCCATCTCCAAATTAGAGATTTTTTTGTCTATACGCCGGTCAGGGTTCTCAACCCCGGTCTCTCGCGAAGGCGCCAAGCCGCAAAGAAGTCAAATCCGTCTCTTCGCTTGGCGCTCTTTGCGTCTTGGCGAGAGTTAAGTTCGTTATGAAAGGAGCGGATCAATCTGGAGCGGCTCCTAAGCATTCTCCAACGCCTCTAACATCGCGCCGAACTTCAGTTCCGTCTCCTCCAGCTCCGCTTCCGGCTCGGAGCCTTCCGTAATACCGGCGCCGGCGAACAGTTCCGCCTCCTCCCCCTGCAACAGGGCACAGCGCAGCAGCACGGCAAGCATACCGTCACCCTTTGCGTTCAACCAGCCGGCCGCTCCGGTGTACCAACCGCGCCGCGACGCTTCGTTGTGTTGCAGCCACTCCGCCGCCGCTTGGGTGGGAACACCGTTTACCGCGGCGGTGGGATGCAGGTGTGCGGCCAATTGCAACAAACCGAACTCCTGCTTGCAGTTCCCGGTGATCTCGGTCCAGAGATGTTGCAGGTTACGCAGCCGCATAAGGCCGGGTCTCGGCAGTTCCGCAACGGTTTCGCACAACGGCTGCAACGCAGCGACCACCGACTGCACCACCAGCCGGTGTTCATGCTGCGCCTTGGGATCATGCAACAGTTTCCGGCCGTACTCGTCATCCTGTTGCGGGATTGCCGCCCGCCGGGCGGTGCCGGCGACGGCGTCACAGGTGACAGAACTGCCGCTGCGGGTAACCAACCGTTCCGGGGTGGCGGCGGCGAACACCGCTTCTCCGCGGCGCGCCGCGAACAGCATGTTGTTGGGATAGAGAAAATCGAGGGCAGCCAGCAGGCGCGTCGGTTCCAGCCGCCGCTCGGCGCGTACCCGGATGCGCCGGGAGGGCACCACCTTCTCCAACACCCCGCGCCGAATCTCGTCCATGGCAAGGTTCACCAGACGCAACCACTCCGGTTCCGACGATACCGAAACGATACGTTCGAGCGCAGTCCGGCTTCCCGCCGGTTCCGGTATCCGGGTCAGGGCGTCCAGCAGTTCCGCAAACCGCGCCGACCACCGCTCCACGGTCTCCTGCGGGCGGGAGGCATCCGTCGTAAAAAAGGAGACGGCGCAACGGCGTCCCTGCTGCTGCAACAGCAGTTCAGGAAAAAACAACCCGGCATTGGGAAACCCCTGCCAGGAATCGCGCATCGGGTCATCCGGATCGAAGGCGAAACCGCAAAACAGCGCCGGCTCGATCCCGCTATCTTCCGGATCCAGTCGTTGCCAACGGTTGCATACGGTATCGAACTGGTCGGCGAGGGTGTCAAACCGTTTCGGTCCGGCGGTGGTGACCGCTTGGGCACACCCCAATCCGAAAAGATATTCATCCTCGTGGGGACGTCCCCAGAAATACCACTCTCCATCGATCTCCGGCAGGAGGTCGAGCCGAATCTCCGGCAACGGGAGGGTGATGGAGACCAGCCCCTCCGAAACGATAACGCGCTCTTGCAGCGCCCGGGCGAGGCGGTTTGCGATGCGTTCGTTCAGCGCCACCCGGTCGAACATGGCCGAACCCGGTTCAATCCATCGGCAGGCAGGGCGGCGTCAGGCCCACCACCTTCTGCATCATGCGGATCACCTGGGCGCTGTAACCGTACTCGTTGTCGTACCAGACATAGAGCACCAGCCGATCCCCGTCCACGATGGTGGCCTGGGAATCAACCACGCCGGCATGCGAAGAACCCACCAGGTCGGTGGAAACCAGTTCGGTGGAGGCGGTGAAATCGATCTGTTCCTGCAACGGCGAGTGCAGTGCGATGTGACGCAGATGGTCGTTCACCTCCTCCTTGCTGGTCTCGCGCTCCAGGTTCAGATTCATGATCGCCATAGAGACGTTGGGAGTGGGCACCCGGATGGCGTTGCCGGTGAGTTTGCCCTTCAGTTCCGGCAACGCCTTGGCCACTGCCTTGGCGGCGCCGGTGGTGGTAAGCACCAGGTTGAGCGGGGCGGCGCGCCCGCGCCGGTCTCCCTTGTGATAGTTATCGATCAGGTTCTGGTCGTTGGTGTAGGAGTGAACCGTCTCGATGTGACCGTTGCGGATACCGAACTCGTCATGGATCGCCTTCAGCACCGGAGTAATGGCGTTGGTGGTGCAGGATGCGGCGCTCAGGATGGTGTCGCCGGGCTGGATATCCTGTTGATTCACACCGTAAACGATGTTCTTGATCTCCCCTTTGCCGGGTGCGGTAAGAATCACCTTGGCGGCGCCCGGACACTTGAGGTGCTGACCCAGCCCCTCCTCATCCCGCCACTTGCCGGTATTGTCCACCACCAGTGCGTTGTGGATACCGTATCGGGTGTAATCCACCTCGGCCGGGGAGTCGGCATAGATCACCTGGATGAAGTTGCCGTTGGCGATCAGCGCACTGTTCTCCTCGTCCACCTGGATGGAGCCGTTGAACGGCCCGTGCACCGAATCGCGCCGCAGCAGGCTGGCGCGCTTCTTCAGATCCCCCTCGCGACCGCCGCGCACCACGATGGCCCGCAGTCGCATCTTGTTGCCGGCGCCGGTGCGTTCGATCAGGATCCGGGCCAACAACCGGCCGATACGACCGAAACCGTAGAGCACGATATCCTGAGGCTCCTGCAGGGTACTGGCTTTCCCGGTATTGACGCTGGCCAGTTCCCGGGCCAGATACTGTTCCAATCCCTCGTTACCGTCCGCATGCAGATAGTTGTGGCACAGCTTGCCCAGATCGATCCGGGCCGGCGCCAGATCCATATGGGACATCGCCTCCAGCATCTCGTAGCTGCGGGCGATCGCGAGTTCTTCCCCCACCATCTGGCGGGCGAAGCGGTGGGCCTTGAGGATATCGATGGTGGAGTGGTTCATGAGCCGACGCCCGAACAGCCGGATCACCACCCCGTTGTCGCGATACATACGACCCACCAGCGGGATCATCCGCTCCGCCAGATCCTGGCGCTCCCGCCACTGCTGTAGATATTGTTCACCGGTATTGGCCATGACACCTCCTCTCACCTGCATACTTCAATAACGAACCAGCCACGGGCGACTTCGCGCCCTTCGAAAGAGGCGGCATGATACCAGATTCAGGGACCCCCGGAGGCGCCGGCGGGCTATTGCGAGGCGTCAGGTTCCGCCGGTTTCCGTAGCAGGTCCCAGATCCGGACGCTGGCGTCGTCGCTGGTGGAGGCCAGATAGTGGCCGTCCGGCGATACCGTCACCACACTGCCGCACAACTCGTGCTTCTGAAATCTGCGTTCGGTCTGGCCGGAGGCCGCGTCCAGGATAATTACCGCACTGTCAAACTGCCGGCTGATGCTGGCGAGGCTGTGACCGTTCGGCATAAAGGTGATCCGATTGATCCGGCCGCCGTGCTCGGTGGGGATCATCTGCAATCTGCCGCTCTTCAGATCCCAACGATAGAGCCGGTACCAGCCGGCCCCATAGAGCGATTGGCCGTCCGGGGAAAATACCAGGGTATTCGATTCGTTTTCGGAACGTTCGAAGCTACGGGGCTGTCCGTCGATGGGCCAGAGCGCGACGGCCCCGTCGGGACCGGTCGCCGCCACCCGGTGTCCTGCGCCATCCAGCGCCACCGCATTGACGCCTCCCGGAAACACCGGCCATCTCTTTATCAGAGCGCTGGTGCCGAGGTTCCAGAGCTGTACGGAACCGTCCTCGTGTCCGGTCAACACCAGATCGGCTTCCTCGTTCGCCACCAGGTGATTGATCGGGGAGCCGGTATCCCACTCCCTGCGCAGCAACCCATCCAGATTCCACTCGTCGATCATGCCGTCATAACCGCCGGTGAGAAGCCGCTGGCCGTCCCGGAAGAAATAGATCCCGGTGATACTGCTGCTGTGGCCGCGCCATTTCGCCAGCGGCGCACCGTCCGCCAACCGCGTCAGTCGCAAGGTACCGTCCAGCCCCCCCGAGGCCAACAGCTTGGATTGGGGATCGATCGCCAGGGCGCTGCCGCCGCCGTGGGCGTCGGGGATGACCACGTCGGCCTTCTGGCCGTGATAGTCGCTGCAACCGACGATCACCAGCGACAGCAACAAAAAAATCCAAAGACTCAGGCGCGCCGGGGAAGGCATGCGCTTTTCCTATTCGGGTCTCATATGGGGAAATAACAGAACATCCCGAATCGACGGCGAATCGGTAAACAGCATCACCAGCCGGTCGATGCCGATCCCTTCGCCGGCGGTGGGCGGCATGCCGTGCTCCAGGGCGCGGATGTAGTCCTGATCGAAATGCATCGCCTCTTCGTCGCCCGCCTCTTTCTCTTCCACCTGCTTGCGGAAGCGCTCGGCCTGATCTTCGTAGTCGTTGAGCTCGGAGAAACCGTTGGCGATCTCGCGCCCGCCGACGAAGAATTCGAAACGGTCGGTGACGAAGGGATCGCGGTCGTTGCGCCGCGCCAGCGGTGAGACCTCGGTGGGATAGGCGGTGATGAAGGTCGGGTCCATCAGCCGGGCCTCGACGGTCTTCTCGAAGATCTCGATCTGCACCTTGCCCAGGCCGTAGGACTCCTTGAGCGGGATCTCCAGTCGCTGCGCAACCGCCCGCGCCTGCTCCAGGTCGTCCAGTTGCGCTTCGCTGATGTCGTCGTTGTAGTGCAGGATCGACTCTTTCACCGTCATGCGCCGGAAGGGACTGCCGAAGTCGTACTCCTCGCCTTGATAAGTGATCTTGGTGAAACCCAACACCGTCTCGCACAGGTGGCGCAACATATCCTCGGTGAGATCCATCAGGTCGCGATGATCGGCGTAGGCCTCGTAGAACTCCAGCATGGTGAACTCGGGATTGTGCCGGGTAGAGAGTCCCTCGTTCCGAAAGTTGCGATTGATCTCGTATACCCGCTCGAAGCCGCCCACCACCAGACGCTTGAGGTAGAGCTCCGGTGCGATGCGCAGAAACATCTCCAGATCCAAGGCGTTGTGCTGGGTTACGAAGGGCCGGGCCGTGGCGCCGCCCGGAATCAGCTGCATCATCGGCGTTTCCACTTCCAGGAAGCCGCGCTCGTCGAGATAGCGGCGGATGCGCGAAATGATGCGTGTGCGCGCCTGGAAGGTCTTCATCACATCCGGGTTCGCGAAGAGGTCCACGGACCGGCGGCGGTAGCGGATCTCCACGTCGCGCAGGCCGTGCCAC
>JBNKCL010000031.1:0-43136 GCA_050287725.1 Sedimenticolaceae bacterium
ATGAAAAATTAGACATAATTTATATGACTATTAAGCGATCTTACCTCTAATTGACGCATAATTAACTCTCATGATTCGAAAATCCCTTATGATTACGGAGGTATACATACACATCAAAAAAGCGCTTCGAAAGCCCGCTCAAGCTCAAGTATCCAAAATTTTTTTTGAAAAAGGCGCTCTTGCGTTCGCGGTGCGGAAAACTTTTGATGAGTCTGGCAATCCTTTTTTGAGGGATTTTCCAAAGTTGCTTTTGTACTCCCCGAAGTTGATTGTGAAGGCTAGTTGAGATTAGACTAAACGTTTGTTTGGGTGCGGCCCGCCACTCTCCGCGCCGGCGACGAGGGCCCGCTGCCCGCCTGTTTAATGTATTGTTATTGATGTGACAGGCTGAACGAGTATGATTGCCATGACCGTTTTCAAGGTCGACAATTGGAGTTGAGGTTACTGTGAACATGACCGATTTCGAGGACAGCATAGACGTCGCTCCGACCGGGAATACCGGTGGAGAGTCCGGTTACGGAGCCGAACAAATATCAGTTCTGCACGGCCTGGAAGCAGTCCGCAAGCGTCCGGGGATGTACATCGGGAACGTGGAGTCCCCAGAGGGCCTGCACCATATGGTCTACGAGGTCGTGGACAACGCCATCGACGAGCACCTGGCGGGTCACTGCAACACTGTGATCGTGACCATCCTCTTCGACGGAAGCGTCTCCATCGAGGACAACGGCCGAGGCATTCCCACCGGGATGCACGAGCAGGAGGGCAGACCAGCGGCGGAGGTGGTGATGACCACGCTTCACGCCGGCGCCAAGTTCAGCGACGAGTCGTACAAGTACTCAGGTGGTCTCCACGGAGTGGGCGTCTCGGTGGTGAACGCCCTTTCCGAGACGCTGCTGCTTACCATCCAGCGTCAAGGCAAGATCTACCAGCAGGAGTACCGGATGGGGGAGCCGGTAGCGCCCCTGGCGGAGATCGGCGCCTCTGAGAAGAGCGGCACCGAGATCACCTTCAAGGCCAGTCCCAAGACCTTTACCAATATCGAATTTCACTACGACATCCTGGCCAAACGGTTGCGGGAGCTCTCGTTCCTGAACTCCGGGGTCCGAATCGTTCTGAAGGAAGAGGGGGAAGGGAAGCAACGGGAAGATGTGTTTGAATACCAGGGCGGGATCCGGGCCTTTGTCGAACACCTGAACCGGAAGAAGACCCCGTTGCATGAAAGGGTGTTCTACTTCTCCGCCGAGCGCAACGACATCACGGTGGAGTTGGCGATGCAGTGGAACGAGACCTATCAGGAGAATATCTTCTGCTTCACCAACAATATCCCTCAGCGGGACGGCGGCACCCATCTCGCCGGTTTCCGGGCCGGGCTGACCCGTACCCTGAACCAATATATCGAAAACGAAGGGCTGGCCAAGAAACAGAAGGTCAATACCACCGGGGATGACGCCCGGGAGGGGCTTACCGCGGTGTTGTCGGTAAAGGTCCCGGATCCAAAATTCTCTTCACAAACAAAGGATAAGCTGGTTTCTTCCGAGGTGAAGGGGATCGTTGAGGCCCTGCTGGCGGATCAGCTGGGGGATTTCTTTCTGGAAAACCCTGGAGATGCTAGGGCTATTGCCGGAAAGATGATCGAGGCGGCGCGCGCCCGGGAAGCGGCCCGCAAGGCGCGGGAAATGACCCGCCGCAAAGGGGTTCTGGATATCGCCGGTCTGCCCGGAAAACTGGCCGACTGCCAGGAGAAAGACCCGGCGCTCTCCGAACTCTACCTGGTGGAGGGGGACTCCGCCGGCGGCTCCGCCAAACAGGGGCGGGACCGGCGCACCCAGGCGATCCTCCCTTTGAAGGGCAAGATCCTGAATGTGGAAAAGGCGCGTTTCGACAAGATGCTCTCTTCCGCGGAGGTCGGTACCCTGATCACCGCTCTGGGGTGCGGCATCGGGCGGGAGGAGTTCAATCCCGATAAGCTGCGGTACCACCGGATCATCATCATGACCGACGCCGACGTGGACGGCGCCCATATCCGTACCCTGTTGTTGACCTTCTTCTATCGGCAAATGCCGGAACTGATCGAGCGCGGGCATATCTTTATCGCCCAGCCGCCCCTCTATAAAGTGAAGCGTGGAAAGCAGGAGCAGTACCTGAAGGACGACGCGGATCTGAACCGTTATCTGCTGCAGAGCGCCCTGGAGGGCGCCGCGCTCTATGTGGCCGGCGACGCGCCGGCACTGGCCGATACCGCGCTGGAAGGGTTGGCGCTCCAGTTTCAGGCGGCCATGGGGACGGTGGCCCGGCTCGGGAAACGGTATGACGATACGGTGGTGGAGCATCTTATCTACCAGCCGCGCGTGGATCAGGTGCTGTTGGCGGATCCGGAGCAGTTGTCCGGGTGGCTGGAGGAGTTTGCCGCCCTGCTGAATGCGGAGCGGGGCCTCACCGACCGCTATCACCTGGAGGCGGTGGCGCCGGATGAAACGGGGGCCGGCGCGCTTCGCCTGATTCGGCGGGTGCACGGGATCGAGACCGAGAACCTCCTGCCGTTTGAGTTTTTTGCCGGCGGTGAATATCGTCGCCTGGTGGAGCTGGGCGATCAGCTCGCCGGCCTGATCGGAGCGGGGGCCTTTGTCCAGCGCGGGGAACGCAAGACCGAGATCGGGAGTTTCAAGCAGGCCCTGGAGTGGTTGTTGGAGGAGGCGAAGCGGGGGCAGAATATCCAGCGCTATAAGGGTCTGGGCGAAATGAATCCGGAACAGCTTTGGGAAACCACCATGAATCCGGAGACCCGGCGGCTGTTACGGGTGGATATCGAAGATGCCGTGGGCGCCGACATGATTTTCACCACCCTGATGGGGGATCAGGTGGAGCCGCGGCGCGAGTTCATTGAGCAGAACGCCCTCGCGGTTGAGAACCTGGATATCTGAGTAAGTAAATACTTACTATTTCTGTGCGCCCCTTTCCGCAAGGGAAGGGGGAGTCTGCGGCAGGGTCTCCATGGTGGTTTCGATCCACTCCTCCACCCGCTGATTGATCTCGTTTGCGGAGAGCCCCCGGGTCTCGATCGGCTCGCCCACCACCATCTGGATGGTGCCGGGGTATTTGCGGATGTCGCGGCGCCGCCAGAAGACCCCCGCGTTATGGGCGATGGGTACCACCGGATAACCGGAGCGTTCCGCCAATATGGCGCCCCCGGCACCGTATCTTTTTCTCTCCCCCGGTGCGGTGCGTGTCCCTTCCGGGAAGATCACCACCCAGTCTCCCTGCTGCAGCCGCCGGGTTCCCTCCTCAACCACCTGTTTCAGGGCCGCACGTCCCAGCGAACGGTCGATGCCGATGGCGTTGCCCGCGCGCAGGGCCCAGCCGAAAATCGGGATTTGCATCAACTCTTTCTTCAGGACCCAGGCCTGATTGGGGGGCAGCAATCCCCGCAGCGACATGGTCTCCCAAGTGGACTGATGCTTGGAGAGGATGATGGCGTTGGTGTGCGGCAGTTTTTCCCAGCCGTGGATTTCGTAATCGAGGCCACACACATGTTTAAGCAGCCAAAGATTGATCCGGCCCCAGGCGTTACCGAACCATCCGACCTTTTTGGGCGACAGAAACCAGCCGATGGTGAACATGGGGGTCGCGCAGATCACGGTGGCGATGATAAGAAAAAAGAAATAGATCAGGGAACGGATCAGGATCATGAGTTCCGGTCTCCGGAAGCGGCGGTTTCCAGCAAGGCGTCCACCGCGGCTGCGAGGTCACGGTAAACGGGGATCCGCTGGTCATGGTTCAAGGCGTGCAGGGTTTTTTCTCCTTTGCCGGTCAACACCAGGATCGGTTGTGCCCCCACTCCTTCGGCGGCCTGCAGGTCGCGCAGGCTGTCACCGATCGCCGGCACCCCCGCGAGATCGATCCGGAACTGTTCGGCGATCTGTTGCAACAACCCGGTTCCGGGTTTGCGGCAGTCGCAGTGGTCATCGGGTCCGTGCGGGCAGAAGAAGATCCCGTCCAGACGCCCGCCCGCCTGTCGTAGCGAGTCCTGCATCTTTTGGTGAATTCGTTGCAACATGGCCAGATCGAAAAGGCCGCGGGCGATCCCGGACTGGTTGGTGGCCACCACGACCCGGAAGCCGGCGCGGTTGAGCCGTGCGATGGCGTCGAGACTGCCGGGGATGGGGCGCCACTCGTCGGGGGACTTGATATAGGCGTCCGAGTCCTCGTTAATGACACCGTCCCGGTCCAGTATTATGGTTTTCGTCATCGAATCAGGTTGGAGCGGCGGATGCGAAGATCGTTTGCAAGGCCGAACCGGTTCATTCCATGTCGTTGAAATCGGAGACCCGAATACGGCCGTCGACCATGCGCGATTTCCGCTGTTGCAGTTTTTCCATTTTTTCCCAGAAGGCCGCATTCAGGTCGAAATCCTGGGCGATGGCGGTCCCCATCACCAGGATCAGGAGGTCGGCCACCTCCTCCGCCAACAGCTCGCGGCTCTTGCCCTTGGTGACGCAGGCGGAGATCTCACCCAACTCCTCGGCCATCAACGCCACCCGGTAGTTCATCTCCTCGCCGCCGTTCTCGCGAAACCGGTGTTTGTGGTGAAACGCCTGAACCTCGGCCATCATGGCGTCCCAGGAGTCTGCATGCGATCCCATGTGGTGTACCTCTCAGGAATGGAGACAGGAGACGTCCGCAACCTCAAGAAACAGATTTTCCAGAGAGTGCAACAGCGCCAGCCGGTTACTCCGCACCGCAAGATCGTCGTCCATCACCATGACTTGATCGAAAAACTCATCCACCGGTCCGCGCAGTTCCGCCAGTGCCCGCAGGGTCCCTTCGTAATCGCCATGCTCCAGCAGCGGCAGGACCCGGCTGGTCATATCGGTGATCTTGCGGCTGAGCCGTTCTTCCTCATCCTGTCGGAACAGGGCGGGGTCCACGGTAGCGGGGATTTGGCTGTCCGCCTTGCGCAGGATATTGCGGATGCGTTTGTTGGCGGCCGCCAGAGAGGCCGCTTCCGGAAAATGGCCGAATTGAATCACAGCATGCAACCGCCGGTCGAAATCGGCGATGCTGCCGAAGCCGGAGCCGACCACCGCCTGAAAACTCTCCACCGGGATGCCCTGTTCCGTATAGAGCCCCTTCAGCCGTTCCAGCAGGAAGGCCCGCAGCTCCGCTTGCAGCGCCGCCGAATCGGCGGACTCAAACAGCGAAACGATCCCGGCCGCCGCCTGTTGCAACAGACCGTCCAGCGGCAGGTCCAGATAGTGTTCCTTCATGATTCGCAGAGCGCCGAGCGCGGCGCGCCGCAGGCCGAACGGGTCCTTGTCGCCGGTAGGCTTGTCGCCGGCGGCGAAGATGCCCAGCAGGGTATCGATTCGTTCCGCCAGCGCGATCGCGATGCCGGTGCGGGTCCGGGGCAGTTCGTCTCCCGAGAAGCGCGGCATGTAGAATTCGTCCATCGCCTCCGCCAGCTCGGTGGGCTCCCCGTCGCGCCGCGCCTGGTAGCGGCCCATGATCCCCTGCATCTCCGGGAACTCGTACACCATCTCGGTCATCAGGTCGCAGCGGCTTAACATCCCGGCGCGTTGGGTCAACTCCCGGTCGCCGCCGATGCGTCCGGCGATGTAGCGCGCCAGTTCGGCCACCCGGACCGACTTCTCGTACATCGTTCCGAGCTTTTGGTGGAAGGTAACGTTGCGGAGCGAGTCGAGGCGATCCTCCAGCCGCCGCTTACCGTCCTGTTGCCAGAAAAACATGGCATCGGCCAGACGCGGACGGATCACCCGCTGGTTGCCCTCCTGGATCAGTTCCGGTTGCGGGCTGTCGATGTTGGCGATGGTGATGAAGTGGTTCATCAGCTTGCCCTCGCCGTCGAACAGCGGAAAGTATTTTTGGTTCCCCTTCATGGTGGCGACCAACGCCTCTTGCGGTACCTCGAGGAAACGTTCCTCGAAGCTGGCGCTGATCGGGACCGGCCACTCGTTCAGGGCGGTGACCTCATCCAACAACTCATCGTCCAGATCGGGACGGCCGGCGAGGGCGGCGGCGCTTTGCAGGACCGCTTCCCGGATCTTCTCCTTGCGGGTTTCGAAACCGGCGATCACCCGGCCCATATCCTCCAGCACCGAGATGTAATCATCCGGGTTGAAGATGGTGATGGCCGAAGGGTGGTGGAAGCGGTGGCCATGGGTCAGGCGATCCGCCTTGGCGTCGAGCAGGGTACAGTCGACCACCCGGTCGCCGTGCAGGAACAGCAGCCAGTGCACCGGGCGCACGAATTGCGCCTCGGATGCGCCCCAGCGCATGCGTTTCGGAATCGGCAGTTTGTTAAGGGCGTGTTCGGCGATACCGGGCAGGAGCCGGGAGGCGTCCTGTCCGGACTCCTCCACTTGATACACAAGCCAGCTCCCTTTGTCGGTCTCCAGATTGCCGAGTTTGTCGACCGTGGTACCGCAGGAGCGGGCGAAACCCTCGGCCGCCGGGGTCGGATTGCCGTCACCGTCATAAGCCGCCTGCAGGGCCGGGCCGCGGCGCTCGACCTGGCGGTCCGGCTGGCGCAAGGCGCACTCCTGGATCCGCAGCGCGAGTCGACGGGGCGTGGCGAAGGTTTCGACCTGGCCGTGCGCGAGACCCGCCTGCGCGAGACCCGCGACGAAGTGCTCGGTCAAGGCCAGGGAGAGTCGCTTCAGCGCCTTGGGCGGCAACTCTTCGGTGCCGAGTTCGAACAGCAGGGTGGCGCGTTCAGCCATGGGCCACCTCCGGCGAAGATTTCAACATGGGGAAGCCCAGCTTTTCGCGGGCGTCGTAGTAGGCCTGGGCCACGGCGCGGGCCAGGGCGCGCACCCGCAGGATATAGCGCTGACGCTCGGTGACCGAGATGGCGTGGCGGGCGTCCAGCAGGTTGAAGGTATGGGAGGCCTTCAGCACCTGCTCATAGGCGGGTAGCGGCAGGCCCGCCTCGATCAGCCGCTGCGAGTCCCGCTCGCATTGATCGAACAGGCCGAACAGGAAATCCACGTCGGCATGCTCGAAGTTATAGGCGGACTGTTCCACCTCGTTCTGATGAAAGACATCGCCGTAGGTGACCGGACCCTGGGGGCCCTCGGTCCAGACCAGGTCGAAGACGCTCTCCACCTCCTGCAGATACATGGCGATGCGTTCCAGACCGTAGGTGATCTCGCCGGTCACCGGCCGGCAGTCGAGGCCGCCCACCTGCTGAAAATAGGTGAACTGGGTGACCTCCATGCCGTTCAGCCATACCTCCCAGCCCAGGCCCCAGGCGCCCAGCGTGGGCGATTCCCAGTTGTCTTCCACGAACCGGATGTCATGCACCTGCGGGTCGAGCCCGAGCATTTTCAGGGAACCGAGATAGAGCTCCTGGATATCAAGCGGGTTGGGTTTCATCACCACCTGATACTGGTAATAGTGCTGCAACCGATTGGGATTCTCCCCATAGCGGCCGTCGGTGGGACGACGCGAGGGTTGCACATAGGCGGCGTTCCACGGCTCCGGGCCGATGGAACGTAGGAAAGTGGCGGTATGAAAGGTGCCGGCGCCCATCTCCATATCATAGGGCTGCAGGATCACACACCCCTGGTCGGCCCAATACTGTTCCAGCGCGAAGATCAGTCCCTGGAAGGTGGCGGCGCCCGGGGTTCGGTTGGTAGTCGACATGGTTCGGGGTCGAGCCTCTGAATATTGCGGTTACGAGAAGCGAGTAAGTATATCCCCCCGCGGGGTTTGATGGCTAACCGCAACCCCGGAATTTATGCATTGGCGCAGGCGGGCGCCCGGAGAATCTCCCCGGGGCCGCAAGCAGGCAGCAGGTGAAAGCGCCGCGACGGTGGTCGCGGGGGATTGGCGACCGGCTCAGCTCTTTTCGAGGCGCAGATAGGTCTGGGGGGAGAGCCCGTACCGCACCGGGAAGGCGCCGGTGCATCGCAAGCCGACTGCTTTCAGGTCCTTTTCCAGGATACGAAACCAGATCGGCACGCGATCCGTGGGTCGCCGATTGGTAAGGAGATTTTTCAGATGAAAACGCAGGGCGGAAAAGGCAAAGTTGGAAAAATAGGAGATAACCACCACACCCTTCGAGATCCGCGCCATTTCGGCAAGCGCCTTACGACGCATGTCCGGGGTGGGAAAGTGGTGCAGGAGACGGTTGCAGATTACGGCGTCGAATTCCGCATCCTCGAAGGAGGTTTGCATGACGTTCTGCTGTGTAAACCGCATATGATCCGGGAGGCTGGGATTGCCGCTAACGGCCAGATAGGACTCGATCGCCTGGTCCAACATATGGGACGACGAGTCGGCTGCGGTAACCCGATAGCCGCGCTCTTCCAGTAACGGCTCCAAGCGGCCGCTGCCGCAGGGGAGATCCAGTACGGCCGCGCCGCGAGCGACGCCATGGAGTGCGTTTTCTATGCAGCGCCACTCGCGCAGATTGCGGGGCGTCACGATATTTTTCCTGGCGCGATACTGTTGCGCCACTTGCGGCGTATCAAAACGGTCGCGAATCTCTTGCATCAACCGCTGCTCGGTTTCCGTGATGGACAGAGTGTCCTCTTGAGGTGCAAGACTGGATGTTTGGTGAGAGGCCATTTGTGGTCGGGTCCTTTTTTGGAATTGTTATTGGCCGCAGCAAACGGCTAATGAAATTGGAGTTGGAAAATTTCGCATACCGATCATACCTTGCGAATTAAGGCGTACCGGTGAGCGCCGAAAAGGCCGAGCGACGGAGATGCCTGCAGCTCGCCGCCGTATCGTTTTGCCAGAGCACGAAGCTCGCTGATCGAAATAGCGGCCGTACGATGGGGCCTGCCGGCAAGCCGGTCGCGCCATCGGCGCAGTACAAATTTGGGGGCGCCGCTATCGACAAAAGAGAAGATGACAAACGAGCGTGTCACTCGCATCAGTTCAGATAACAGCTTCTCTTTTTCTTCCATCGAATAGAGGTGATGCGACAAACGTATGCATGCCGCACCCTCGATGCTTGCGTCCTGCAATGGGATTTGAAATCCTGACCCGCGGATCCAGGTACGCGGTACCGGAACGGAACTGTTTTCCTGTCCATAAAGCAGCTGTCCCAGCGAAAGGTCCATCTCTACGATAAGGTTTGCCGAGTTGGCGAGTGCCGGGCTGAGCCGGCCGCCGCCGCAGGGCATGTCCAGGATGGATTCGGCCTTGGGAAGCCCGGACAAGAGGGAGTGGAGAATCCGGGACTCCTTCCGGGTGCGCGCCTGCCGGGAGCGCATATACCCCTCGTTGTAACGAGCGGCGGTTTGAACGGTCTGGTATTTTTCCTGATAGGCGAGGGTCTCAGGCTCATCGGCGGCTTGGCGGGCATCGGTTGTGGACACGAAATCCCAGATGCCGTCCTTGCGCAGATAGTGGCGTTGCCCCGGGGCGTTTTCAGGAAACCGTAGCCGCTCTTCGATGGAGGGCGTCTCCTCCAGGCGGAAGGGGAGGGATTCCGCCTCTGCGGTGGCGCTCAGGGGGGTAAGCAATGCGCCCAATAAGCCGGTAAAACCGACCTTTTTCAGATATCCGCCGAGGTGGGGGTAGGCCATAATCAGGTTCACTTTATCCGCAGTTGTCGATGCTCGAGGGCGGGAGCTTAGCAATGAATGCTTAAACCGGCCTTAAAGCGGCTTGTTTTTGCTGGTGATGGCGAAGCTGAAAGAAGCGGGACCCCGGGCGCGTTGGCCTTCCGGTGAGTCCCGCCGAGGGTCCTTCCCGACAGGGTAATCGCGTATAATGTCTGCTTCTGTTTTCATCCCGTTCCAGTGATTTCATATGTCCCAGCAGCGCAGGGCGGTTGCCCTAATCTCCGGCGGTCTCGATTCGCTCCTGGCGGCCAGGGTGGTCCAGGAGCAAGGGGTGCATGTGGAGGGGATCAACTTCTTCACCGGCTTTTGCGTGGAGGGTCATACCCACGCCATCCGCAAGAAGGACCGAGCCAAGCCCAAGCGCAACGGCGCATTATGGGTTGCCGAGCAGCTGGGAATCAAGCTCCATATCATCGATATTGTGGAAGAGTACAAAGATGTGCTGCTTTATCCGCAATATGGCTACGGCGCCAACCTGAATCCCTGCCTGGATTGCAAGATCTTTATGGTGAAGAAGGCGCTGGAGTGGATCGAACAGCACGAATTCGACTTCATCGTCACCGGCGAGGTAGTGGGTCAACGACCCATGTCCCAGCGCCGGGATACCATGCCGGTGGTGGCCAGAAACTCCGGTGCGGAGGATCTGCTGCTGCGACCCCTATGCGCCAGGAATCTCCCGCCGACCCTCCCCGAGCGGGAGGGCTGGGTGGACCGCGAGCGCCTTTACGACTTCAGCGGCCGCAGCCGGAAGCCCCAGATGGCGTTGGCGCGCCGCTTCGGGTTCGAGGAGTATTCGCAGCCGGCGGGCGGCTGCTGCTTTCTCACCGATGAGCAATATTCCCGCAAGTTGGCCGATCTGTGGCAGTCGCGGGGCCGGCGGGAGTACGACATGGACGATATTATGCTGCTCAAGGTGGGGCGGCACTTACGGCCTCAGCCGCATTTTAAACTGATCATCTCCCGGGAAGAGGGGGAAGGGAACTTCCTGCAAGGATATCGCGGCAGGTTCCCCAGTCTCACCACCACCAGCCATCCCGGGCCGTTGGCGCTGATCGACGGGGAAGTGACCGACCGGGAACTTGAATTGGCGGCCCGGATCGTCGCCCGATACAGCCAGGGCCGGGATGCGGAGCAGGTGGAGCTGGAATTCCGCACCCCGGACGGCGCCACCCGGACCCTGCGCGTGACCCCGATGGCGCCGCACGAAATACCTTCGGAGTGGATGATATGAGCCGGGTGGTGCTCGACTGTCGTAATCTGCTCTGTCCGATGCCGGTAATCCGGGTGCAGAATCGGGTGGCGGAACTGGCCCCCGGCGACGAATTGGAGGCGGTCTGTACCGATCCGGGGGCGCTCAACGACATCCCCGCCTGGTGTCGGATCAACGGTCATGAAGTGCTGGGGCAGCGCACCGAAGAAAGGGGATGTTACATCGTGTGGTTGCGGGTTGGCGGAGAAAACCGATGATGGATGAACCGATGACGCAAACATCCAGAGCAACCGAAACCAAGCGGGTTACCGCGGTGGGCGCGATTCTGAACCTGTTGTTATCGGCGGCCAAGCTCCTGGTCGGCTGGATCGGGCAGTCGCAATCCCTGATTGCGGACGGCGTCCATTCGTTCTCCGATCTCCTTTCCGATGGCGTGGTGTACTGGGCCGCGCATCACGCCCAACAGGACCCGGATCAGAAACATCCATACGGCCACGGGCGATTCGAGACGGTTGCCACCCTGGCGTTGGGGGTACTGTTGGCGCTTGCGGCGGTGGGGATCGTATGGGATGCCGCGGCGCGGCTGTTTGCGCCCGAGCGCCTGTTGCAGCCGAGCTGGTTGACGTTGGTGGTTGCGGCATTTTCGATCGTCTCGAAGGAGTGGCTCTACCACTACACCATGCGTGTCGCGCGCCGCCTGAAATCGGAGATGCTGAAGGCCAACGCATGGCATCACCGCTCCGATTCCGTTTCTTCGATCGTGGTGATGGTCGGGATCGGGGGCACTATGGCGGGACTCCCCTACCTGGACGCGATCGCCGCCGCGGTGGTGGGGGTTATGGTGGCCAAGATCGGATGGAATCTGGGTGTAGGCGCTTTCCATGAACTGGTGGATACCGGCGTGGAGGAGGAGCGGCTTGCCAAGATCCGGGAAACCATTTTTTCCATCGGCGGCGTGACGGATATCCATACCCTGCGCACCCGCCGCATGGCAGGCCAGGTCAATGTGGACGTGCATGTGATGGTGGAGCCCTGGATCAGCGTCTCCGAGGGCCACATGATCAGCCAGATGGTAATCGACACCTTGCTGGGCGGGTTTGAAGAGGTGACCGATGTTACGGTACATATCGACCCGGAGGACGACGAGCGCGGAACGCCGTGCAAGGGTTTGCCGCTTCGCCGGGAGGCCCTGCCGTTGCTGCAAAACCGCTGGCGGGATCTCCTCCCGGTGGCGGTCGAAAGCGACCGGGTGCTGCTTCACTACCTGGACGGCAAGATCAATGTGGAACTCTGTCTTCCCCTCGCTTATTATGCCGGTTCCGGGGAAAGCGCCGAACTGAGGAGAGTCCTGAAAGAGGCAATCCGGGACCTCCCCCCGTTCGGGGATGTAAGGTTGTCGTTTGCATAATGCCCCATGTTGGTGCGTCGCCCTGCCAATATGCACCATTATTGTGCGTTATCGGCTGAGGGGTTGGTCCACCCTGTCCGAATCGTAGCGTGACGGCTCATCACAAACATGCGAGTATTAGCGGCGTTCCATCCTGAGCGGTCGGATAACCGCCTGTATTGCAACGGTATATCCTCCGATTCTTTGTTCCCGGTACGGACCGCCCGACAGCGAAGGGGTGTCGGGGCGAAGGGAGATTTCTCGGCTGGCATGAATTCTGCTCGAACCCGCCGGAAATACGGCTTGTTCGGAATACAATTTAGGGTGTCCCGCGTTTCGGCACCAAGTACTCACTATTGAACTATTAGCTTGATGTGGAGAAAGAAGATGGCCTCGAATGTAATGAAAATGATGAAAGAAAACGAAGTGAAATTTGTCGATCTTCGCTTCACCGATACCCGCGGCAAGGAGCAGCATGTCACCCTGCCGGCCACCGCAGTCGGCGAGGACCTGTTTACCGACGGCAAGATGTTTGACGGCTCCTCCATCTCCGGGTGGAAGGGGATCAACGAGTCCGACATGGTGCTGATGCCGGAGGCCGCCACCGCCGTGCTCGATCCGTTCAGCGATGAAGTCACCATAAACGTGCGCTGCGATATCCTGGAGCCCACCACCATGGAAGGCTACGAGCGCGATCCGCGCTCGCTCGCCAAGCGCGCCGAGGCCTACTTGAAATCCACCGGTATCGCAGACACCGCTTTCTTCGGCCCGGAGCCGGAGTTCTTCATCCTGGACGACGTCCGCTGGGGTTCCGACATGAGCGGCTCCTTCGTGAAGGTCGACTCGGAAGAGGCGGAGTGGAACTCCGAACGGGTCTATTCCGACGGCAACATGGGTCATCGTCCGGGCGTCAAGGGCGGCTACTTCCCGGTGCCGCCGGTGGACTCCCTGAACGACATCCGTGCCGCCATGTGTCTGGCCATGGAAGAGATGGGCGTCGTCACCGAGGTGCACCACCACGAGGTAGCCACCTCCGGACAGTGCGAGATCGGCACCAGGTTCAACACCCTGGTGACCCGCGCCGACTGGGTGCAGATCCAGAAGTACGTAACCTGGAACGTGGCGCATGCCTACGGCAAAACCGCCACCTTCATGCCCAAGCCGCTGGTGGGCGATAACGGTTCCGGTATGCATGTGCATCAGTCCCTGGCGAAAGACGGCAAGAACATCTTCGCCGGCGACCAGTACGGCGGGCTCTCCGAGACGGCGCTCTACTACATCGGCGGTATCCTCAAGCACGCCCGCGCCCTGAACGCCCTCACCAATCCCTCCACCAACTCCTACAAGCGTCTGGTGCCCGGCTTCGAGGCCCCGGTGATGCTGGCCTATTCCGCCCGCAACCGTTCCGCCTCCATCCGGATTCCATGGGATTCCAACCCCAAGGGTCGTCGCATCGAGGTACGGTTCCCGGATCCGATGGCCAACCCCTATCTGGCCTTCTCCGCCATGATGATGGCGGGTCTGGACGGTATCCAGAACAAGATCCACCCGGGCGATGCCTTGGACAAGGATCTCTACGACCTGCCGGCCGAAGAGGCCAAGTCGATCCCGACCGTGTGCCACAGTCTGGACATGGCGCTGGAGGCTCTGGATGCCGATCGCGGCTTCCTGACCGCGGGCGGGGTGTTCAGCGACGATCTGCTCGACGCCTACATCGGGCTGAAGATGGAAGAGGTGACCCGCATGCGGATGACCACCCACCCCATCGAGTTCGATATGTACTACAGCCTGTAATCGGCATACTGCATCGACGAAACGAAACGCCCCCGAAAGGGGGCGTTTTTTTTGACCAGGGATGGTCTTATGCCGGGCTGTTTTTTGTGATTCGGCCGCGATTCTGTGCGCGTTGGTCGGCAAAAATGCACCCTTGATCCGGTGGGTAGTTGTTGCGCGTGTTCGTGTAAGCTATTCTCTGGTATATGAAAAAGTGGCTTCCACTGTTGCTCTGTCTTCTGGTGCCCTCCGCTTTTGCCGGACTCTACAAGTGGGTGGATGCGGACGGCAGCGTTCACTACACAGATACCCCCCCGCCCCAAGGCGCGGAAGAGGTCACACTTCCGCCCTCGGTGACCTACACCCCGGCCAGCAGCCCGATCAATTCGGCCGGCGCCGAACCCAAGCCGCAGGACGACGGGAAATACCAGGAACTCGTCACCACCAAGCCCAAAATGAACGAGACCGTTCGCAGCAATACGGGAGAGGTCACGGTCGAATACTCCTTGACCCCCGGCTTGAAGCCCGGCCACCAATTCCGGGTGATCGTGGATGGAACGGCGCTGGAAAACGAGTTCACGCAGGAGCAGATCTTGGTGCAAAACCTGAAACGTGGAAGCCACACGTTGCAGATTCAGGCAGTGGATGCCACGGGCGTGCCGCAGATCAGCTCGCAGGCGGTGATCTTCTTCCTGCGCCGGGAAACGGAGCTCGATACCGGTGGCGAAGGTTCCGGTACGACCACCGATAACACCAAGTCGTATCAGCCGGATTACGCCCAGGATCCGACCGACGATGCGTCGAGCGAATACGAAGATACGACCACCAGCACCAGCGATGAAGGCATACCCCAGAATCCGGATGAATCCGATTTTGGAACGACTGTAACGGACCCCACGGATTCGCGGGACACCGTCTACGACCAGACCTACGATAACACCAGCACCTCTCCGAGCAGCGGCGATCGGTTTAAACCCGGCACCGACTACAGCCCGAACTACCAACAGAAGCAATAATCCTCAAAGCTTGCATTTGGCGCATGTTCATGCACCAATATGGTGCATGGATGGCTGTGGTTGGATATGGCGGGTGTTTCGAACCCTACCTGATTTGGCCGGTTTCAACCGTTTTTCGGCGGTTATTGGAAGGAATCCAGGATGGTCCGGATTTTGCACTTTATGAGCGCTATGGACTTCAGAGAGATCGCTTCACACGAACTTGCCGGCCGGGTATTGGAAAATCTTACCACGGCGGTTTTGTTGTTTGATGAGGAGTTCATTCTCCGTTTCATGAATCCGGCAGCCGAGATGCTGTTCGCCGCCAGCACCCGCAGTATGGTGGGGCAGCGGGCACACGATCTTCTGCGGGGTCCGGATGGGGAGGTCATTGAAAGCAGCATCGGTCGGGTGGTTGATACCGACCGCCCCTTCACCGAGCGTGAGATTGCCTTGACCCTCGCCACCGGTGGGCGGGTGATGGTGGATTGCACCTTTGTGCCGTTACTGGAGGCGGAGCTGGAGGGGTGCTTTCTGCTGGAGATACAACAGATCGATCGTCAGCTCAAGATCAGCCGGGAAGAGCAGTTGATCAACCAGCAACAGGTGGCGCGGGAGCTGATCCGGGGGCTGGCCCACGAGATCAAGAATCCTTTAGGCGGTTTGCGGGGCGCGGCCCAGTTATTGGAACGGGAGCTGAATGATCCGGCCTTGGCGGAATATACCCGCGTCATCATCGATGAGGCGGACCGCCTTCAATCCCTGGTGAATCGGATGCTCGGTTCCCACCGGCTGCCGCAAATGTCCGAGGTGAACGTCCACCTGCTGCTGGAGCGGGTACGCACGCTGGTGCTGGCGGAGTATGGGGACCGGCTGCGGATCGAACGGGATTTCGACCCGAGTATCCCGGATCTGTATGTGGACAGTGACCGGATTATTCAGGCGATTCTCAACATTGTGCGAAATGCGGCCGCCGTGATGGTTGACCGCGAGGACGGCGTCATCATTTTGCGGACCCGAATCTTGCGGCAATTCACCATCGGCAGCGCGCGGCACAAATTGGCGGTCCAGATCGATATTGAGGACAACGGCCCTGGGATCCCGGAGGAGATCAGGGAAAAACTTTTTTACCCGCTGGTCACCGCCACCAGCAACGGTGTCGGGCTGGGGCTTTCCATTTCCCAGACCCTGATCAACCAACACGGAGGGTTGATCGAATGGCGTAGCGAACCGGGGAGTACCGTGTTCAGCGTAATCCTTCCTTTGGAGAAAGGCGATGGTTGAGAGACATCGGGTATGGGTGATCGACGATGACCGGTCGATCCGCTGGGTGCTGGAAAAGGCGCTCCAGGCTGAAGATATGGAAGTCACCAGCTTCGAGGACGCCAGCGGCGTACTTGCGTCGATGGCGGGCAACCGGCCCGATGTGGTGATCTCCGATGTGCGAATGCCGGGGATGGACGGCTTTGCCCTGCTCAAAGAGATTCACGATACCTACCCGGATCTGCCGGTGATCATCATGACCGCCCACTCCGATCTCGAAAGCGCGGTGGCCGCTTTTCACCGGGGGGCCTTCGAATATTTGCCGAAACCGTTCGATGTGGATGAAGCGGTGGCGCAGGTGCGCCGGGCCTGTCGTCAGGGGGAGCGGCTGGCTCGGGCGGAAGAGGGAGAAGCCCTGCCCACGCCGGAGATCATCGGCGAAGCCCCTGCGATGCAGGAGGTGTTCCGGGCCATCGGTCGTTTGGCCCGCTCCAGCATCACGGTACTGATCAACGGCGAATCCGGCACCGGCAAGGAGCTGGTGGCGCAAGCGTTGCATCGACACAGTCCACGGGCGGGACGCCCGTTCATCGCGCTCAACATGGCGGCGATCCCGCGGGAGTTGCTGGAGTCGGAACTGTTCGGACATGAACGGGGGGCCTTTACCGGCGCGCAGGCGCGCCGTCTGGGGCGTTTCGAGCAGGCCAACGGAGGGACGCTGTTTCTTGACGAGATCGGCGACATGCCGGCCGAGCTTCAGACCCGCCTGTTGCGGGTGCTGGCGGACGGCGTGTTCTATCGGGTCGGTGGGCACGATCCGGTACGCGTGGATGTGCGGATCATTGCGGCCACTCATCAGGACCTGGAGGGGTTGGTGAAAGAGGGGCGTTTTCGGGAGGATCTTTTCCATCGCTTGAACGTCATCCGCATCCACATCCCCCCGTTGCGGGAACGGCGCGAAGACGTGCCGTTGTTGATGCGCTATTTTCTGGCCCGCGCCGCCGCCGAGTTGGGGGTTGAGGCCAAACAGCTGTTGCCGCAAACGGCGGAAAAGTTGCGACATCTGGATTGGCCGGGCAACGTTCGGCAACTGGAAAATACCGCGCGCTGGCTTACCGTTATGGCTTCCGGCCGCGATCTCCACATCGAGGATCTGCCGCCGGAACTGAGCGGAGAAATGAAGGAGGCCGCCAACGCCGGCGATTGGCGAATCAATCTGGGCGAGTGGGCGCGCCGCCGGTTGCAACAGGGTGACGAGGGAATACTGGAAGAGGCGCTGCCGATGTTTGAGACCGTGATGATCGAGTCCGCGCTCAAGCAGACCGGTGGTCGTCGGCAGGAGGCGGCACGCCTGTTGGGATGGGGCCGCAACACGCTGACCCGTAAGATCAAAGAGCTGGGACTCGGGTCGGAGGAACCGGAGCCGTAGCCGCGCTATTTATGTTGCTGGAATTTTTCCGGGAGCATCCCCAAATTAGAGGCGTATAATCGCCGCAGTCCAGACGGGGGTATTTCATGGATATCAGCAGCATTGAGCTGCCGGGTTGCGAGGTAGAGAGCATCCGGCACGACGGGGATCGGGTCATTGTGCGCTTTTCCCGCGCCTATATCGTCAAGACCATGACCGGTTCGGTGGAGCGCACCCGCTGGTATCAGTCCGGTGACCTGGTGTTCGAGCAGGCCGAGGTGGAGGGGGAGCTTCCGTCCTGTCCCTGTGTTTGCGCCGGTGGCGATGTGGGAGAGAACATCTACACCTACCGCGATATGATTCCGATACCCCTCGCGAGCCGCGGACGCGCCCATTGCGATCTTCGGTTCGAGGGGGGCGGGCGCCTGCGTCTGCAAGCGGAAGGGGTGCGGCTGGAGATGGAAGACCGGCCTTACTATATTGAACACACCCGGGAATAAGCAGCCGCGAGTATTGCCCGCGTCGTTATAGCTCCGGTTCCGACCGGGCGTGATCGAAGAAAATAATCAATGCGATCACGACAAACCGAATGGTATGTTTTCAGCAGTTCTGTCTAGATTGTTGCTGTAGCGCGCTGGTCGCGACGTTTTCGTTATGGCGGGAATGCCGGGCATTCTAATAACCAAGCCAACGCCCCCGTTCCGTGCGTCCATTTTCGCGTTTGGTTGGGTACATGGGGTTTCGGATGCTACAGGTGGGACGGTTAATCATTGTTGCCGGACCGAGCGCCTCCGGGAAAAGCTTTCTGATGGAAAGATTGCTGGCGGGCGGCCTTCCGGGCCTGTGCGATCAACTGGGCGTGAATCCGAGCGCGCCCGGCCTGTATGTTGAGGCGTGGAATTTGCCCGCACTGCAACAACAACGAATCGATCGGATGATCCTGCATTACGATCTCTATGCGCAATCCATATCTGACGGCGATTTTCGATATCTTCCCGATTTGTTACCGCAAGCGGAAAACGTAACGGTTTTGACCTTGCGTGCCTCTGTTAAGTTGTTGCAGCAACGCATCTCGGCCCGGCTGATACCGTTATGCAACGCGTTTGTGGCGCGGCCCGATTCAGACAAGGCGGCGAAAATCAGGTGGCTGCGGGATTCCGTGGCGTTCTACCGGGACGCGTCGAATCTCGAGACACTCTATGAAAAATGGGATCGATTCGTTTCTGCCCGGGGTGTAGAGGAACATCTCTGTTTGGATTCAGATGCGATGATGACGGCGCGGCCGGAGGTTTCTCCGGCGGCTGTCAGAGCCGAATTGTCCGACCATAGGGCGGCGTACTGAATCGTTTCAGAGTCCGGCCGCAGGCTTTTTACAGTCATGCCAAAGCGCCCCAGGACGCCGGGCCGGGGACTACGCTTTCTCCGATGCCAAGCGATGCGCGGCCCGGGTGGTTTCCGGCAGACGATACCGGGTGGTGCAGCGCAATACATATTCGATGGCGGTCTCGAGGGAGATACGATGACCGCCGGAGACATAGAGAGGCGTGACCCGGGCGCGGGTCCGCAGCACCGCGCCGATCCGTTCCTTTCCATCGATCAGCGGCACCCAGGCGCCTTTGTCCTCGGGTACCGGTTCATGAGTGCCCACCAGCCTGCTTTTTGCGACACCGATGGCGGGCAGGCCGGTGAGCACCCCGAGGTGGCAGGCGATGCCGAACCGGCGCGGGTGGGCGAGTCCCTGGCCGTCGCACAGCAGAAGATCCGGAAGTCGGGAGAGTTTCTCCAGGGCCGCCAGCACCGCCGGGATTTCGCGAAACGACAACAGTCCCGGCACATAGGGGAATCCGGTGGGCAGGCGTGCGATCGCCTGTTCCGCCGGTCGCAGCGACGGGAAATGCAGCACCGCCACCGCCGCACGCGTGATCCGGCCCTCCGCTTCAAAACCCACATCCACCCCCGCCACGCATTGAACGGGATCCAACCGGTCGGCGGTTTCCACCTGTGCGGCCAGGCGTTGCTGGATTGCGCGGGCCTCGGATGGTGTCACCTTCCAAGGGTGGGAATGATAGAGCTTCATACTATTAAGTAGTCATGCCGCGTTTCGATCATACCGGTCGTTTCGTTTCGCGCGCAGGCCGCCTGGGTGGATCAGTTGCAGCCGGGTTTGGGCAGGGAGAACTTTTTTCTTCGAAGATGAGTATGCGGTGTCCGGCGCCCCGCAGGATAGATCTCGAATCAGACCTTCAGCAACAGCTCGGTACGTTCGATCTGCCCTACCGCCGCCTCCAGGAGCATGAGGCTTTGCTTCGGCGTCAGCTCGCCGAGGCCCAGGCGCGCCAGCGCCGGAACCTCGTTGAGCGGCGGCACGGTGAGCGCCCGGTCGGTGCCCACCAAGCTATGTAGTTGCGCTACGATCAGCAGGTCACAATAGTCGGGTTCCTGGCGTCCGTTCCGCAGCCACTCCTCCGCTTCCAGCGTCGCCTGTACAAACTCCTCCGGAAAGTGCCAGGCCTCCATAATCGCCCCACCGATAGGGCTGCGCAGATGCGTGGTGGCATGGTCGAGCGCATCGGAGCTGCTGGCGAGGGCCGGATAGTTGGCCGCCTGGTTGATGATGGCCGCCACCCCGATGTCGTGCAACAGACCGATCAGCATGGCTTCGTCCGGATTAAAGAATTTGGACTGCTTGGCCAGCACATAACAGAGAGCGGCCACCTGGGTGCTGTGTTGCCACAACTCCTCCATGCGTTGTTGCAGCAGACGGGAGCGCGGCTGAAACAGATCGCGCATGGTATAGGCCAGAACCAGATTGTGGGTCACCCGCATGCCGAGCCGCACCACGGCGTCGCTGCAACTGTGGACCGGATTACTGGAACCATAGAAGGCGCTGTTGGCCGCTTTCACAATCTTGGCGGTGATCGCCGGATCGTTTTGGATGATGTCGGCAATTCGCTTGGCGTCTGAGGATTGGTCTTCGACTGCCTGGCCGACGCGGATCGCCACTTCCGGGAGCGAAGGCAGCACCAGGCGGTCGTTTTTCAGATCCTGGTAGAGTTGAAATGTGAGTTGGTGTTCCGTATCGGCCTGTTTCGCCCATGTGCCGCCTTCCAGTACCTCGTAACCGAATAGCAGACGCCCTTTTTTCGTCTCCGGGTCGAGGCGTGGGATCAGACCGGGAGGGATCCGAAGATATCGGATCGGGGTGATGGAGGTGACCCGGAATTTTCGCGGTACCAGCTGCGCGATCGGCCGCCGGGCTTGGTCGCTTCCGCTTTGTACCTCGATGGTTTTGCCGTCTTCCGCCTCCAGGCGTACGCGTCCATCGCTCAGAAAAAAGAGAAAGTCTTCCCGGCTGTCCCGCTCGATCAGGAGGACGCCGGGAGGGGCGGTTTCCACCTGTAGGTGATGGGACAGCAGAGTGAGCTGGTCCTGGCGCAGTTCCTGAAAAGGCAAAAACGTGCGCAGTGTATGGATGTCCGGATGGGGGAGATCCTTGTTCATGCTCCGTGCTGGGATGCCTCGCTTCGTTTCTGATTGTGGAAATAGTACCGCGAATGGGCGGCGGGCGATAACTCCGCCGCGTCAGCAGCCGCAGCCGATGACGCGCGGATCGTTAAGCTGCAATGTGCCGGTAAGCTGGGCCACCGAAGAAAGTCGATGCCGCTCCAGATAATCCAGGATTCCCTGGTTGATCCTGCGGCATATCAGCGGGTCATAAAACAGCGCGGTGCCGACCCCGACGGCGGTGGCCCCGGCAATCAGGAATTCCAGTGCATCCTCGGCACTGCTGACGCCGCCCTGGCCGATGATCGGTATACCGTGATCACGGCACACCTGGTAGACCTGATGCACTTTGAGCAGCGCCACCGGCTTGATTGCGGGACCGGAGAGGCCGCCCTGGTTGTTGCCGATGATGGGGGTGCGGCTTTCGGCGTCGATCGCCATGCCCATCAGGGTGTTGATGACCGAAAAGGCGTCGCTGCCCGCCTCCAGGCAGCGGCGTGCGTTCTCGGCGATATCGGTCTGGTTGGGGGAGAGTTTGGTGATCAGCGGTTTGTCGGTGACTTCGCGGCAGGCCGCCACCACGCGCGCCGAGGTTTCCGGATCGTTGCCGAACGCGGCGCCCCCCTGTTTCACGTTGGGACAGGAGATATTGATCTCGATGGCGTCGATAGGCGAGTCGTTGAATCTACGGGCGACCTCCCGGTACTCCTCGATGGTGGAGCCGGAAACGTTGGCGATAAAGCGGGTCTCCTGAAAATCCAGCTTGGGCAGGATCTCGGTGACCACTGTATCCACGCCCGGATTCTGCAGGCCGATGGCGTTGAGCAGGCCGCCGGTGGTTTCGTAGACCCGGTGCGGGGGGTTCCCGAGCCGCGGCTCCAGGGTGGTGCCCTTCAGGCAGACCGCCCCCGCATCCCGATTGGAAAAACCTTTGACCCGCGTGTACTCTTCCCCGAAACCGACACACCCGGAGAGCAGGACCAGCGGGGTCTGGAACCGCAGGCCGCAAAATTCAATCGCGAGCGGGGAGGTGTCGGTCTCGGTCATAGAGGCTGTCGTCCGTAAAGATGTTTCATATTGTACTGTTCGAGCCGGAGATCCCGCCCAATACCGGCAATATCATACGCCTCTGCGCCAACAGTGGCAGCACCCTGCACTTGATTCATCCGCTGGGGTTCAGTCTGGATGACCGGAATCTGCGGCGGGCGGGCCTGGATTATGCGGAGTTGACCGGGGTGCAGGAGCATGCGGATCTGGCAGCGTTTCTGCAACAGCCGCCGCCGGCGCGCCTGTTCGCCTGTACCACACGCGGCCGCCATTCCTATGCTGAGGTTCGGTATCGTCCCGGGGATGCCCTGCTGTTCGGGCCCGAGACGCGGGGTTTGCCGGGCGAGGTGTTGGACGGGGTTCCCCCCGGAGAGCGGATCCGGATCCCGATGGTGCCCGGGAATCGCAGCCTCAATCTCTCCAATGCGGTGGCGGTGGTGTTGTTCGAGGCGTGGCGGCAGCAGGGGTTTTGCGGCGCGCAGGAGCGCGGCAAACCCGAAGGCTAGTCAGTCGGCCTCCGCCTTCTGCGCCCGTTCCAGCAGGGATTGAACCGCCTGCCGGGGATTCAGGTTCTCGTAGAGTACGCGATAGATCTGTTCGGTAATCGGCATCTCGATTCCCAGTTCCTGCGCTTTCCGGTAAACCACCTGCGCGGTGCCGATCCCTTCCACCTCTTGCCCGATCTGTGCGCGCGCCTCTTCGATGGAGAGTCCCTGTGCCAATGCCAGCCCCATGCGGCGGTTGCGGGACTGGTTGTCGGTGCAGGTGAGGGCGAGATCCCCCAGGCCCGCCAGGCCCATAAAGGTCTCCATCCTGCCGCCCAGGGCGATCCCCAGGCGCATGATCTCGGCCAGTCCGCGCGTGATCAGGGCGGCGCGGGTATTGGCGCCGAAACCGAGGCCGTCGGCGATCCCGGCGCCGATGGCCATCACGTTTTTGGCCGCTCCGCCAACCTGAACCCCGACCAGATCATCGGTGGTATAGGCCCGGAACACATCCGAACCCAGATAACCGGCCAGCTTCCGGGCATGGGCCTCCGAGGTGGAGGCGACGGTGACGGCGGTGGGAAGGCCGCGAGCCACTTCGCCCGCAAAGGTGGGACCCGAGATGACCCCGATGGGGCGCAGTTCTCCCAGCAGCTCGGTTGCCACGGAACTCAACAGCCGGGCGGTGCCTGGCTCGAATCCCTTGGTGGCCCAGCTGAGGGTGGTGGTCTGCTCCATTTGCGGTGCGATCTGTTCCAACACGGGACGAAAGGCATGGCTTGGGACCACCACCAGTACCTCATCCGCCCCCCGGATCGCGTACGACAGGTCGGCGGTGGGGGTAAGCCCCGGAGGGAACGGAATCCCCGGAAGGAAGTGGCGGTTTTCGCCGTCCCGCACCAGCGGCTCTATCTCCTGCGGCAGCCCCCACAGCCGGGCGGTGGCGCCGTTGCGACTGAGCAGAATGGCCAGGGCGGTTCCCCAGGAACCGGCTCCCAGGATGGCGATGGTCGGTGCCGCTTGGTTCATGGCGTGATCTTAGTGGGTCGCCTCGGAGTCCTTTTGCTTTTTTACCTGTTCCTGGAGATGCTGGGCGTAGAGAAGTTCGAAATTTACCGGCGCCAGCACCAATTGCGGAAAACTTCCCTTGGTGACCAGGTCGGAGACCACCTCGCGCGCGTACGGAAACAGGATATTCGGGCAGTAGGCCCCCATCATCGGCCCCAGTTCCTGTTGCGGGAAGCCGCGTACCAGGAATACCCCGGCCTGTTGCACTTCCACCAGGAAAGCAACCTTGTCGCCGATTTTAGTGGTGACGGTTACGCTCAGAGTGACTTCATACAGGTCGTTCTCCATCGGCTGCACCGAACTGTTGAGTTCCAGGTTGGATTCCGGATGCCATTTCTCGGTAAAAATAGCCGGGGAGTTCGGGGTTTCGAAAGAGACATCTTTGGTGTAGACGCGCTGGATCGTGAAATTGCGGCCGTCTTCCGATTGCGCTTGGGGTTGATCACTCATAAGGCTGATTCCTGTTTGTTTGGTTTCGTGGTGCGGCGATAAAAAGGGGCGTCTACTTTTTGCGGCTCATGGGCAGATTCTTGCTCTGCCATCCCAAAATACCGCCTTTCAGGTTGTAGACCCGCTCGAACCCGTTGCGTTGCAGCTGTTTGCAGGCAAGCGAAGATTGGGCGCCGGAACGACATGCGACGATGATCGGTTTCTTTTTGTATTTTTCCAGTTGGCCGAGTTGATTCTGCAGGCCGCTGATCGGGATATTGATAGCGCGGATAATGTGGCCTTTGTTGAAATCGGCCATGGAACGCACATCCAACACCACCCCATCCTCACGGTTGATTAACTCCGTGGCTTGTTGTGGTCCCACCACGCCTTTCCCGCCCATTTCGGAGGCCAGGCTGTGGATCAGAAGAGCGAGGATTGCGATCAGGGTGCCGACGAGAATCAGGTGGTTCCCGGCAAATTCAAGCAGTTGGTGCATCATGGTTCGTTGTGATTCATCAAGGTTTGGTGTTCGATGACTGAAAAACGACGTACACGGCCCGCATTCCGGAGCGCTGGCCGAGACGGCGTCGTGGAACGGGTTAGCGGTTATTGTTTATGTTGGCAGAAGACATTTCGCATCATGCTGATTAGCTGCAGGGTTCGGTTATCGCTCACACGATAAAAGACCCGGTTGGCGTCCTTGCGAGAAGCGAGAATTCCCTTGTCCCGCAAGATCGCCAGATGCTGCGAGATATTACTCTGAGAGGTGCCCACCACATCCACGATCTCCTGGACGCTGACCTCCTTGTCTCCCAAGGTGCAGAGGATCTTGAGCCGTAGCGGATGGGACATGGCCTTGAGAGAGCGGGAGGCGCGTTCGATATCGTCGTCCCCCGCGAATAGGGCATCGAAATCGTCGTCCGAATCCATCAGCGATTTCCGAGAGTTGCCGAACTTGTATTCCATCTCAATTAACCATTAGTTCAAAGTAAACTAATAAAATAATACTCTGTTTCCCCCACTTTTGGAAAAGTTTTTCTGTCCTGAACCCTCCTGGCTCGGACCCCGGAAAAGTGGTTTAATGAGCTGTTTTTTCAATAAATTAACCAAGGTAGCGCGGTTTTATGAAGCCTGATGTAAGGCCTGTGGTCCTGCTGGTTCTCGACGGGTGGGGCTACAGCGAGAGCCCCGATTTCAACGCCATCGCGGCGGCGCAGACCCCGGTCTGGGACCGTCTGTGGCAGACCTGCCCCCATACGCTGATCGGGACCTCGGGCGCCGATGTGGGGTTGCCGGAGGGCCAAATGGGAAACTCCGAGGTCGGGCATCTCAACCTCGGCGCCGGGCGGGTGGTGTATCAGGATTCGAGCCGGGTGAGCCGCGCCGTGGAGCAGGGGGAGTTTTTTCAAAACCCCGCACTGTGCGCGGCGGTGGATGGCGCGATCGCCTCCGGCGGCGCGGTCCATATCCTCGGTCTGCTCTCCCCCGGCGGGGTGCACAGCTACGAACAACATATCCACGCCATGGTGCGCCTGGCGGTTTCCCGCGGTTGCAGCAAGGTATTTGTCCACGCCTTTCTCGACGGCCGGGATATGCCGCCCAAGAGCGCCGCCCCTTCGTTGGAGGCGATGCAGCGGGTGTTGTCCGAGGTCGGCTGCGGCCGGATCGCTTCCCTGGTCGGGCGCTATTACGCCATGGATCGCGACAACCGCTGGGATCGGGTGGAGGCCGCCTACAATCTGCTGGCCAGAGGTCAGGCCGAGTTTACGGCGGATGATCCGTTACAGGGTTTGCAGCAGGCCTACGACCGGGGCGAGAGCGACGAGTTTGTGAAAGCCACCCGGATCGGGGAGCCCGCGGCGGTGGCGGACGGCGATGCGGTGATCTTTATGAACTTCCGTTCGGATCGGGCGCGCGAGATTACCCGGGCCTTTATCGAACCGGAGTTCGACGGTTTTCCAAGGGATCGGCGCCTGCGCTTGTCGGCATTCGTGACGCTGACCGAATACAGCAAGGATTTTCAGGTGCCGGCGGCCTTCCCGCCGGTCGAGCTGAGCAACGGTTTTGGAGAATATGTGTCGGCACTCGGGTTGCGCCAGTTGCGGATTGCGGAGACCGAGAAGTACGCCCATGTCACCTTCTTTTTCAGCGGCGGACAGGAAGATCCGTTTCCCGGGGAAGACCGCATCCTGGTCCCCTCCCCCAAGGTCGCCACCTACGATCTGCAGCCGGAGATGAGTGCACCCGAGGTCGCAAACCGTTTGACGCAGGCGATCGAGAGCGGCGGCTACGATGTGGTGATCTGTAACTTCGCCAACCCCGATATGGTAGGTCACACCGGCATCATGGAGGCGGCGATCCGGGCGATCGAAACCATCGACGGTTGTCTCGGACGCATCGTTGCCGCCCTGGAGCGGGTGGGCGGAGAGCTGTTGATAACGGCGGATCACGGTAATGCCGAACAGATGCTGGACCGCGCCACCGGCCAGCCGCACACCGCGCATACCAATAACCTGGTCCCGCTGGTCTACGTCGGACGCCCGGCGGATTTGGAAGAACGGGGAGCGCTGTGTGATGTCGCACCGACCTTGTTGCAGTTGCTGGGATTGCCGCAGCCCGCCGAGATGACCGGGCGGTCGTTGGTGCGGTTCACCTAGCTTCGGCACCGCCGTGCGGATGCATATCGAGGGTCGCAAAAGAGTAAAACGGTGGATGCCGTTATTGGCATTGTTGACACTGATGCCGTTTGGGTTGGCGTCCGGCGGCGATGATATCGCCAGCGCCAAACAACAGCTGGAGCAATTGCGTCAGCGCATCGGTACGCTTCAGAATTCGCTTCAATCGGCGGAACAGCGACGCCAGGGATTACTGAAAGAGCTGCGCGCTTCGGAACAGCGGATCGGTAAATTGGCGCGCGGGCTGCGGGTGATCGGCGACGGACTGCAACGCCAGCAGCGACAATTGCATCGCTTACGGAACGAACGCGAGGAGAAACAGGGGCTGCTCCGGAAGCAACAGGATGCGTTGCGCAGTCAGATCTATTCCGCCTATGTGATGGGACGGCAGGAGCGGGTCAAGATCCTGTTGAACCAACAGGACCCCGCCGTGGTCAGCCGAATGATGGTGTACTACGATTATCTGAACCGTTCCCGGATTGAACAAGTCGCGGATATTGAAGAAACGCTGGGGCAGCTACGCCGCACCGAGCAGGAGATCGTGCGCGAGGAAAAGCGGTTGCAGGGATTGCAACAGCAGAAGAAAGAGGAAAAGGAGCGTTTGGAACTGGCCCGCTCCGGACGGCAGGAGGTGATGACCGCTCTCAATGCCGGGATTCGCACGCAGGGAGCCGAGTTGAAGACGCTCCAGCAGAATGAGCAGCGTCTGCAGGAACTTCTGGCGCGGCTGGAGAAGGAGCGCACCGCCGCACCGCCGCCACTCGAACTGGAAACCAGGAAACCTTTTTCGTCTTTCAAAGGCCGAATGCAATGGCCCACCGCCGGGCGTCTCAAAGCGGCGTTCGGAAGCGACAAGGGCGGCGGGCTGCGTTGGGACGGTGTTCTGATCGCTGCGCCCGAGGGTTCCGAGGTGCATGCGGTCTATCACGGGCGGGTGGTTTTTGCCGACTGGTTGCGGGGATTCGGATTGTTGATGATCATCGATCATGGTAACGGCTATATGACGTTGTATGGCCACAACCAGAGCCTGTTCAAGGAGGTCGGTGAATGGGTGGAGGCGGGCGAACCGGTGGCTTTGACAGGTAATAGCGGCGGCCGCAGTGAGGCCGGTGTATATTTCGAAGTTCGGTACCAGGGGCGCCCCGAGAATCCCGGCGCCTGGTGCCGTCCGGTCCGGGGCAATCGGTTGGGGTAACGCGGCCGGCACAACATATTTTGTGACCGATGGTTTATTAAGGAGCGGCACATGAAACAAAAACGGGCTCTTTTCTTCTCGTTGCTCGCGGGCATTGTATTCAGCGTCTTGTTGTCGCCGGCGATGGCGGTAGATGCGGAAGAGAAGAAAGCGGAGGATATGCCGATCGAAGAGCTGCGCTTGTTCGCAGAGGTGTTCGGTCGGATCAAACACGACTATGTGGAGTCCGTGGACGATACGACCCTGCTGGAACATGCCGTTCAGGGCATGCTCACCGGGCTCGATCCGCACTCCTCTTACCTGACCCCCGAAGAGTACAAGGAGCTGGAGATCGGCACCTCCGGTAAATTCGGCGGTTTGGGGATCGAGGTGGGGATGGAGGACGGTTTCATTAAAGTAATCTCCCCCATCGACGATACCCCCGCGCAACGCGCCGGGGTGCGCGCCGGCGATCTGATCATCCGGCTCGACGACCAGCCGGTCAAAGGGATGACCTTGTCCGAGGCGGTGGACATGATGCGGGGCGAACCCGGCACCACCATCACCCTCACCATCGTCCGGGAGAATGTGGATGCGCCCATTCGCATCCCCATCGAGCGCGATATCATTACCGTGCAGAGCGTCAAAAACCGATTGCTGGAACCGGGTTTCGGCTATCTTCGCATCTCCAATTTCCAATCCGAAACGGATAGCGATCTGCAAAAAGCGATCGAAGAAATGAAAAAACAGTCGAACGGCACCATCAGGGGACTGGTGCTGGATCTGCGCAACAATCCCGGTGGGGTGCTCAGTGCGGCAGTGGCGGTAAGTGACGCCTTTCTGAAAAGCGGCAAGATCGTCTATACCCAGGGACGGACGCCGGATTCCAGAATAGAGTATGCGGCCGGTCCGGATGACCTGCTGGACGGGGCACCGATAGTGGTGCTGGTGAACGGGGGCTCGGCATCCGCCTCCGAGATCGTCGCCGGCGCTCTGCAGGATCACAAGCGGGCCGTGATTATGGGAACCCAAACCTTCGGTAAGGGATCGGTGCAGTCGGTACTGCCGTTGCCGCGGGGTGCGGCGGTGAAGCTGACCACCGCCCGCTACTACACCCCGTCCGGGCGCTCCATCCAGGCGGAGGGAATCACTCCCGACATCAAACTGGAGAACCTCAAGCTTGCCGAAACGGAACCGCAGTCCCAGGCGGACCAGCTGAAGGAGGCGGATCTGGCGCACCACCTCACCAACGGCAAGGAAACGACGCCGGCCAAGGAGTCGGACGCCGAGTCCGGCGCCAAGCAACCGGCCGAGCGGTTGGTGGAAACGGACTATCAGTTGTACGAGGCGCTGAATCTTCTCAAGGGACTGGTTTTGCTGCAGGGTAGCGGGAGCGGCTAAGTGGCGACACACCGCCCGCGTGGTCTTTGGGTTGCAGCACTGTTGTTCGCCCTTGCCGCCGGCCTGCCGGCCGTCGGACGGGCGGATGCCGTTGAGCCGGAGTCGTCGCCGGCGATCTCCATCATCATCGATGATCTCGGCAACGAAATGGCGCACGGCGAGGCGGCCCTCGCCTTGCCCGGCCCGGTGACGCTGGCGTTTTTGCCCCATACGCCGCATGCCCGGGAACTGGCAAAACGCGCGCATGCCATCGGCAAGGAGGTGATGCTGCACCTGCCGATGGAGTCCCATAACGGTTATCTGCTGGGCCCCGGCGCCCTTACGCTGGACCTGACCGAACAGGAGTTCCTCGACACCCTGCGGGGTGATCTCGATTCGCTGCCCTATGTGGCGGGCATCAACAACCACATGGGAAGCCTCCTGACGCGCCACCCGGGAGCGATGGGGTGGCTCATGAAAGAGCTTCGGACCCGCGGTGACCTGTTTTTTGTGGATAGCCGCACCACGCGCCAGACGGTGGCCGAACAGGTAGCCAGAGAGCAGGGCGTCCCCGCCGCCCGGCGTAACGTATTTCTGGACAATAACCGGGACCCCGCCGCAATCCATCGGCAATTCCGGGAACTGGTGAAGATGGCGCAGAATCACGGTTACGCCATCGGCATCGGCCACCCGTACATGCAGACCATGGCGGTGCTGAAACAGGAGTTGACGCGGCTGGGCCGCAGCGGCGTCCGGCTGGTTCCCACCTCGGAACTGATCGCACTACAGGAGAAAGACCCATCATGGCCAGGATCCTCGTTCCCCTCGCCCCGGGTTGTGAAGAGCTCGAAGCCGTAACCGTCATCGACCTGCTGCGCCGGGCCGGTATCGAGGTGATAACCGCCGGCTTGGCGGCGGGCCCGATTCAGGCGAGCCGCGGTGTCGTGCTGGTGCCCGATACAACACTGGATGCGGTGCAGGAGCAGGCGTTCGACATGGTGGTCTTGCCCGGCGGTCAGCCCGGTTCCGACAACCTGGAACAGGACCCGCGCATCCGCCGATTGCTCGAACAGACGGCGAACGCCGGCGGTTATGTCGCCGCCATCTGTGCCGCACCCAAGGTGTTGGCGAGCGCCGGACTGCTGGACGGGAAAAGGGCCACCGCATATCCGGGAGTATTGGAAGGCATGGCGCGGACCGAGGTACGACTCGATCCGCAACCGGTGGTGCAGGACGGGCGGGTGATCACATCGCGCGGGCCGGGCACCGCCATGGATTTTGCCCTGGAGTTGGTCGAGTTGCTGGTCGGTAAAGAGAAGCGAATGCAGGTAGAGGCAGGACTGGTGCGCTCCGGGCGGGCGCCGTAGAACCGGATCATTATCATGGGCCAATTGATCGACCATTTCGGACGCACCATCGAATATCTGCGGTTGTCGGTGACCGACCGTTGCGATCTGCGCTGTTTCTATTGCATCCCGAAGGGGCACAAGGAGTTCGGGTCGCCGGAAGATCGGCTGACGCTGGAGGAGTTGTTGCGGCTGGTCCGGATCTTCTCCGAACTGGGGGTGCAAAAGATCCGTCTCACGGGTGGCGAGCCGTTATTGCGCAAGGATCTGGTGGAGATGATTTGCCGCATCAACCGGCTGCCCGGGGTCGAGGATCTCTCTCTCAGCACCAACGCTTCCCATCTTGCCGAACATGCGCTACGGCTGAAGGAGGCCGGCATCCATCGCATCAACGTCAGTCTCGATTCCCTGAACCCCGAGGTGTTCCGGGAGATTACGGGAGGCGAGCTGGCGCCGGTATTGCGTGGACTGATGGCGGCCAAAGAGGCGGGCTTTCATCCCATCAAGATCAACATGGTGGTGATGCGGGATCTCAATCTGGGGGAGGTGCCCGCCATGGTGGAGTTCTGCCATGAGCACGGATTCACCCTGCGGTTTATCGAGACCATGCCGGTGGGCGAGGGGGGGCGCAGCGCGCAGTCACGCTATGTCAGTCTGCAGGAGGTCCGGTCCCTGCTGGAACAGCGGTTCGAACTGGAACCGGCGCGGATGAGCGGCGCCGGTCCGGCCCGTTACCTTAAATTAAAAGAAGGCCGGTTGAAGATGGGATTCATCACCCCGCTGTCGCAGCACTTCTGCGATACCTGCAACCGGGTCCGGCTCTCCTCCGAAGGGACCCTTTATCTCTGCCTGGGGCAAGAGGACCGACTGGAACTGCGGCCGTTGCTCCGCCTGGGCGCTACGGATGCCGAGTTGGCGGAGGCGATCGCAGAGGCGGTCCGCAACAAACCGAAGGCGCACGAATTCAACGACGCCACTGTTCCGCTGGCGCGTCTCATGTCCATCACCGGGGGTTGATAACCCTTCCTTCCGCGGGCTTATCCGGCAGCCCGGATCCGTACCCGTCTTTCGAAATCCGTTGGAAAAGATCCGGGATTTCAAACGCCCCTTCGATTTGCATATATAGTTAAAGGCGTATCACCTGTCACTAAGGAACCCCCTTCGGGATCGCTTCCGGAGGGGGTCTCTTTCCTTCAAGACAACCATCAGGAGAGAATCCATGGAAGTAAGAACAATCCCGATCTGGTATCCCCTTGTCGCCCTGATCTTGGCGATGATGTTTATGAGTATGGCCGGTGCTGAAGACACACACGCGCAGAGCAGTGGCGGCAGTGCGGTGGTCAACAGTTACGGAGAGTGTTGGCAGTCGCTCGATGGCGCGCCCGGATTATGCGGGGGGCCGGTGGATTCGGACGGCGACGGTGTGGTCGACGACAAGGACCAGTGCCCCGGCACTCCGCACGGCGTGGCGGTGAACGATGTGGGCTGTCCGCTCGATTCGGACGGCGACGGCGTTCTGGACGATAAGGACCAGTGCCCCGACACCCCGCATGGCGTGGCGGTGAACGATGTGGGTTGTCCGCTCGATTCGGACGGCGACGGTGTTACCGACGACAAGGATCGATGCCCCAACACCCCGGAAGGCGCCAAGGTGGACAGTGACGGCTGTATGCTGGAGCTGACCCTTCGGAATGTGGAGTTTGTCAGCGGTCTGTCGCAGCTTACGGTGAGCGCGAAGTGGTATCTGGAATCAGTGGCGGATGTGCTGAAGGGACGTCCCGATATCGAGAAAGTGATCCTGGTCGGGCATACCGACAGCGTCGGTTCCGAGGCGGCCAATCAGAAGCTTTCCGAAGATCGCGCGGCCTCCGTGGCCAGCTATCTGCAAAAAGCGGGAGTGACGATTCCGATGGAGACCAGCGGTAAGGGCGAGTCCCAGCCGGTCGCCGATAACGACACCGAGGAGGGGCGTGCCCGGAATCGGCGGGTGGAACTCAGCGTAGAGAAGTAAGCTTCAAAACACGACAAACGACCGGGCGGCGGGGAACCGTCGTCCGGTTTTTATCGTTTGGCATAGCCCGGTTGATTGAGGGTTTGCGGTGTCTGCGGGACGCAGTGGATGCGCTGCGCGCGCAGTTTCAGGCAGGCGTCTCCCAGATCATCCCAGCTCAGCCCCACCAGTAACGCCTTCCAGGAAGTACCGCGTTCGAAGCGGCGCGGAAGCACGGCGATCCGGCAGTTCCGGGCCTTGCCGGAAAGTTGCGAGCGGGCATGGCGCGCTTCTTCCAGGGCCTCGCTTCTGGTGCGATACACTCCCAACAAGATCCCCCAGCCGGGCAGTTTCCCCTCCGCTTCGATGATGCCGTTCCGCCCCCCGGCGCCGCAGACTTGAGAGGTCATCTTTGCGGGCGGGCGATGGTCTGGCCGGGCGCCGTTCCAGGTGACGATCGAGTCTTTCTGTTTTCCGTCACCCACCACCCGCCGCCCCTGCCGCAGCAACGCCACCATCCGGTCGAAGCGCTCCTGGTCGCTGGCCGCGCCCAGCACTACCCCGATCAAGCGCAACCCGTCCGTCTGCTGCGAGGCCGCCAGGTTGTAACCGGAGTCGCAGGTAAAGCCGGTCTTGATGCCGTCCGCCCCCGGATATTCCAGAAAGTGCTGGTTGGTGTGGGTCAGCACCTGTCCGTGCACGGTAGCGCCGGTGCGGGAAAACAGCGGGAACTGCTCCGGGAAGTCGTGCAGCAGGTGATAGGCGAGCAGCGCCATATCGCGCGCGGTGGTGTGTTGCTGCGGGTCGGGCAGGCCGGTGGCGTTGCGAAACCGGGTCCCGGTCATTCCCAGGGCGACCGCCTGGCGGGTCATGTGTTCGGCGAAGGACTCCTCGTTGCCGGCGATCCGCTCCGCCAGCGCCACCGCCGCGTCGTTGGCGGAGGCCGTCGCGGTGGCCAGCAGCGCCTCCCGCACCGAAATCTTATCGCCCGCCTGCAAACCGATGTTGGTCGGGGGCTGGGCCGCCGCCTGTGGCGATATCGTAAGCTGTTCGTAGGGGCTCAGTTCGCCTTGCGCCAATGCCTGGAAGGCGAGATAGAGCGTCATCATCTTGGCCAAGGATGCCGGGTACCAGCCACGACCCGCATCCTGGGCATACAGCACGGCGCCGGAATCGCCGTCGATCACGATCTCCGGTCCGCCCGCGTTCGCACCGGGGCCGCCGTTGAACAGCAGCAGCGGCAAGAGCAGCGCAATGAAACGACGAGCGCGCGGCAATCTCTTGCAACAAAGGTGAAAAATCCGTCTCCAATAAAGTGACGCCCTTCCGGGGGGGTCGCAAATCACCCTGGCGTGGTTGCGGGAATGGGGCGGGCAAACAATAATCCTGACCATGGATTACCATTGTAAGGCGATTCGCGTATCTTGGGAGGCCGAATGTCGACTCGACCCATGAAGAAACTGCTGTCCAGCCTGCTGTTGGTGCTCCTCAGCGGGGCGACGTATCTCCTGTCGTCGGTGGAGATCCCGGTGGTCGATCATCAGTCCGAGGCCTACTTCGACAGCGCGCTGACGGGAGCGACCCTGGCCTATGCCACCACCCGCGGCGTCAATGCGGTGGTGAGCGTACTGAAAGAGTCGGAGATCGACATTGCACCGGCCGGTGTCGGCGTGACCCTGGCCGCCGGGCAGATCCTCGACCCCATCGACGACATGACCGAGCGGTTGTCGGACGTACTTGTAATGGCCATCGTCTCTCTCGGCATCCAGCGGCTCGGCTACGAGATCGGCACGGCAATCTCATTCAAGGCAGTGGCGGTATTGCTGCTCGGGTTCATCCCGGTAATCTGGTTCAATCAGCGCGCCCGGCAAACGTTGCCGCGCCTGTTGCTGAAAAGCTGTATTGTTTTGTTGGCACTGCGTTTCCTGCTGCCCATCTCTTCGTTGATAAACGATTCCCTCTACCAGAACGTCCTGCAAGGCCGGATCGAAGAGGCGAAACAGGGGCTGTCGATCGTCTCCTCGGATTATGAAGAGTTATCGACGATTCAGCCGGAAGAGGAAGGCGGATTCCTCTCCTCGCTGGGAAATGCCGGCGACAAAATTGACGAGATCCGGCAGGCCTGGTCACGAATCGCGGACAATGCGGAAAATGTGATCAGTTCGCTGCTGACGCTGACCACCATGTATATCGCGCTGTTTTTGCTCCAGGTCCTTTTGATCCCGCTGGGAATGCTCTGGTTGTTGCTGAAGCTGGTTAATTACACCGGGCCAAGGGTACTGGTCGAGCAGAACCCTAATCTGTCGCAACAAGCCGATTGACGTATTGTCTGCTCTGGTATTTGCGCCGCATGTTAACTCTAGTGTTACTCCCCGGCATGGATGGTACCGGCACTTTGTTTGAGCCATTGGCGGCCGCAATCGGAGAGAGAGCGGCAATAAAGGTCGTACGTTATCCAGTGGATCAGGATTTGGGTTACGAGGAGCTGCAGAAGATCGCGGAGAATGCATTGCCGGAGGAAGGGCCGTTTATAATACTGGGCGAATCTTTCTCCGGTCCTGTTGCCGTATCGCTTGCCGCCGCCGCCGATGCCAGACTGAAAGGCCTGGTTCTTTGTTGCTCGTTTGTCAGCAGTCCGCGCCGGGTTTTTGCATGGATCAAGAGATGTGCGATTTTTCCGCCCCTGGCTTTATTGCCCCGACCACTTGTTGATTATGTTCTATTGGGAAGCTTCCGTACCCCGGCGTTATCAGCGGCGCTTTGGGGAGCGGTGTCCCTGGTTCAAACGCATGTTTTTCGGCGGCGGTTGCGGGAGTTATTAAGCGTCGATGTTACAGACCGGCTTAAAGCTGTTGGGGTTCCAGTCCTGTACTTGCGGGCATCCCATGACCGAGTGGTTCCGGCGACAGCGTCGGCTTTGGTGAAAGAGTTTGCGCCACAAACCGATATAGTTGAGATCGAGGCGCCTCATTGTCTACTCCAGGTGGCTCCTGGGGAGGCTGCCGAAGCGATTATGCGTTTTGCAAATACATATTGTGTAGGCTGATTTGAATGCTTAGCTTCTTAACGAAATTGTTGATCGTTTTTTTGTTTGTTTTGATGGCTATGCTTGCCGCGGGTCTGTTCGGAGCCTTGCACGATCAGATCAGTTATACGGTTTCGCCGGAGTATTTCACGCGCTTTAAATTTCCCATGTTTCATTTGCTGGATGCGAATGTGCCTGAGCGCATTCGCGCAGCGGAAGTCGGCTTTCTCGCTTCCTGGTGGATGGGAGTGCCGCTGGGTTTGCTGACCGGAGCGGCGGGTTTCATCCATAAGGATGTCGCGAAAATGCGTTCCGCTCTGTTTCTATCGCTGCCGATCATAGTGGGTTTTGTGCTTGTTTTTGCCCTGTGCGGCCTGCTCTACGGCTATGTCCAGACCCAGTCAATTGACCTTGCGGGCTATCGCGGCTGGTATATTCCGGAGGGTGTGCGGGATCTGCGCAGATTTCTCTGTGCCGGGTATATGCACAATTCCGCCTATTTGGGGGGCGTGGTTGTAATCCCGGTTGCCTGGTTGTTTCATCTGGTATATCGGCGCAAGCATGAAACTGCAAAGTAAAAAAAGGGGGAAGGAGGCTCTATGAATGAAAATAAATCCACATTCGTGACGGTTGTGGCCTGGATATTCATCGTGTTGAGCGGCTATGCGGTTGCGATTTCGCTGCTACAGAACGTCATGGTCCATGTGATGTTCAAATCGGAACAGTTTCCGGACATGCCCCATGAGATGCCGTTCGGCGCATCCTTCGTATTCAGTAACATGCAACTGATAGTCTTCGCGGTGTTTCTGATTTTAGTGATGACGTTAATCGCCTCGATCGGATTGCTCAAGAGAAAGAACTGGGCACGCTTGACCTTTATCGTATTTTTATCGCTCGGTATATTGTGGAGTTTGGGGGCGATCGTACTGCAGGCGGTGTTCTTCAGTACCATGCCGGAAATGCCGCGCGGACCGCGGGCGGAAGATTTCGATACGATGCTGACCGTCATGCGGTGGTTCATGTTTATTTTCGGCGTCGGTATCGCGGCGCTGTTCGGTTGGATTATCAAGCGATTGACGTCGGAATCGGTGAAGCGGGAGTTCAATGCCGCTGTTCGGCCGGCCGGCGAATAAGGCGCGCGAAGTAATGGCGGTCTGGATGTGGAAATGACGACACCGAAAAAGGTCACTGCGTTGTTGCCGGCCTACCAGGCCGCGGATTTCATCCAGGCGAGTCTGGATTCGTTATCGGCACAGACCCACCCGGATTTCAATGTGCTGGTCTCAGTCGATCTCTGCGAAGACGACACCTATGCGGTCTGTCAAAGGCACGCCGAGAAGGATGCGCGGTTTCAGGTGATCAGGCAGTCGCAGCGTCTCGGCTACGTCGGAAATTGTAATTTTCTTCTCGCTCAGGCGGACGCGGATTACGTGCTGTTCGCGTTTCACGACGATGTTCTGGACCCCGAATACGTCACGAAACTGGCTGCGGTGCTTGATCGGCGCCCCGAGGTGGTGATGTGCTATTCGGATGTATTGTTGACCGAGGCGGACGGCAGCCAGGAACACTGGGCATACACCGAACTGGATGGGATCAGCGACCCGGTCGAGCGGGGCGTCAGGATGGCGGTTATGACCGGTTTCTGGTGGGTGCCCAATCGGGGGCTGTTCCGGTTGCAGCAAACACGGCGAATCGGCGGGTTGAAGACCCATGGCGCCGGAGAGTTTTCCGCCGACTGGCCGTGGTTGTTTCATATGAGTCTGCTGGGCGAGTTCGCGCGGGTGCCGGAAACGTTATGCTTCAAGTACTATAAACCGGGCAGCATCTCCCGAAGCTGGAATTTTTCGGACCGGCAATGGTATGAAGTGGGCGCATCCTGTATGCGGGAGCTTTGGAATTCCGGATTGTCGGGTGACGAGAAGCTGAAAGTGGCCATCCCCCTCATGAGCGGCCTGGTGAAGCTGCAATCCCGATTGATGCGGGAACCGACGGATAAAAACCGGGGCGGTGCGGAGGTGTTCGGCGGCGGTCCCGGCAGGGATGTTAACGCGAGCCGGATCAGGCCCCGAAACTGAACGGTCCGCGGACGGGTGCGGCTGCCGGGATACGCCCGTAGTTGATAATAAGGATAACCATGCTGCAAACCGCCGCCTTGCTTCTGTTTCTGATCGGATTGGTCCACTCCTATCTGGGCGAACGCTATATCCTGATCCGGCTGTTCCGCAGCGGCAAGGTGCCGCATCTGTTCGGAAGCGACGCCTTCCCCAAAGGCACGCTGCGGTTTGCCTGGCACATGACCACCTTCGCCTGGTGGGGGTTCGCCTATCTGCTGCTGGCGATCGCTTACGGATCGGCTGACCTTCAAGGCGCCGTTCTGAAAGTAGTGGCGGCGGTTTTTCTCCTGACCGGACTGTTGGCCTTCGGTTTCACCAAAGGCCGGCACTTGAGTTGGCTGGTGTTTTGGACGGTGGCCGGACTGGCGTATTACGTATCGCTTGCCGGATGACGGCTTCGCATCAGAATTGATTTTCGGAGCAGAAATAAGCAGTGGCCCGCCTATTTGTAGGAATTTTCCTACAGCGCTCCATGGCAAATATAGAATTCGATCCCGAAAATTGAGAACGGAACATCGCATGCCACAGTGGTAGTACATGTACCATAACGCACTGTCGGTGCGATCGTCATAAGTATTTATTGGATATTAATGCAGGGAGCAACAAAATGAACTCAGTCTCAAATACCGCGTATTACTGCTGCGGTGTAAGAATGGAGGATGCCAACAGGGTCCGGCCGGTCTGCAATGACGTATATGCAGAAAGATTCATGGACGAGAAAGGCAGGCGGATTTTCGAGCCGTTCAAGACCGAAAAAATGCCCAACATTTCAAATATTACGAGATGCCGCCTGATCGATGATCATCTTCAGGCCGAATTGGCGGAAAACGGGCAACTGACCATTATTAATATCGGAGCAGGATTCGATACCCGGCCATACCGTCTGGCGGGAGGCAATTGGGTGGAGTTCGATGATCCGCAGATCGTCAGTTACAAAAACGACAAGTTGCCGGTGGAAGAGTGCTCTAATCCTCTCAGGCGCATCGCAATTGACTTCTCGCGTGAGTCATTGGCGGAGAAACTGGCGGAAGAAAGCAGAGGGGAGCACGTCGTTTTCGTGATTGAGGGCGTATTCATGTACCTGGAACCGGAGGCCATTATGACCACCATTGACACGATCCAGGAATTATTCCCCCGGCATACGCTGTATTGCGATTTAATGACGAAAAGGTTTTTTACCAAGTACTCTCAAAGCATACATTCAAAGCTGGTGGCATCCGGCGGCGTATTTACGGAACGCCCCGAATCTCCGGAAGAGATTTTCATTCGGCGTGGCTATAAAGAGACCGAACGTACCCCGACGTTCAGGCGGGCGAAGGATCTCGGTATCCTCTGGAGTGAAGCCAAGATTCCGAAATTTGTCATGTGGCTTATGTTGAATTACATTTCGAAAGACCTGAATGGCTATGCCGTGCACCGTTTGAGTTTCGGCAAACAGTGAAAACTCATCGGAAAGGATGAAAATGAGCGGCTACCGTTTCCGCGTATGCCGGAAAGCATAAATCTGCATTGCGGGCATCCGTTTGATTCGTGCCATCGGCCGGAGAATGGGAGTGACATGAGAGCCGACCGCATAATCACCCGCCAGGCATGTAAAGGAAAATCATGATTCGATATTTGGTTACAACATTCCGCACACCGGAATTCCAGGCCTCCGTCATCGACGAACACTACGCATTCCTCGATCGTTTGAGACAGCAGGGAAAGCTTGAGTTGGCCGGGCCGTTTACAGACAAGTCCGGCGGTGCTTACCTGATTAAGGCGGCCGATCTGGAAGAGGCCAAGGCATTGGCTTTTAGCGATCCGGTGCATACCTCCGGATCCTCGATAGTCGCCGTCTACGAATGGGATGCAAAGTGATAGACTTGTCGCACCCGGCGCTCAAGCGTGACGGCGCAAAGGTGCGCTGCCCCTGAGTTTCACAGCAACCTGAAAAGCCAGGAATGATTCAACCGGCATGACCAAGCTCGGAACAAAGAGCCTCGGATTCTGGGAGGTGACGGCGATCGGGGTGGGCGGCATGGTCGGAGGCGGTATCTTTGCCGTTCTCGGCCTGTCGGTGGAACTCACCGGCGGCGGATCGCCGATAGCCTTTCTGATTGCGGGCATTGTCGCCCTCGTTACCTCTTATTCGTACGCACGGCTCTCCGTCACTTTCCCGAGTCAGGGAGGAACGGTGGCGTTCCTGGACCGGGCGTTCGGCCCGGGCCTGCTGACCGGGAGCGCGAACATCCTGCTCTGGATAAGTTACATCGTCATGCTCTCTCTGTATGCCTATGCCTTCGGGAGCTATGGGGCGTCGTTCTTCCCGAAAGCCTCGCACCCTTTCTGGAAGCATATTCTGATCACGTGCAGTATCGTCGGTATCACCGGTCTGAACATGCTGAACGCCAAGCTGATCGGCGAGGCGGAAGACTGGATCGTGCTCCTGAAGTTGATAATCCTGTCCCTGTTTATCGGGATCGGTGTGTGGGGCGTTGACATTACCAGACTGGAACCGTCGGCCTGGTCATCACCGCTGGACCTGATCGCGGGCGGGATGATCATTTTTCTCGCCTATGAGGGATTCGAGTTGATCGCCAACACGGCGCGGGATGTGCGGGATGCGCATAAGATCTTGCCCCGCGCGTTCTATTCAAGCGTTGTTTTCGTGATAATTCTTTATGTGCTGATCGCCGGGGTTACGGTCGGGACCCTGCCTCTCGACCGGATCGTGGCAGCGAAGGATTACGCGCTGGCGGAAGCGGCCCGGCCATCCCTGGGACAGACGGGGTTCATCCTGATCGCCTTCGCGGCCATGCTTTCGACTGCTTCGGCCATCAATGCCACGGTCTACGGTGCGGCCCGGCTGAGTTACGTCATCGCAAAAGACGGGGAGCTGCCGGAGATCCTGGAAAAAAAGGTTTGGGGAAAGCCGATCGAAGGGTTGTTGATCACATCAGGGGTTACCCTGTTGATCGCCAATCTGGTCGACCTCTCCAGTATGTCGACAATGGGAAGTGCGGGTTTTCTCCTGATCTTTGCGGCGGTCAATGCCGCCAACGTGGTGCTGGCGAAAGATACGCGGAGCAGGCGTTTCCTCTCGCTGCTGGGAGTCGGGCTTTGCCTGGGGGCACTAGGGGCTCTGATCTGGCAGACCGGGAGCAGTTCCCCCGGGCAGCTCTGGTTCCTGTTCGCAATGGTCGGGATATCTCTGTTCATTGAAGGCTCCTTTCGCGTGGTTACAGGGCGGACGATGAACCTTTCAAATCACAATAAGAGAAACGCATCGGGGCCATGAAGAAGCTTACGTCTAATAGTACGTTTTTCAATAAAAGGGTTTTCCCGGTTATCTGGTTTGGGATTCTTGCGCTCGCGGTTGTGTTGCCACAATTAAGTGGCGGCAAAAATGCTCCTGAGCCCATATTTTTCATTTTTCCGGTACTGATGGCCGTATTCGGCTATTTCATAATGAAAAAGCTGGTTTTCGATTTGATCGATGAGGTATATGACGAGGGCGACACACTGCTGTTCAAAAACGGAGGAAAAGAGGTCCGGGTCCATCTTCGGGATATCAAGAATGTCAGCTATCAAACCATGATAAACCCGGCGAGGGTGACGATAAATCTCAGGTATGAAACGGAATTGGGGAAGGATCTGAGTTTTCTCCTCCTATGAGCATCATTCCTTTTAAGAAAAATAAAGAGATAGAAGAGTTGATTGACCGAATAGATCAGGCCAGGGGCTGACAGAATCAAAGGGGCCGGACCCGATTGTAATTTAATTCAAACACTTGCCGTGTGGGTTCATTGAAGTCTGACTTCTCTGATTACAATATTAGTGCGTGCAATGTAATGACCGATTGGCGTACAGTAAGCGCATGATGCTAAATCCCGACCAAATAACGAAAGAGCCGTCGAGCCTGACATGTAATAGCTGTGGCTTATGTTGTAAAGATTATGCCTATGTTCAGCTTTCTCAAGCTGACGTCAAAAGACTTGAGGGTTTCACCGGCCTTGCCGCGGAAGAGTTCTCAGACAGCAGTGACAAGGAAGGCAAGTTGCGGTTTATGAGTTTTCAGGACAACGGAGACTGCGTCTTTCTCAGGACGGTAAACGGCGCCTATTCATGCGGCGTATATGAAGCGAGATCTGACACCTGCCGGAATTACCCGACGACCGAAAGCCAGATCGAAACCTGCCGCCGGAACAGCAACCGCTGACGAGAATAACGGGGATAAAAATCAATCGGGCCCACCCTTATTGATCTATTGATCCGAGTTTTTTTGGGGAACAGAGAAATGCCGATGTTTCGGAAATGGATGGCCGTTCTTGTTTTTGCTGTCTCGACATCCGGCTGGGCGGCCGAGGAGGCGCCTGCCTCCGTCGACGACGCAAGATTCGGGCAGTTGCTGGATGCGGGGACGCAGTTGGTGGTGTCGGGTCAGCCGGCAGAAGGGATTGCGGATTTCGACCAGGTCATCGCCGGATACGAGCAGGCCTATCGGGAAGAGGGAACCAAATACTATTGCGCACGCGGATCGACGGAATCGCTCGCCTATCTCCTTGAGGCCGCAAACGCGAAAACGTCGGCGCGGGTTGTTTCGGACAACTGGGCGTATGCATATTACATGAAAGCCTATTCCCTGGTTGAGCTGGGACGCTTGGCGGAAGCCAAAGAAGTGCTGAACCGGGCGATCGCGCTGTCACCGCATAATTCCCAGTTTCTTTCCGAGCTCGGAAATCTCTATCAACGCGATAAAAACTGGCCCAAGGCGCTGGAAACGTTTCAAGCCGCGGCGTCCGCCGCGCAGGGGTTCTCTCCTCCCGACCGAAAAAATGCTGAACTGGGTCTCGCCTGGCGCGGTATCGGATATGTATATGTCGAACAAGGCAGACTCGACGAGGCCGAACAAATGTATCTTCAGTGCCTCGAACTCGATGCCTCGGACTCCAAGGCGGTGAACGAGCTGCGGTACATTCAGGGTCTCCGCGCCAAGGCCGGAGGTCAGTGAGGCTGTGCTGCCGGGTGGGCGTATCGCTTCTTTTTGAAATATCAGCCGGTTAGCGCGCTTGCCTGCGTTGAATGGTGTTCCAAAACAGGGGTAAATCGGCTTAACGCAGGCCGGTTAGGCAAAAAATTGACACGCTTCCCTTATCCGTCAGCAGTATCCACGGCGGCAATATTGTATGTAATTTTCTTTACTTTGGTAGGAAATTTCCTACATTTGGCATATGGAGCATAAGTTATTGTCGGTGAATGGCTGATGGCATGTTCCAATACTT
>JBNKCL010000032.1:0-45454 GCA_050287725.1 Sedimenticolaceae bacterium
GGATACTCTGGGGGCCGGCGCCGGGCTGTGCGACGAGGAGACGGTCCGGTTGGTGGTGGAAAAGGGGCCTGAGAACATCGACTGGCTGCTGCACCAGGGTATGGAGTTCACCCGGGATTCCGAACCCGGAGAACACTACCATCTGACACGGGAGGGCGGCCACTCTCACCGGCGGGTGATCCATGCCGCCGACGCCACCGGCCAGGTGCTGGAAACCACCCTGGTGCGGCAGGTGCGGCAGGCCGACAACATCGAGTTGTTCGAGAACCACAACGCCATCGATCTCATCACCGGCTTCAAGCTGGGACTACCGGAGAACCGCTGTCTCGGGGCCTACCTCCTGAACCGAGACCAGGAACGGGTGGAGACCTTCCGCGCCCGCTTCACGGTGCTGGCCACCGGCGGGGCCAGCAAGGTTTATCTCTACACCTCCAATCCGGATGTCGCCACCGGCGACGGCATCGCCATGGGTTGGCGCGCCGGCTGCCGGGTGGCCAATATGGAGTTCATTCAGTTTCACCCCACCTGCCTGTTTCATCCGCATGCCAAGTCGTTTTTGATCACCGAGGCGTTGCGGGGCGAAGGCGGCCGCCTGCTGCTGCCGGACGGCACCCGTTTCATGCCGGCGTTCGACCAACGGGCGGAACTGGCCCCGCGCGATATCGTGGCCCGCGCCATCGACCACGAGATGAAGCGGTTGGGCAGCGATTGCGTCTATCTCGACATCAGCCACAAGCCGGCGGATTTCATCCAGGAGCATTTCCCCACCATTTATGCCCACTGCCTGGAGTTCGGCATCGATATTACAAAAGAACCCATCCCGGTGGTGCCGGCCGCTCACTACACCTGCGGCGGCATCATGACCGACCACTCCGCCCACACCGATCTCCCCGGTCTTTACGCCATCGGTGAAACCGCATACACCGGGCTGCACGGGGCCAACCGCATGGCCAGCAACTCCCTGCTGGAGTGCCTGGTGTTCGGCCAGACCGCAGCCGAAGATATCGCCCGCAAACTGGACACTGCTCCGATACCGCCGCAACTGCCGCCCTGGGACGAGAGCCGGGTGACCGATTCGGATGAGGAGGTGGTGGTCTCCCACAACTGGGAAGAACTGCGGCGGTTCATGTGGGACTATGTTGGGATCGTGCGCAGCAACAAGCGATTGGAACGGGCCAAACACCGGGTCGATCTGCTGCGCCAGGAGATCCGCGACTACTACAGCAACTTCCGCGTCTCCAGCGACCTGCTGGAACTGCGTAATCTGGTGGAGGTGGCGGATCTCATCATCCAGTCCGCGCAGCGCCGGCGTGAGAGCCGCGGCCTTCACTACACCCTCGACTTCCCGCGGCCGGACGACAAATATCAGCGCAAGCCCACCGTGCTGATCCCGGACGACTACTCGCCGGACGGCCAATAAATCCGGTTTATATCGTGTAACGCAGACGCAGCCGGGCGCTCAGCCGCCGCAACTGCTCCGGTTCCACACTATCCTCCAGCAGTAGCACCGTCCGTCCGATCCAGCCGCCGATGGAAAAATTGAGGATCACCACCCACGGCTGGAGATAGCTGGAACCATGCAGTTTCGCCGTCTGCGGCCGGCCGTCGGGGCCGATCAGGGTCCAGACCTCGGCGCCGTCCCAGTGCAACTCCGTCACCGCCCAACGCCCTTGTCGCAGCAGATCGCGCCGCCCGTAGTGCACCAGACTGCCCGCCAACAGCGACAGCAGCAGCCACGAAACCGCCCCCGGAAGCGGCAACATCGGCAGCAACGCGCACCCGCCAGCGTGAACCGCAACCAATGCGATCGCCAGGCGCCGGGAGTAGCCCGGCCGGATGGTCATGGGTGTAGTGTAGGGTTGATTCATCCTTGAATCTTCGCGTTGTTATTCCAGGTCCAACTCCCGGAGATAGCGAAACAACTTTCTGGCCGCGGTCGGCGGTTTCCCCTGCCGGGCTTCCTTCTGGGCCGCCCGCTGCAGTTGCCGGAGCACCTGTCGGTCCAGATCCGGTGCCTGCGTCAGCAGTTCCTCCAGCGCGGCGTCCCCCTCTTCGATCAGACGCTCCCGCCACCGTTCCAATGCATGGAAGCGTCGTTGTTCATCCAGGTGCCGCTGATCGATCCGCTCGAACTGCGCGTGAATTGCTTCCAGGTTCTCGTCGCGCAACAGTTTGCCCAGCCGCCGTACGTGGCGCCGGCGGGCGCTGTGGCTCTTGATGCGGTCCCCCTCTTCCAGGGCCGCCTGCATCTCCGGAGAGAGGGGAAACGGTGCGCGCTGTGCGGGCGTCATCTCCAGCAGTCGCTCCCCCAGTTTCTGCAGCTCCAGCAGTTCCCGCTTCAGCTGGCTTTTGCTGGGTCCGTCGGTCTCCTCTTCGAGATATTCCTCTTCCGTCATCATGCCGTAATTCTACAGTTGTTCGATGTGTTCGATCACCAATTGCGGTCGGCGAATCCCCAGGTATTCGTTCACCTCCAGCCGAAAGGCGATCCGCAGTTCGCTTCCGGCAGGTAGCGAGACCGCCGGCTCCTGATTGAAGGCGATCGCATCCAGGGGCATCCTCCCCTCCTCCGACGACAACCGCAACTTCCAGTGGCGTTCCCCCACCACCCGGTGATCGAGGACCCGGAAGCGGCCGTCAAACCGCGGTTCCGGGAACCCCTGTCCCCAGGGGCCGCCCTCTCCAATCGCCTCCGCCAGTTCCAGGGTGATCTCCTCCGGCGTCAATTGGCCGTCGGAGTGGATTACACCCGTCAACTCCTCCGGTGCCAGGCGGCGACGCAACTCCTGTTCGAAGGCGAGACGAAATGTTTCCAGATCCTGTTCCGCCAGACTCAAACCGGCGGCCATGGCGTGCCCGCCGAAGCGGGTCAGCAATGCGGGATGGCGTGTGGCGATGGATTCCAGCAGATCCCGGATGTGCAGACCGGCGATGGAGCGCGCCGAACCCTTGAGCATTCCCGAGCCGTCCGGAGCGAAAGCGATGGCCGGCCGATGGAAGCGATCCTTCAGGCGCCCGGCCAGGATTCCGATCACCCCCTGATGCCACTCGGGACGATAGAGACAGAGACCGAACGGCAGCTCGTCCGGCGCGTCCGACCAAGGCTCTGCCAGTACCTGTAACGCCTGTTCCTGCATCTCCTGTTCAATCCGACGCCGTTCCCGGTTCAACCGATCCAGCACCTCGGCGCTCTCGCGTGCGGCTGCCGGATCATCGGTCAGCAGGCAGTTGATCCCCGTGGACATATCCTCCAGGCGCCCTGCCGCGTTCAGGCGCGGTCCCACCACAAAACCGAGATCGGTGGTGGTCACCCCCGGTGACCGACGGCCCGCAACCGAAAGCAGCGCCTCGATCCCGGCGCAACACTGCCCGTTGCGAATGCGTTGCAGTCCCTGATACACCAGGATCCGATTGGTCCGATCCAACGGCACCACATCCGCCACCGTGCCCAGCGCCACCAGATCGAGCAATTCCGCCAGATTGGGTTCCGGCAGGGCACGCTGTTGAAACCACTCCCGGTCCCGTAAGCGGCTGCGCAGGGCGGCCATGACATAGAAGATCACACCGACGCCCGCCAAATCCTTCCCGGGCGCCCCTTGCCCGCCCAGTTGCGGATTCACGATCACATCCGCCGGCGGCAATTCGGCGCCCGGCAGGTGATGATCGGTCACCAGCACGGCGACTCCCGCGGCCCGCGCCCGTTCCACACCCGCCACGCTGGAGATACCGTTATCCACCGTAATGATCAGATCAGGCTTCCGTTTCAGCGCCTCCGCCACGATCTCCGGGGTCAGGCCGTAGCCGTATTCAAACCGGTTCGGGACCAGGTAGCGTATATCCGCGGCGCCCATGGCGGTTAAGGCCCGCAGCGCCAGGGCGCAGCTGGTGGCCCCGTCCGCATCGAAATCGGCCACGATCAGGATACGTCCACCCTGCTCCAGAATCCGGTGGATCAGCTCCACCGCCTCTGCGATGCCCGGCAACGCATCCGGGGGCGGGAGACCGCTCAACCCCCGTTCCAGCTCCTCGTTACCGGTGATGCCGCGTGCCGCGTAGACCCGGCGTAACACCGGATGTAACCTTTCATCCAGATCCGGAAGTTGCGGCGGAAGCCGATAGCGCACGATCTGTCTGTCGAATTTTTGCACTACATCCTCACAGGGTCCGTCGGCACGGCAGAACCGAATGGACCTTTCGCGGCCGGGTGTCGATAATCGGGACTTCCACAAGGCCGTGACCGGCCTTAAAAAACAGGATAACAGATGGCATCCATCCAGGGCAGCAGCGAGCAACCGATCCACTCCATCGCACAGTGGAGTCCGACAGCCGTGCCGCCTCTCCTCACGCCGGACGGACTCCACCTCTGGCGCATTGAACTGGATGCGCCCGGGCCGTCTCTACGTACCTTACTCGCGGAAGACGAACGGCAACGGACGGATCGTCTCGTCACCGAACGTTTGCGGAACCGGTTCATCCGCGCCCGCGGGTCGCTGCGCGCGATCCTGGCCCGTTATCTCGACCGGCCGGCGACAGAGTTGGTCTTCGATTACGGAGATCTCGGAAAACCCGCGCTCCGGGACGGCGGCGACCTGGCGTTCAATCTGAGTCATGCCGGTGATCTTGCCTTGCTGGCGATCGCGCGCGCGCCGGTGGGGGTGGATCTGGAACCGTTACGAAGCCGGGAGGAGCTGAAGCGGATCGCCGGACGGATGTTTCCTCCTGCCGTCCAGGCGGAACTGCGGAATCTGGAGGGAGATGACCTCACGCTCGCCTTTTTCCGTCACTGGACCGCTCTGGAGGCGCGCGCCAAACAGCACGGCGGCGGGATATTCAATCCCGGCGACCCCGCCGCACGTTGTCATCTCAGCCATTTACTTCCGCGCCCGGGTTGGATCGCCTGTGTGGCGGCATCTCCCGCCTCGGCCGCCATCGACGGCTGGGAAACCTTGGCATTTGCGGAGTGACAGAACCTAAGAAACAGGAGCGACATGAACACATCCGGGGGTAACTTTTTGACCGGCGCGGGCTATCTGCTGCAAGGACTGAAGATTCTGGGACGACCGGGATTGCGGCGCTATTTTGTGATTCCGCTGCTCATCAACGTTGTGGTGTTTACCCTGCTGGGGTGGCTCGGCATTTCCCAGTTTTCCGTGTTTCTCGACTGGCTGCTACCGGAGTCGGGATGGCTGCACCTGCTGCGCTGGCTGCTCTGGCCGCTGTTCGCGCTGGCAATGTTGTTGCTGACCTTCTACTCCTTCACCGCGGTGGCCAATCTGATCGCCGCACCCTTCAACGCCCTGCTGGCCGAGAAAGTGGAGCTGTATCTCACCGGGCGACGCCCTTCCCAACCGGCCGGTTCGCTGCTGGCGTCGCTGGCGCCGGCGATCCGTTCCGAACTGCGCAAACTCGGATACTTCCTGCTGCGGGCACTGCCGCTGTTGCTGCTGTTCGTCATCCCGGGAGTCAACCTCCTGGCATCACCCCTGTGGCTGTTGTTCAACGCCTGGTATCTGTCGTTGGAGTATATCGACTATCCCATGGGCAACGAGGGATTCGGTTTTCCGGAACAGCATGCCTGGATGCGGGAACGGCGGGGGCTGGCGTTCGGCTTCGGCGGGGCGGCCACTCTCTTGATGATGGTACCGGTCCTCAACTTCGCCGCCATGCCGGTGGCGGTGGCCGGCGCCACTGCCCTGCGTTGCGCAGAGCGCGGAGCAAGTTAATTCTCTCCGGTTCGTTCTCATAACGAACTTGATCCTCGCAATGACGCAAAGCACGCCAAGAAAATCTCTTGTCTTTCTTAGCGATCTTGGCGTCTTGGCGAGAGAAAGCCCTTCGGTTTTATCGCCGAGCTAAATACTCCTCAATCCGTTTCACCCCCTCCTGCAGGTTTTCGATGGAGGTGGTGTAGGCAAAGCGAAGATGACGCTCCGGTCGGTTCCCGCCGAAGTCGAGGCCGGGCGTAACCGCCACCCCGGCCTGTTCCAGCAATTCGGAGGCGAAACGAAAACTGTCGCCGGTTATCCCCGAGCAGTCGCCGTAGAGATAAAACGCCCCGCCCGGCGCCACCGGGAAGCGAAACCCGATCTCCTCCAACGCCGGCAGTAGATAGTCCCGGCGGCGCCGGAACTCGATCCGCCGCTGTTCCAGGATCTGTTCCGTCTCCTCGCCGAAGGCCGCCAGCGCCGCATACTGGGCCGGTGTGGGCGCCGAAAGAAAGATGTTCTGCGCCAGCCGGTCGATGGGTTCCACACAACCCTCCGGCGCCACCAGCCAACCGAGACGCCAGCCGGTCATGCCGAAGTACTTGGAAAAACTATTGATGACGAACAGGTCATCGGCGATCGCCAGCGCGGTGGCACCCTCGCCCTCGTAGACCAGCCCCTGATAGACCTCGTCCACGATCAGGATCCCGTCCCGCTCCTGCACCACCCGGTGAATGGCCCGCAACTCCTCCGCGGTCAGCAGCGTCCCGGTGGGATTGGAGGGGGAGCCCAGCAGCACCATGCGGGTTCGTTCGGTCCAGGCGGCCGCCACCGCTTCCGCCGTGGGTTGATAACGGCTCTCCGGTCCCACCGGCAGCGCCACCGGCACCCCGCCCACCAGGAGGACGAAATGCCGATTACAAGGGTAACCGGGGTCGGGCAGCAGCACCTCGTCGCCCGGATTCAGGAGCACGCTTACCAGTAGCTGCAACGCGCCCGAAGAGCCCGGGGTGACCACGATCCGTTCCGGCGCCAATCTCTGGCGGTAACGATTTTGGTAGTGGGCGGCGATCGCCTGGCGCAACTCCGGCAACCCGGCGGCCGGGGTGTAGTGGGTGTGCCCCTCCGCCAGCGCCTGGCGACCGGCACGGGTAATGGGGGCCGGGGTGTCGAAATCGGGTTCTCCCACCTCCATGTGGATAATGGAGCGGCCACGCGCCTCCAGTTCCCGCGCCCGCGCCAGCAGCTGCATCACATAGAACGGCCGGATCAGACTCATGCGGTCAGCGATTTTGCATTGATGTTGCATTCTTGTTCCCAAATCCCCCGACGATCATACGGTACCCAAAGCGGGTCCTTGAATCACCCTTTTTTCATGCTGGAATCGCACGCTTTCAGCGACTCTTTCTTGCCCCCTTTCAGCTATTCTGGTATAGATACCGGCCTTTAATACAGCAGGTCTGTCAGGAGCTGGATGCATGGCGGTCAAGAAAAAAGCCAACACGAAATCGGAACAGGTACTCAACGGCCCCTTCGGCTTTACGCCCTATAAGCCGAAAAAGGGCGAGGAGTACATGAATGAGGCGCAAGAGGCCCATTTTCGCGCCATCCTTATGGCGTGGAAGAAGGAACTCATGGAGGAGGTGGATCGCACCGTTCACCACATGCAGGACGAAGCGGCCAACTTCCCGGACCCCAATGACCGGGCCAGTCAGGAGTCGGAGTTCAGCCTGGAGCTGCGCACCCGCGACCGCGAGCGCAAACTGATCAAGAAGATCGAAGACACCCTGACACTGTTGAGCAATCACGAGTACGGTTACTGCGAGTCCTGCGGGGTCGAGATCGGTATCCGCCGCCTGGAGGCGCGTCCCACCGCCACCCTCTGCATCGACTGCAAAACCCTGGATGAGATTCGTGAAAAACAGATGAGCTGATCGCCGGCGCTCTGAGTCTCCTTCGGAAAGCCGGCATCCGCCGGCTTTTTCCGTTTTCTACACATGGCTTCACAACCGATCTACCGCGGACGTTTTGCTCCCTCCCCCACCGGGCCGCTCCACTTCGGCTCCCTGGTGGCGGCGGTTGGCAGCTACCTGGAAGCCCGCAGCCGGGGGGGCGAGTGGCTGGTCCGGATCGAAGACCTGGACCCGCCGCGCGAAAAACCGGGGGCCGCTACGGCCATTCTGCGTACCCTGGAGGCGTTCGGATTCCAGTGGGACGGTGAGGTGCTCTTCCAGAGCCGCCGGGGCGAGCGCTATCGGGAGGCGCTCGACCAACTGGTGGCCCGCCGTGACGCCTATCTCTGCCGCTGCAGCCGCAAAGAGATCGCCGACTCCGCGGTCGCCGGGATCGAGGGACCGGTCTATCCCGGCACCTGCCGCACAGGATTCGATCCGGCTCGCCCCGCAACCACCCTGCGGGTCCGCACCGACGATCGCCCGATCTCGTTTCAGGACTGTATCCATGGGAAGCAGATTCAGAGATTGGCCTCCGAGATCGGTGATTTCGTCGTTCGCCGGGCCGACGGCCTGACCGCCTACCAGTTGGCGGTGGTGGTGGACGACGCGGATCAGGGGATCACCCATGTGGTCCGGGGCGCGGACCTGTTACTCTCCACCCCCCGTCAAATCCACCTGCAACGACTGCTCAACCTGCCTGAACCGGCGTATGCGCATCTGCCGCTGGTGCTGGACCGTGAGGGAAAAAAACTCAGTAAGCAGAGCCGCTCCCGGCCGGTAGACCCCGCCGCTCCCCTGTCCGCTCTGGAATCCGCCCTCCGGTTTCTGGGGCAACCGCTCCCCGAGCAACCGATGACGGAATTGAACGAACTGTGGCGCTGGGCGCTCGAACGGTGGGATATGGACCGGGTCCCGCCGCACAACCCGACTGATCCGCCCTAGGCGGCCGGTCTGCTACGAAAAAGGGGGAGCCGCGGCTCCCCCTCTGTTTCGACCCTCAAAAAGCGGCGATCTAAAGATTGCTCGCCAACTCCAACCGGCCGAGATAGATGTTTTGCGGATTGCGGTTCCACTCTTGCAGGGTGATCATCTTCAGACCCAGCCGATCGTACCGAACCGAATAGAAACCGGCCTGTGTCACAACGACCGCATCCCGATACTCCTCGGATTTCAGCAGGTCCTGCGCCATGACCCCTACATAGGTGGTCTCACCCCACAGATAGCGGAAGGAGTAGAGACGCAGGCCGTTATCGAGAGTCACTAACGGGGTAATATCCCGTTTCAGGCGCAGATCCGAGGGCGCCGGTCTCTGTCTTTCATCATTTCCTCCGCCACCTCCCTGACACCAATCCAGCAGGCAACCGGCAAGCGCGACGGAACCCACCACCACGAACGTCTTCTGGTTATCGCTGAGGCCGTCCCACCACTCCTGGAGAGAGTCGTTGGCATTGTATCCGTAACGGGTTTTGAAGAGACCCAGCATGTCGGTTCCGTTCAGGTGCATGCCGCGCAGACCGTCCTGCGTGAACTGTAGATCGAGATAAGCCGGTCGTTCCCGACTCATGAGCTCCCGACCGTTTTCCAACCGCGCCACCTGAAAGCCATAGGCCGGGGTCGTCTTACCGCTGTCGGCAAATGGAATCGTGAAATAGGCCATCGGCACCGGCTCCGTGAGCGGTTCCTGCGCCGGTAGTTGTGAAGCGAACACAGCCATTGCGGTCAATACCGCAATCATCGTTGTTTTCATGTTATCTCCCCTTTCGGTAATCAATCCTGATGCAGCTTGTCCGAGTATACCTCGAACAGTCCTCGGTCAAAACCAGGGGAAAGGAATGGTGCCCGGGGCCGGACTTGAACCGGCACGGCCGCAAAGCCGGCGGATTTTAAGTCCGCTGCGTCTACCGATTCCGCCACCCGGGCCTGGGTGCGTCGCGCGGAGAAAAAGTGGAGGCTGAGCCCGGAATCGAACCGAGGTACACGGCTTTGCAGGCCGCTGCATAACCACTCTGCCACTCAGCCTTATTCGTTTGAGGTTGGGAAGTATCCGGCATTGCGCCGCAACTTTCCACCCCCTGACAAAGAAAAACCCCGGCATTGGAGCCCGGGGTTTTTCGGGTTTGGAGCGGGAAACGAGACTCGAACTCGCGACCCCAACCTTGGCAAGGTTGTGCTCTACCAACTGAGCTATTCCCGCATCGTGGAGGGCGCTATTTTAATCTTCCAGCCTTCCCTGTCAAGGCGAGCGCGACGCCCCGCGTGCGATTATTTTTCTTCCGGTGACTCCGGCGGTTCGGCAACCGGGGATTCGTCGGCGGTGATACTCGGCCAGGCCGCCATCAGATAGAGCACCATGGACCAGAGGGTCAGAATGGCCGCCATGTACAGCAGCACATAACCGATGATGTAGATCTCATGACCCCACAGCGGTTCGCGGTAGATCAGCATGGTAATGGCCACCATCTGGGCGGCGGTTTTGATCTTGCCGATGAAGGTAACCGCCACCTGGGCCCGCCCACCCAACTCCGCCATCCACTCACGCAACGCGGAGATGGTGATTTCACGGCCGATGATGATCAGCACCGGGATCGCCAACGCCGGTGTCGGATCGGCCTCCACCAGCAGAATCAGTGCGATCGCCACCATCAATTTGTCCGCCACCGGATCGAGAAACGCTCCGAAAGGGGAGTACTGACCCAGCCGCCGGGCCAGATATCCGTCCAGCCAGTCGGTAACGGCAGCCAGCGCGAAGATCGCGGCACAGATCTTCCCAGACCAACTTACCGGAAGATAGAAAACCAGCACGAAGACCGGGATCAATGCGATCCGCAGCAGGGTCAGGAGATTTGGAATAGTAATCGGCATCGGCGGTCAGTCGTTTCCATGAAATGTATCGTAGATTTTTTCCGCCAGCTGGCGGCTGATCCCATCCACCCGTGCAAGATCTTCCACACCGGCCGCCGCCAACTCTTGCAAACCGCCGAACTGTTTCAGTAACTGCTGACGGCGTTTGGGACCGATCCCCGCGATCCCTTCCAACGGGGAGTGCTTGGCGTGGTGTTCCCGCCGCCGCCGATGACCGCTGATGGCGAACCGGTGGGCTTCGTCCCGGACCTGCTGAATCAGGTGCAGAGCGGGCGATTCGGGCGAGAGTATAATTGGGGCCTTACGACCGGACAAGAACAGCCGTTCCATTCCGGGACGTCGGTCCGCTCCCTTGGCCACCCCGATCAATACCACATCGTTCACCGCCAACTCCCCGAGTACTCGCTCGGCCGCCGCAAGTTGTCCCGCTCCACCGTCGATCAATAACAGATCCGGCAATTTCCCCTCCCCCGCCTGGAGCCGTTGATAGCGTCGCAGCAGGGCCTGCTCCATCGCCGCGTAGTCGTCCCCGGCCTGAATCCCTTGGATATTGAAGCGGCGGTAGTCCCGTTTCACCGCCCCTTGGGTATCGAACACCACACAGGAGGCGACTGTCTGCTTCCCTCCAGTATGACTGATATCGAAGCACTCGATCCGTTCCGGCGGTTCGTCCAGCGCCAACGCCTGCTGTAGCGCCTCCAGTCGGGCCTCCATCCCCGCCCGGCTGGCAAGACGGGCCTCCAGCGCCAATTCGGCATTCTGCCGCGCCATCCGCAACCAGCGCGCCCGTTCGCCGCGCACCGAACTGCGAATGGCGACCGCATGGCCCGCCTCGGCCGAGAGCGCCGCCTGCAACAGCGCCTTCTCCTCCGGCTCGCTGCTGACGATGATCTCTTTCGGGATCGGGCGACCGGGATAGTGCTGACTGAGAAAGGCCGCGAGCAGATCCGTCTCCCCCGCCCCCTCCGGCAGTTGCGGAAAAAAGGGTTTGTTGCCGAGGTTGCGGCCATGCCGGATGGAGAAGAGTTGAATACAGGCGCTCCCGCCCCGCACCGCACAGGCGACCAGATCGAGATCCCCTTTTTCTCCGCTCACGTACTGCCGCTCCTGAATCTTCCGCAAACGGGCGATCCGGTCGCGGTAACGGGCCGCCTCTTCATACTCCAGAGCGGCGGCCGCCTGTTCCATACGGCTCACCAGATGTTCGATCACCCGGCTGGTCTTTCCCTCCAGGAACAGCACCGCCTCCTGTACCGCCTGGGCATACTCCTTTTCGGTTACCAGGCCGACACAAGGCGCGCCGCAGCGTCGAATCTGGTATTGCAGACAGGGACGGGAGCGATTGCGGTAGAAGCTCTCCTCGCACTGCCGTACCGGAAACAGTTTTTGCAAAAGTTGCAGGGTGGCGCGGCTGGAGCCGCCGTTGGGATAGGGTCCGAAGTAGCGCCCCTTGCCCTTGCGGGCGCCCCGATGAAAAGAGAGCCGCGGAAAAGGATCGGCCGAGAGATGGATGTAGGGATATCCTTTGTCGTCCCGCAGCAGGATGTTATAGCGCGGCTTGAGGCGCTTGATCAGGTTGTTTTCCAGGATCAGCGCCTCGGCTTCCGTGTGGGTCACCGTCACCTCGATCCCGCGGATCTGCGCCACCATCTGCTGCATGCGCAGATTGAGGGAGCGGTTGAAGTAACTGCCTACGCGCCGCTTGAGGTTGCGCGCCTTACCCACATAGAGCACCTTGCCGCTGTCGTCCAGCATGCGATACACGCCGGGACGGGTGGTCAGGCTCTTCAGAAAGGACCGGGGATCAAACGGGATCTCCGCAGAGGTGGACTTCATCCAGACAATTATATCTTGTCCAACAGGGTGCGGGCACGCCGGAACACCGCCTGGAACATCGGGTCGGTGAGCCGGCGGGTCTGGGTGTTGTAACGGCTGCAGTGATAAGAATCGATCAGCCACAGATCGTCGGCCAACCGGTGCTGACGATTATGGCCGAACGGGAACTCCTTCTGGCGCAGTGCGCGCGCCTTGAGCACCGCGGTGTGTGCGATGGAGCCGAGAGCCACCACCACCGCTCCGGACGGCAGACTCTCCAGCTCTTGTGCCAGAAACCGGTTGCAGGTATTGATCTCGCTTCCCACCGGTTTGTTCTGGGGCGGCAGGCACTTCACTGCATTGGTGATCCGGCAATCCAACAGTTGCAGACCGTCATCCCGTGACAACGACTCCGGGGCGGTGCTGAAACCGTGGCGATAGAGGGTCTCATAAAGCAGGATGCCGGCATAATCGCCGGTAAACGGCCGGCCGCTGGCATTGGCCCCGTGCATGCCGGGTGCCAGTCCCACCACCAGCAGGCGGGCTCCGGCGTCCCCGAACGGGGCCACCGGTCGCGCATGGTAGTCCGGATAATCGCGCTTCACCTGGTCCAGAAATCCCGCCAGACGGGGACAGGCGCGGCAATCGATATCAAACATCGCGCGGGTCAGGCCGGAAAATCGGCCAGACCGTGGCGCAGGGCCAGGAAGGTCAGCTCGACGTCGTTCTCCACCGCCAGCTTTTCATACAGCCGGTGACGGTAGGTACTGATGGTCTTGGGGCTCAGGCAGAGGGTATCGGAGATGTCCTGGTTTTTGCGGCCCTGGACGATCATCATCAGGACCTGCATCTCACGCTGGGAAAGGGTTCCGAACGGGGTCTTGATATGCTGTCCGCTCAGGGCGGCCAGGGTCAGTCGCTTGGACACTTCGCCGCAGATATACGGTTTACCGTCCGCCACGGTCCGGATCGCGTCCAACAGTTCATCCGCCGGACTGCCCTTGGTCAGGTAGCCGATCGCTCCCGCTTCATGCAACTGGCTGGGAAACGGGGCGTCCCCATGCACGGTCAGCGCGATCACCTGGATCTCCGGGTGCCGGCGACGCAGTTTCCGGGTGGTCTCGATCCCGCCCATACCGGGCATATTGATATCCATCAGCACCAGATTGGGAGCCGACCTCGAAATCTGTTCCAGCGCCTGCTCGCCGGTCTCCGCCTCGCCCACCACCTCAATATCCGACACTCTCTCCAAGAGATGGCGAAAGCCGGTTCGCACCAGCGCATGATCGTCAACCAGCATTACCTTGATCATTACCTACAATCCCTTCGTACCCATCTCAAACCAGACACTACAATACGCCCCTTCACTCGGAACGGATCGAATCGGTGGAGAATAACAAAGGAGTCTTAAGGCGACAAACGATCTGCGAACGTGCGATTCCTCCTCCAGAAGAAGAAATCAAACGTTTGGGAATTTATGTCCTACATATCAATATTTTACTGATCCCCCCGGGGTTCCTGCATGGAAGGATGACCGCTTTCGGGTACGCCGGTATCCTCCCGGACAACCACGCCCTCCGGGGCGGGATAGCGCTTCAGCATGCCGTCCGGCACCTCCCCCCTGCCCGCCTGATAGATGGAGCCGGATTCCAGCACGAAGTTGACCACCACCAGGACGAAGGTGGGCATGATCCCGATGCGGGAGAAAACGGTGAACACGATATCCTGGGTGGTATGCTTATCGATCCCCAAGGTCACCAGCCAACCTGCGAAAATGATGGCGGCGGTGACCGAGTAGGCGATCATCATATAAACGCCACGCCGGAAACCCAACTTCCAGTGCACCATCACATACCAGGGTCCGCTTTTTTCCAGCCGCTTCCCCTGGATGAAGATAAAGGTGATCACCACCAGTGAGAAAGTGAGCGGGATCAGCAGCGCAGTGACGTTCCGCAACAGGAAAAATGAGACCGGGGCAAGCATCAGGTGAAACACCGCCAGATTGAACATGAACATTTCGTGCGGGGTACGAGCCTTTCTGCGGTTCTGTTCGCTGATCTCGAATAGCATGACGTCCGATCCTGGTAGTGATTGTATCTGGGCGTGGCTCCGGTCTGGATTCCGCCGAATAGAAATAATCCTAGCAACAAACGCAAATCCGTCACTATGACGATCCGCAATCGAGTGATACCGCCGGGGCGCGGCAACTCCGCTCCAAATGAAGTATATTTAGGGGGAATCGGCAATCTCCCGGGACGGCGTCTTCGCTTCTGGCGTGAGCTCACCCCCGGGGCGTCCAGAGTTACAAATCACTACGGCGGAACAACCCTTATGTGCCTCGGTATCCCTATGCAGATCAAGGAGATCAACGGTTATATGGCCCGTTGTGAGGCGAAAGGCGTGGAGCGCGAAGTGAGCCTTTTCATGCTGCAACACGAGTCGGTGGCGCCCGGCGATTTCGTGGTGGTGCATGTGGGCTACGCCATCGAGAAGGTTACCCCCCAGGACGCCCGCTCCACCTGGGAGCTTTATGACCAGATGTTGGCGGCGGAGTCCGACGCCGACCATGCATGAACTCTCCCTCTGCCACTCACTGATCCAACAGGTGGAGGGGATCGCCCGGCGGGAACGGGCGCGGCGGGTGACCACCATCACTCTCCGGATCGGTCCGCTTTCCGGAGTGGAACCGGAACTGCTGGTGGACGCCTTTCCGTTCGCCGCCGCCGGTACGGTGGCCGAGGGCGCGGCATTGTGCATCGAAGCACAGCCGGTGCGGGTTCTCTGCAGCCGTTGTCAATTGGAGAGCGACGCCACCCCGAACCGACTGTTGTGCGGTGCCTGCGGTGATTATCGTACCCGCCTGGTGAGCGGGGACGAACTGCTGCTGGCCAGTCTGGAATTGGAACAGGCCGGGGAACGGGAAACCGGACAGGATCCATCATAAATACGGCAAACCACTTGGAGTGATCATGTGTGACACCTGCGGCTGCAACGTAACCGACGCCAACCGGCACCTGCTGGAGGAGGGTCCGCTCGCGAAAACCGAAGACGGCCGACAAACCATCTCGGTGCTGGAAAACCTGCTCAGCGAAAACGACCATCAGGCGGCGCATAACCGGCAACATTTCGACAGCCACGGGGTGTTCGCCGTCAACCTGATGTCCTCCCCCGGCAGCGGCAAGACCCGGCTGCTGGAGGCCACCATCACGTCTCTGGCCGAGGAACTGCGGATCGGCGTGATCGAGGGTGACCTGGAAACCGAAAACGACGCCGAACGCATCCGCGCCCGCGGGGTACAGGCGATCCAGATCAACACCGGCACCGCCTGTCACCTGGATGCCCACATGATCCACCGGGCGCTGCACCAGCTCGAACTGGAGCCGCTCGATATCCTGTTCATCGAAAATGTCGGAAACCTGGTCTGTCCCGCCAACTTCGATCTGGGGCAGCACTGCAACGTGGCGCTGCTCTCAGTGACCGAGGGGGACGACAAACCGGCCAAGTATCCGGTGATGTTCCGCGCCGCCGATCTGGTCCTGATCACCAAGACCGACCTGCTGCCTCACCTGGAGGAGTTCCAACCGGAACGGGCGGTGGCGGCGATGCAGGCGCTGGCCAGCGACGCCCCGGTTCAGACCCTGTCGGCGAAGAGCGGTGACGGGCTGGAACAGTGGCTGACCTGGCTGCGGACGCAGGTGGCGGCGCAACGCGCGCGCGAAAAACATCCGGCGGAACACCGCCATCATCATCACACACACGTTTAGGCAGGCGACGCGAAGGTGACCGATTCCGCGCACGCGTGGCTTGACCGCATCCGCGCCCTCCCGCTGCCGGAGCGGGTGCGGATCATGAATGTCTGCGGCGGCCACGAACGCTCCATTACCATGGCGGGGCTGCGCGGCGCCCTGCCCGACGCCGTCGAACTGATACCGGGGCCCGGTTGCCCGGTCTGTATCTGCCCCGAAGAGGATATCTACCAGGCGATCCAGCTCGCGCTGCGGGAACAACTGACCCTGGTGGCCTATGGCGATCTGTTGCGGGTGCCCGTGAATGTACCCCGGGGCGAGATCCGGACCCTGGAACAGGCGCGCGGAGCGGGGGCGGATATCCGTCCCGTCGCCTCCCCTTTGGACGCCCGGCAGATCGCCCGCGAGAACCCGGATCGCCCGGTGGTGTTCTTCGCCGCCGGCTTCGAAACCACCACCGCCCCCACCGCGGCCATGCTGCTGGAGGGGATACCGGACAACCTCTCTATCCTTCTCTCCGGACGCCGCACCTGGCCGGCGGTGGCCCTGCTGCTGGAATCGGAACAACCAGGCTTTGACGCCCTGGTGGCGCCGGGACACGTCTCCGCGGTGATGGGTTCCGACGAATGGCGCTTCGTGGCGGAGAAACACGCCATCCCCACCGCGGTGGCCGGTTTCACCCCCGAGAGTCTGCTGGCCGCCTTCTATTCGGTCCTGCGACAGCGCTGCGAAGGACGCGCCTTCCTGGATAACTGCTACCCCGAGGTGGTGCGCCCGGCCGGGAATCCCACCGCCCAGGCCAATCTTGCCGCCGCCTTCGAGATCCGGGACGCCAACTGGCGCGGCATCGGTACCATTCCCGAGTCCGGGTACGGAATCCGAACCGCTTATCGCAATCACGATGCGTCCGAGCGCTTTCCCGATTACGCCGCCCGGGAACGTCGCCGCAGCGGCGAGATGCCGGCCGGTTGCGACTGTGCCCGGGTGGTGCTGGGACGGCTCTATCCCGACCAGTGCGCCCTGTATGGAAGCGCCTGCACCCCGCGCACCCCGGTGGGTCCCTGTATGGTGTCGGACGAAGGCGCCTGTCGCATCTGGTGGGCGGGCGGTGTCCGGCACTCCAAGGCACGTGCTTGAGAAAAACAATGTTTTTGAACCATGACCATGCAAGACACCCACATCACCCTCGCCCACGGTAACGGCGGCCGTTTCATGCGGGAGTTGATCGAGGAGATCTTCGCCCGCCAGCTCGCCAATCCGGCCCTGAACACCCAGGCGGATGCGGTTCCGCTGGCGTTACCGGAGGGCGAGGTAATGTTCACCACCGACGGTTTCATCGTGCAACCGCTGGAATTTCCGGGCGGCGATATCGGCGCCCTGGCGGTCCACGGCACCTGCAACGATCTGGCGGTGGCCGGCGCCCTGCCCCGTTATCTGAGTCTCAACGCCTTCATCGAAGAGGGACTGGAGATCGCGCTGCTGGAGCGCATCGTGGCCAGCATCGCCCGGACCGCGTCCGAGGCGGGGGTGGTGGTGGCGGCCGGCGACACCAAAGTACTGCCGCGTGGCGAAGGGGGCGGACTCTACCTTGCCACCACCGGCGTCGGAACCCGGTTACCGGGACCGCCCTTGGGGCTGGATCGTATCCGGCCCGGCGACCGTTTGCTGGTGAGCGGACCGGTGGGAGATCACGGGATCGCGGTGATGCTGGCGCGGGAACAGTTCGGGTTGCGCGGGGAGTTGCAATCCGACGCCGCCTCGGTTCTGCCCTTTACCCGTGCGCTACGGGAGCTGCCGGGCCTGCGGTTCATGCGGGACCCCACCCGCGGCGGCCTGGCCACGGTGGCCCATGAGATCGCGCAGGGCACCGGATTGGAGGTGCATCTCCGCCAGCCGGCCATACCCATCCGGGAAGCGGTCTCCTCGGTGTGTGAAATCCTGGGCTATGACCCTCTGTTTCTCGCCTGTGAGGGCCGGGTGGTGGCGGTAGTGGCGGAAACGGACGCCCCGCAGGCCCTCGACCGGTGGCGTTCCCTGCCGAACGGCGAGGAGGCGGCGCTGATCGGCGAAATGCGCGCCGGCGCGCCGCGTGTGGCCCTGGAAACCGACCTGGGCGGCGCGCGAATCCTCCCGGAGCTGGAGGATGATCCGCTCCCGAGGATCTGTTGAGACGCTCGCCGCCCCATAAAAAGCCCAAAAGCAGACACATTCCACATTTTTTTACATTCCACTTTCGGGTATTTTTATAACCCTCTGTTTTTTCAGTTTATTCTATTTCTCTAATACTCCCTTTTTCCCTTGACAGGTTCCGGAAGAGTTCCTACGCTATTGCCATGAAACACAACATATAGTGTTTCTCGGAACAATAAACCACAACATCATAGAGAAGAATCCACTTTCGTGGGCGGGGGAGCGATCCATAGTGTTTTCGGGTGCTCGTACGCCCCACCCCGAAACCGGGGAGAGGGTCGGATTCGCTAGAATAAGCAGAATAAGGAAGATTACGAGTGTCAACCAAAAGCGCCCATCTCAAAGCCGTACCCTCCAAGGTCTCGGACATTCCGTTTCAAGAGGCCTCGCTGGATATCTGGGACACCAAATATCGACTCAAGGCAAAGGACGGAACCCCGGTGGATCGGGATTTCGACGCCACCTATCGCCGGGTCGCCAAGGCCCTGGCCAAGATTGAGGCGACCCCGGAGTTACGGGAGAAATGGGAGGAACGGTTCCTGTGGGCACTGCGGCACGGCGCCATCCCGGCCGGTCGCATCACCTCCAATGCGGGCGCGCTGAAACACAAACCGGCCACCTCCACCATCAACTGCACCGTCTCCGGCACCATCCACGACTCCATGAACGAGATCCTGGGGAAGGTGCATGAGGCGGGGCTCACCCTGAAGGCGGGCTGCGGCATCGGGTACGAATTCTCGACCCTGCGCCCGCGCGGGGCCTATGTGAGCGGCGCCGGCGCTTACACCTCCGGCCCCCTCTCCTTCATGGATATCTACGACAAGATGTGTTTCACCGTCTCCTCCGCCGGCGACCGGCGGGGGGCGCAGATGGCCACCTTCGACATCGGGCATCCCGACGTGATGGATTTCATCCGCGCCAAGCGCGAGGCGGGCCGGCTGCGGCAGTTCAATCTGTCGCTGCTGATCACGCGTGAGTTCATGGAGGCGGTCAAGAACGACACCGACTGGAAACTGGCCTTCCCGATCACCGAGAAAGAGGTGGAGACCGACCAGCTGGACATCGGTGACGTAGAACAGGTCATCTGGCGCGACTGGCCCTACAAGAACAACTACCTGATGAACGGTACCGGCAAGGTGGCCTGCAAGGTCTACAAGAGCATCCGCGCACGCCGCCTGTGGGACGTCATCATGTCTTCCACCTACGACTATGCGGAACCCGGTTTCATCCTCATCGACAAGGTCAATGAGATGAACAACAACTGGTTCTGCGAGAACGTGCGGGCCACCAACCCCTGTGGCGAGCAGCCGTTGCCGCCCTACGGGGCCTGCCTGCTGGGCTCCATCAACCTGACCCGCTTCGTGCGCAACCCGTTCACCGGCGAAGCGGACTTCGACTGGGAACAGTTCCGTGAGGTGGTGCGGGTGTTCACCCGCATGCTGGACAACGTGGTGGAGATCAACGGCCTGCCGTTGCAAGAGCAGCGCGACGAAATCATACGCAAACGCCGTCACGGTATGGGATACCTCGGCCTCGGTTCCGCCCTGACCATGATGCGCATGAGGTACGGCGAACCGGAGTCTTTGGAGTTCACCGAGCGGGTCACCAAAGAACTGGCCCTGGAGGGCTGGCGCACCGGTCTGGAGTTGGCCGCCGAAAAAGGCCCCGCCCCGATCATGGAGGAGGAGTTCGAGGTCACCACCGAGATGCTGTCCCAGCGTCCGGAGATGGCGGTGGACGGTTGGCAGGTGGGCGATCGGGTCAAGGGCCGGGTGCTGCTCGCCCGTTACAGCCGCTATATGCAGAGAGTGGCGGAAGAGGATCCGAAGCTGGCGGCTGCATTGGAAGAGAAAGGGTGCCGTTTCACCCACCACAGCTCCATCGCCCCCACCGGCACCATTTCGCTGTCGCTGGCCAACAACGCCAGTAACGGCATCGAGCCGAGCTTCGCGCACCACTATTCGCGCAACATCATCCGCACCGGCCGCAAAACCAAGGAGAAGGTGGACGTCTTCAGCTTCGAGCTGTTAGCCTACCGCGCCCTGGTCAATCAGGACGCCATGCCGTTCTCGGAGGACGAGGCGCAACAACTGCCGGACTATTTCGTCTCGGCGGACGATATCACCCCGAAACAACACGTGGACGTCCAGGCGGCCGCCCAGAAGTGGATCGACTCCTCCATCTCCAAAACCGCCAACGTCCCGACCGATTATCCCTATGAGCAGTTCAAGGATATCTATCTCTACGCCTATGAGCAGGGCCTGAAAGGTTGCACTACCTTCCGCTTCAACCCCGAGGCGTTCCAGGGTGTGCTGGTGAAGGAGAAAGACCTGGAGAACACCGTCTATCGTTTCACTCTGGATGACGGCACGGTAATCGAAGCGAAGGGCAACGAACAGATCGAGTACGACGGTGAGATGCATACCGCCGCCAATCTGTTCGACGCCCTGAAAGAAGGCTACTACGGAAAGTTCTGAGATACAGCGATAAGGCTTAATAAGACCATGACTATCAAAATCGAAAAAAAGATCGTCGACTACAACGTCGCCAAAGAGGAAGAAGAGAACAAGCCCCAGCAGGGGTCCGCGACCGAAGAACTCGCCATTGAACATATGGACGAGAACGTGGCGCGGCCGGAGATGTTGTTCGGCTCCACCTACAAGATCAAGACCCCGCTCAGCGAGCATGCCCTGTATGTCACCATCAATGACATTATTCTGAATCAGGGCACCCCGCACGAGGTGCGCCGGCCGTTCGAGGTGTTCATCAACTCCAAGAACATGGACCACTTTCAGTGGATCGTCGCCCTTACGCGTATCGTTTCCGCCGTATTCCGCAAAGGCGGCGACGTCACCTTCCTGGTGGAAGAGCTGCGCTCGGTATTCGATCCCAGCGGCGGTTACTTCAAGAAAGGCGGCAAGTTCATGCCCTCGCTGGTGGCGGAGATCGGCGACGTTATCCACTGTCATCTGGTGATGATCGGCATGATCCAGGAGGAAGGACCGGACGAGCATCAGCGCAAACTGATCGAACAGAAACGTGCCGAGTACGAAGCCTCCATCAGGATGAAGGATGCGGAACACGATAGTGACTTCCCGGCCGGCGCCCAGCTCTGCAACAAGTGCAACACCAAGGCGATGATCCAGATGGACAACTGCCTCACCTGCCTCAACTGCGGCGAGTCCAAGTGCGGCTGAGGAGAAAAGCGGCAACAGCGCGGATCTCCTGCGCTGTTGCCAGTAAGACGTCAGTAACGGTTTTCGTTGTCTGCCAGGCTGTGCGGTAAGAAAACGGTATTTCTACCACCGGTTTATGACAGGAGACGTCCCTATGAAATCGACCAGTATCGTCGCTGCCGCTCTGTTCGGACTGGTTTTTTCTCCCCCCACCCAGTCCGCTGAAGATCCGTCGCCGCCGCCTTCCTATTATGCGGCATTGCAGGCCCGCTGCGAGTCAGATGGCGGGAAATGTTGTTTCGCTTCGGTCGAACTGATGCAGAAGAACGGTTTTTCCGAGGCACTGGAGGGCGGTCGCTGCCCCACCGGTCAAACCCCGAATACCCTGCGTTGTCCGGGAGCGCTGACCTGGTGCGAACCGCAACCGCAAGGTGCGGTGTTCGAGGGGAATCAGGATCTCTACCAGCGCCTGCGGAAAAGCTGCGAGGCCAACCCGAAAAGTCGGGACTGCTGTCTGCGCAGCGTCGATGAGATGGAGCGCGATCACGGAGAACCGGTCCCGCCGTACGGCTGCCCGCCCGACACCGCATTGGTACAGGCGAAGTGCTTAGGCTCCATCGGTTACTGCAAACCGCTGCAGGACAGGTCCGGCACGGGCGACCCCAAAGGGGTGCTACTGAAGCCTTAATCCGGCGCGTTCCGTTCTTTTGTGATCAGCGAATCGCCGGCAAAGAGGCGTTGTTCCAGATCTTGTCCAACATGATCGCACTCTCCGCCCCCACCTGCCGGGCAAACCGCTCCAGCAGATCCTCGCTCGGGGTGTAATCGACGATCTCTTCCGCCTTGATCAGTTCGCGCGCCACATAACTGCTGCTGCCCAGGCCGTCGGCCAACCCCAGTTTCACGCTCTCCTCGCCGGTCCAGAACAGGCCGCTGAACAGTTGGTCGTCTCCCTTCAACCGGTCTCCCCTTCCCTGCTTCACCACCTGGATGAACTGCTGGTGCATCTGATCCAGCAGCTTCTGCACATACTGTTGGTCGAACTCGGTCATGGGAGAAAACGGATCCATGATTCCCTTGTGTTTGCCGGCAGTCAACAAGCGCCGTTCCATACCCAGCTTATCCATGCTATTGACGAAACCGAACCCGTCCATCAGTACCCCGATGGAACCGACGATGCTGGCCTTGTCGACGTAGATCTCGTCGGCCGCCACCGCCACGTAATAACCGCCGGAGGCACAGATATCCCGCACCACCGCATAAACCGGCGTATCGGGGTGCAATTTCTTGAGACGCCGGATCTCGTCATTGATGTATCCGGCCTGGACCGGACTGCCGCCGGGGCTGTTGATCTGGATGATCACGCCCTTGGTGTTGCTGTTTTCAAACGCATCCTGCAATCCCGCGATGATGGTATCCGCGCTGGCCTCCGAGTCATCCATGATGATGCCGCTGAGATTCACCAAAGCGGTATGCGGTTGCTGCCGACCGGCGGTCTCCGGGAGATCGTTCGGCAACATCATCCCGATCAGCATTAACAGCAACAAAACATACAGGAACTTGAAGAACATTCCCCATCTACGCGCCCGCCGTCGTTCCGTTAACGAAGAAAGCGCCAACTCTTCAATCAGTTTTCGTTCCCACGGTTGGGTGTTGCTCTGCGGTTCGTTAGTGTCCATATCTGTCCTCGTGACTTTCTGTCAGCTGAAAATGCCCGGGGTTTATTATTCAATGGTGCCTGTTTCCACTGCGGGAATTTCCGCACTCTCCCACGCCTGTAGCCTTTCGGCAAGTTCCGGAATACTGTGGACGCAATCCAGCGGCTCATGTCGCAACAGCCGCTCCACCTCATGAGCGCCGTAACAGACGGCCATGCACTCGGTGCCGGCATTGCGGGCCATCTGCATATCCCACTCGGTATCGCCGATCATCAAGGTCTCATTCGGCGTCACTCCCAACTGGTCCATAAGCTGGAGCAGCATCTCCGGATGGGGTTTGGAGAAGGCCTCGTCGGCACAGCGGGTGGCGTGAAACAGTCCCCCCAGGCCGGTGTCCCGCAGCACCCGGTCCAGGCCGGCACGCCCTTTGCCGGTGGCCACCGCCAACAGATAGCCCGCCCGTTCCAACCGGTGCAGCGTCTCCTCCACCCCCGGAAACAACGGGGACGGCGTCTGGTTCCCTCCCAGGAAGTGATGCCGATAGCGGGCGACCACGGCGTCCACCAACTGGGCGTCCGCGCCGGGAAACAGGGTGGTGACCGCCTCGCTCAAGCCCAGGCCGATAATATTGCGCACCGCGTCTCTCTCCGGGATGGGCAAATCGAGATCGGACGCGGCAGCCTGGACGCACTGGACGATACGGCTCTCCGAGTCCATCAACGTGCCGTCCCAGTCGAACACCAGCAGTGTGAACGGTCCGCTCATCTCGGCAGACGCTCCAGCAACTGTTGCAGCTCAGGCTCCAACGGCGCCTCGAATCGCTGCGTACCCTCCCCCGCATCCGGCCAATGGATGACCAGTGATTCGGCATGGAGGAAGAGACGCCGGAGCCCCAGTTCCCGGAAGCGGCGGTTGGCGTCCGCGTCACCGTATTTCTCGTCCCCCAGCACCGGCGTTCCCAGGTGGGCCAGGTGCACCCGGATCTGGTGGGTGCGTCCGGTCAGTAACTGCGCCTCCAGCAAGGTGGCATCGGTAAATCGCTCCAGAACCCGAAACCGGGTGGTGGCCGGTTTGCCTTCACGGTCCACCCGCACCATGCGTTCCCCGCTCTTCAGGGTATTCTTCAACAACGGCGCCTTCACCGTCTCCCGCTCCTGTTCCCAGCGCCCCGCCACCAGCGCCAGATAGCGTTTCTCCACCCCGTCGCCGCGCAGCAGTTCGTGCAGGGTGCGCAAGGCACTGCGCCGCTTGGCGATGAGGAGACAGCCCGAGGTGTCCCGATCCAGCCGATGCACCAGCTCCAATTGCCGTTCCTCCGGCCGCAGCACCCGCAACGCCTCGATCACACCGTGCTGCACGCCGCTGCCGCCGTGGACCGCGATCCCGGACGGTTTGTTCAGTACCAGCAGCCGTTTGTCCTCATAGAGGATCGCCTGGTCCAGCCGCGCCAGCACCCGGGTCCCCGGATCCGGAGGAGTCTCGCGCTCCGCAACCCGAACCGGTGGAACCCGAATCACGTCCCCCTCCTGTAACCGCTGGCTGGCAGCAACCCGCCCCTTGTTCAGGCGTACCTCACCGCGCCGCAGGATGCGGTAGACATAGCTCCTGGGTACCCCCTTCAGCAGGCTGAGCAGGAAATTATCGATCCGTTGCCCGGCATAGCCGGCCTCCACAACAACCTGCCGTACCTTGGGGGAATTCTGTTTAACTTCTGACATTTAAATATGATACCAGTCCATTTCGTTTGATGCCCCAGCACAACACTGTTATAGTTTCCCGGTGATATTGTCTCCTGGACCACCCTCGGGTTCGGTTCCGGCGGCCAAGAACCTGTCGCGATAAAAACGGTCGGAAAAAGACAGGTTGCGCGACGAATACAGGGCATCCACCTTCGGGAAATGCCCGCCGTATCGGATGACTCGGGAACAGCGCGGCCCATAACGCCTCAGCGCCCCGCGATTCCGACACGGCAAACAAGGGTTTTCCGTCCTGTGACGGAAATTGAATTGAGAATAACTGCGCACCCGCTCGATGTTTGCGGACCGGCGTAACCAAACGGATTCCCAGTGAATCCGGAACCTTAGCTGCTGATGAGACCTGTAGAGTATTCCGGCAGTTCGGTTCAGGCGCCCCGGTCCCCACGCCTTTGAGTGGAGTCCGCTGATCGCCGGCGAATCTTCCTGCTATGCGGATGGAAGGATTGCCGGGCGTCAGACGGAAGTGGTGTGCCAAAGGATTATTACAACATGAAACGCATGCTGATCAACGCAACTCAGCCGGAAGAGTTGCGGGTGGCCATCGTTGATGGCCAAAAACTCTTCAATCTGGACATCGAGACTCCCGGCCGGGAGCAGAAAAAAGCCAACATCTATAAAGGCAAAGTGACTCGGGTGGAACCGAGCCTGGAGGCTGCGTTTGTGGATTACGGCGCCGACCGCCACGGATTCCTGCCCCTGAAAGAAATCTCCCGCAGCTACTTCACGGAAGAGGCGCTGCAAGGCGGCGGCCGCGCCAGCATCAAGGAGGCGATTCGCGAAGGCCAGGAGCTGATCGTCCAGATCGAGAAAGAGGAACGCGGCAACAAAGGGGCCGCACTGACCACTTTTATCTCTCTGGCCGGCCGCTACCTGGTGTTGATGCCGAACAATCCGCGGGCCGGCGGGGTCTCCCGCCGCATCGAAGGACAGGATCGCAGCGATCTGCGGGAAGCGATGAGCAATCTCTCCATCGAGGACGGCATGGGGTTGATCGTCCGGACGGCCGGGGTCGGCAAAAGCGAAGAGGAATTGCAGTGGGATCTGGACTACCTGTTGCAGCTCTGGCAGGCGATCGAAACCTCCGCCCAAGACCGCTCCGCCCCGTTTCTGATCTACCAGGAAAGCAACGTCATCATTCGCTCGATCCGGGACTACCTGCGGGCGGATATCGGTGAAATCCTCATCGATCACCCGGAGGTACACAAGGAGGCGTGCGAATTCATCCAGCAGGTGATGCCGCAATACCTGCGCAAGATCCGCCACTATACGGAAGAGATCCCGCTTTTCACCCGCTACCAGATCGAGAGCCAGATCGAATCGGCCTTCCAGCGTGAGGTCCGGCTGCCCTCCGGCGGCTCCATCGTGATCGACCACTCCGAGGCGCTGACCTCCATCGACATCAACTCGGCGCGCGCCACCAAGGGGGCCGATATCGAGGAGACCGCCCTCAACACCAACCTGGAGGCGGCGGACGAGGTCGCCCGTCAGCTACGCCTGCGGGACATGGGCGGGCTGTTCGTGATCGACTTCATCGATATGACCCCCACCCGCAACCAGCGGGAGGTGGAGAACCGCCTGAAAGACGCGATGAAGCAGGATCGGGCGCGGGTCCAGATCGGGCGTATCTCCCGTTTCGGCCTGTTGGAACTGTCGCGCCAGCGCCTGCGGCCTTCGCTGGGCGAATCGAGCCAGCATGTCTGCCCCCGCTGCAACGGTCACGGTTACGTCCGCGGCGTTGAGTCGCTGGCCCTCTCGGTGCTGCGCATCGTGGAGGAAGAGGCGATGAAGGAAAACACCGCCCGTATCGTCGCGCAACTGCCGGTGGAGGTGGCCACCTTCCTGCTCAATGAGAAACGGCAGGCGATCTACGACATCGAGCGGCGCCAGTCGGTAAGCGTAATGCTGATCCCGAACATTCATCTGGAGACCCCCAACTACCAGATCGAACGGCTGCGCAGCCAGGATCTGCCGAAGGGCAAAGAGGAGATCTCCAGTTATCGCATGGTGGTGGAACCGGAGAGCGAAGCGCAGGAAAGCGGCCGGCAGAAAGAGAGCAAGAACGAGGAGCCGGCGGTTCGCAGAATCGCACCCACCGCCCCCGCACCGGAGCCGCGCACAAGCACGGAAGAGGAACCCGTCTCCAAGCCGGGCTTTCTCAGCCGGATGTTGAAGGGTCTGTTCGGGGGTACCGAAACAGCCGCCCCTGCGCCGGCCGAACCGGAACGGCAGCAGCGAAAAGAGCGCCCCCAACAGAGCGGCCGGTCCGGCCGGAACGAACGTCAGCGCTCCGCTTCCGAGGACAACCGACGGAGTCAGCCCGCAGCCCGTTCCGCGCAGCGTCCGCCCAAAAAGGGCAACCAACCGGAGCGAAAAGCGGAAAGCCCCAAACCGGCCGCGCCGAAACAACCCGAAGCCGCGGACGCACAGGTCAAAAAGGACCAACCGGCGACCGCCGACGCAAACGAAGCGCAAAATGATGAGCAGAAACAGGATCGGCAAGGTTCCGGGTCCCGTCGCCGTGGACGTCGGGGCGGTCGCCGGCGGCGTCAATCCCAGGAAAAGGTCGCCGCAAACCGGGATGCGCAAGCAACCGCCGGACAGGAATCCCACTCCACTGAAACACCGGAGAAACCCGCTCGGCTGACCCAGGTGGAAACGCGCGCCGAAGCCAACGCCGAAAAACCGAAAACCGGTTCGGATGCTTCCGTGACGCTGGAAAACAAACCCGCCGGCCCCGTATCTCCCGCCCCTGTTCCGGTTCAACCGGCTCAGCGGGAGACGGCGCCGACCCCACCGGCAGCACCGGCACCGCGTCCGCAACCGACGACGCCGTCGCTGGTTCCACCCGTGACCCCGAGAACGGAAAGCGTTTCGCCGCAGCCGGTTCGACCCCAGGCATCCGCCTCGGACGCTCCCGATATGCACCGGGAACGTCCGGCCCCGATCGCTCCGGCGGCAAACCAGCCCACGGTCAACGCGCGCGAGGAACGCGCTCCGGTGGTACCGGAACGACCGGCTGCTCCCCGGGCCACGGAATCGGAACCGCGTCGGGAATCCACGGTTCCGCCGGCAACCAACCCGGCGCCGATGCCATCGCCGTCCCCGGCGCCCATACCTCCGCGCGAGACCGTCACGCCGGAGGTTCCGAGACGGGACCCTTCGCCGATGGTAACGCCGGTGCCTCCGAGAAGTGACTTCACTCCTCCGGAAATGCCGAAACGGGACCCTTCGCCGGTCGTGACACCGGCAGCGCCGCGTGAATCCGCGGCCCCTGAGGTAACGAAACCGGAACCGTCTCCCTCGGCCCCCGGCGACAAAGAGTAAAACGGACCGGAACCGATCTCTCCCGCATCCGGGAGGGATCGGGACCGGTGCGTCAAACATCTTCTGGAATCGGGTGCGCGCCGCGCCGCCCGCAGGATGCAAACCGCCGGATCAGTTCAAATCCTTCCGCAGCGTCTCCAGCAGGCCGTCGGCCGCCTCTTCCACCATCCGGAACACCCGCTCGAAACCGCCGCTGCCGCCGTAGTAGGGATCCGGCACCTCCTGCACCCCGCATTCCGGCGCAAACTCCATGAACAGCCGCAGCTTGTTCTCCAGGCCCGGGGGGCAGATCCGCTGTAACTCCCGGTAGTTATCCCGATCCATGGCCAACAGGTAATCGAACTGCAGGAAATCGTCCGGCTGCACCCTGCGGGCGCGCTGGCCGCTCAGATCCACGCCTCGCCCCTTGGCGACCTCTTGCGAACGGGTGTCGGGCGGTTCTCCCACGTGATAGGCATGGGTGCCTGCGGAATCCACCGCAATGCGATGCGCCAGCCCCGAACGTTGCACCAGGGATTCGAACACCCCATGGGCGGTGGGTGAACGGCAGATATTGCCCATGCAGACGAACAGTACGCGAATCAATCCGCACCTTCTTCCAACTGTTTCCGGACCGCCGCCAGGTCCGTCTCGGTGTCCACTCCGTGTCCGGGGATCTCCGACGCCTCGCTGACATGGATCGCACCGCCGTGCCACAGCACCCGCAGCTGCTCCAGCGACTCGGCCTGTTCGATGGGCGCCACCTCCCAACCGACGTACTGTTTCAGGTAACCGACCCGGTAGGCGTAGAGTCCGATATGGCGTTGAAATCCGACCCCGGAGGGCAGCGGCCGGTCGTCTTGCAGAAATTCGTCGCGATGCCAGGGGATCGGGGCACGACTGAAGTAAAGGGCGTAACCCTCGGCATCCAGCACCACCTTGACCACATGGGGATCGAACAGGATCGCACGGTCGTCGATGGGGGTGCTAAGGGTGGTAACCCCGGCCCGCGGATGGCGTTCCATATCCGCGGCCACCTGCCGGATCAAGGCGGGCGGCATGGTGGGTTCATCCCCCTGCAGATTGACTACGATGGTGTCGTCAGACCACCCCAACCGTTCCGCCACCTCCGCGATGCGTTCGGTCCCGCTGCGATGGGTCGAGGCCGTCAGATATACCGGCGCTTCGAATTCGGTCGCCCGATCCATGATTTGTTGCTCATCGGTGGCGATCACCACCTCGCCCGCGCCACTGGCGCAGCCGCGTTCGTAGACGTGCTGGATCATCGGTTTACCGGCGATCTCCCGCAGCGGCTTGCCGGGCAAGCGGCTGGAGGCGTAGCGCGCCGGAATCACCACCTTGAAATCCATCGATTCTCCTAAAGGAATTACTGAATACGACGCTCGCTAAGACGCAAAGAACGCCAAGGCGTGCCTGGCGCCTCGGGGGAGAGACTGCGGTTCATCTCTCAACTTTTAGGAACCTCTTCGTCCGCGGCCAGTTCCCGCGCCTCTTCCTCCAGCATGACGGGAATGCCGTCCTGGATCGAATAGGCCAGCCGGTCGCCCCGGCAAACCAGTTCCTGGGACTCTTTCAGATAGATCAGTTTCCCCTTACAAACAGGGCAAACCAGTACATCCAGTAGCTTTTTATCCATTAATAACACCCCTTACCAGTACGCCCAGACGATGGGCGAATGCTTGATCCAGTTCAGCCGTTACCGGTATGTACCACTGTTCCGGTCGGGCGAACCGACGGCATTTGATTGCATCCTTCTCGGTCATCAGCACCGCGCGTCCGTCGCCCGGTGTAATATCCCCCGCGCTAAACGGATGGTGATCCGGAAACGGGTGCCGAATCAATTTGATTCCCATCCCTTCGAGCTGGGAAAAAAAACGCTCCGGGTTGCCGATGCCGGCCACCGCATGCACCGGCTCGCCAGCCACGAACTCGGTGATCTTCCGGGTCTTTTCGGGATCCAGCAGATTGATCACCTGGTTCTGCCGCAGCCGCATGGAGAACTGCCGCCGCCCGCCGATCCCGTTGGCCACCACCATATCGACCCTGGCGAGACGACTCGGGCGCTCGCGCAACGGTCCGGCCGGGAGACAGAATCGATTCCCCAGTTCGCGCACCCCGTCCACCACGGCGATCTCGATGTCGCGTTGCAGGGCATAATGCTGCAAGCCGTCATCGGAGATGATGATATCGCAGTTACTGTGCTGCGCGAGCGCCGATCCGGCCGCCACCCGATCCGGCCCCACACACACCGGACAGCCGGTGCGACGTGCGATCATGACCGCCTCGTCCCCCACGGTTGCCGGATCGCTGCCCGGAAGTACCTGTTGCGGCCATTTGCGGGCATTGCCGCCGTAGCCACGGGATATGATTCCCGGATGCAGCCCCTGCTCTTGCAGATAGCGGGCGAGCCAGATTACCAGGGGCGTCTTGCCCGATCCGCCCACCGTGATGTTTCCCACCACGATCACCGGCAACGGCAGGCGGGTGGAACGAAGCAGGCCGATCCGATACGCCAGGCGCCGGATTCCGACCACCAGGCAGAACACCCAGGAAAGCGGCATCAGCAGGAACGCAATCCCATTACGATCCCACCAATACTGCTCCAGTCGTTTCACTGTTCGGCGACAGGTTGCCTGGTAGGAAAGGACATGTTGACGAACCCGAGCTGACTGGCGGCGTCCATTACCGTAATCACCGCCTGATAGGGGGCTTTCGCGTCCGCCGTGATGGACACCGGAAGATCCTGCCGTCCGGCGGCCGCCTTTTCGATGGCCCGTTTCAGCGTCTCGATGTCGGTGTTGATCACCTCCTGTTGATCGACATAAAAGCGGCCCTGGATGTCCACCGTGATATCCAGTTTCTCCTGCTTCTTCTCCTCCTGCGCCTCGGCAGAAGCCTGCGGCAACTCCACTTTGATCTTGCTCACACGATCGAAGGTGGTGGAAACCATGAAAAAGATCAGCAACAGGAACACTACGTCGATCAGCGGCGTCAGATTGATGTCCGGCAGTTCCTTGCGGTTGGGGCGCAGGTTCAAGTTACTCTCCCCCTTCCTGTTCGCGTGCGCCCTGCATCACCTCCACCATCTTCAGCGCCTCTTCCTCCATCGCCACCACCAGCTTCTCCACCTTACCGCTGAAATAACGATGGAACATGAGCGCGGGGATGGCCACCGACAGCCCCGCCGCGGTGGTCAGCAACGCCTGCGAGATGCCGCTGGCCAGCACCCCGGGATTGCCGACCCCCACCGAGACGATGGCGGCGAACACATTGATCATACCGAGTACGGTACCCAGCAGACCCAGCAACGGAGAGATGGAGGCGATGGTCCCCAGGGTGTTGAGATAGCGCTCCAGGTCATGCACCACCTGGCGCCCGACGTCTTCGATCGCCTCTTTCATCACGTCACGCGAATGGGTGCGGTTGATGAGACCGGCGGCCAGGATGCGTCCCAACGGAGAACCCTCCCGGATGGTCGTGATATGGCCGGGCGTAAGCTTTTGATTACGATACAGTTGCCAGATCTGCGACAGCAGATTCGGCGGTACCACGCGTCGTTGGCGTAGCGCCCAGAGCCGTTCGATCACAATCGCCATCGCCGCGATCGAACAAAGAATAATCGGCAACATGATCCAGCCGCCGGCCTTCACCAGTTCAAACATAATCGGGGTTCCTCCGGAAAAAGTCTCGCCAACGGCGCGCCGTAATTGTCCGCTATGATACTGTATCCAACAGGGTTCCCAAAAGGCCGTCGCAACGCCAATCGTCACCGCGTCACGCTTAGGTCGTTCCAATACCGGTGCTGCGGCGACCTTCGGTAGCGTCGCGGCGGCGCAATCTCGCCATCCTCTTCCAGCCGCAGTTCCAGGGCACCGTCCTCGGCGGTCGTGAACGTCCGGGCGCCCGCCTGCCGCCACCTTGTCAGCACCTTCGGATGCGGAAACCCATAACGGCTGCGGTATCCGGAGGAGATCAAGGCATAGACAGGGTGCACCGCCGCAACAAACTTCGTGGAGGAGGAAGAGGCGCTGCCGTGATGCGGGACCACCACTACGTCCGCCGCCAATGCGGCCCGCCGGTACGCCACCAGATCCGCCTCCGCCTTGCTTTCGATATCCCCGGTAATCAGGACGCTCCCGACGTCGTTGGACACCCGCAACACGCAGGAGGCGTTATTGCCGTGCCAGTCGGATATGCCGGCGGGGTGCAGGATCTCGAACCGCACCCCGTCCCAGCGCCAGGCATCGCCCGCACGGCACCGGCCGGCGGCTGCGGTCCGGATGCGATCCGGCTCTCCGCTCACCACCGACCGCGGCTCGAACCGTTTCACGAGCGCTGCCGCCCCACCCTGATGATCCATATCCCCGTTGCTGAGGATCAGGAGATCCACTTTCCCGATCCCTTGCTCCTGAAGAAACGGAACCACCACGGCGGAACCCGCATCGAACCGGTCGGAATAGCGGGGGCCGGTATCGAACACCACGGTGTGATTCGCGGTTCGGATCACCGACGCCAGACCGTCGCCCACATCCAATACGGTAAACCAAACGGTTCCCGGCGCCGGTACCGGCGGACGAAGCAGCAACACCGGCGCCAGAAACAGCAGCCCCACCGCGCGTGCCGGCGCCCCGCGCGGCAGCAGCAGGAGCAACACCCCCGCCGCTGCGGCGATCCAGCTCCAGACGGGTGGCGAGGGATGCACCCCGGAGATCATCGGAAACGCCGCCAGCCGCTCCAGCAACCCGACACAATGCAGCAGCAACCAACCCGCCAGCTCCAGAAGCGGCGCGAAGAGATCGGAGATCTGGCACGCCAGCACCGCAAGCAGCGACAGCGGCACCAGGATCAGGCTAAACAGCGGCACCGCCACCAGATTCACCAGCGGCGCCACCAGCGAAACCGGAAGCCGCCAGATCATCAGGAGCGGAATCAATGCCACCGTCACCAGCCACTGCACCCGACCCCATTTCCAGAACCACCCCTCCCCCCGCAGCCGTCCCGTCATGCCGTAAAGGATTACGGCCACCGCCCCGAAGGACAGCCAAAACCCGGTCCCCAGCACCGCAAAAGGATCGAACAGCACCACCAGCAACAGCGCCAGGGCAAAGGTGCGTCCCGGCTGCGGATTCCGCCGCAGCAGTTGTGCGCCGAACAGCACCGCCAGCATGATCAGGGCGCGCTGCGCCGGCACCGCGAATCCGGCCAGTGCGGCATAGAGGGTTGCGGCCGCCAACGCCCCGATCGCCGCGGCCTGTGACGCCGGCAGAAGCAGCGTCAAACGGGCCGACCGGCGCCAGAGCCATGCCCCCAGGAAATAGATCAAACCCGCCACGATCCCGATATGCAGGCCGGAGATGGCAAACAGATGGCTGGTTCCGGTGGCGGCGAACAGTTCCCAGTAGTGCCGATCCACCTCGCTGCGGTCACCGATGGTAAGCGCCGTGATCAGGCCTGCGGCCGGTCCGGGTAACAGGGAGCGAATCCGGTTTCGGATTCTCTGGCGCCACCGCTGTAGCGAGAAGCCCGGCGCGTTCGCCGCCAGCCGCCGGTTCCCGCCGGGGGTCCGCACATAGCCGGTGGCAGCGATCCCCTGCCGGAACAACCACCCTTCAAAGTCGAAACCACCGGGATTGGCGAAGCCATGCCGCCGTTTCAAGCGAACCGTGAATCGCCAGCGCTCGCCCACCCACAACTTCGGGGTGTCCCCGTACCAACTCAGCCGTATCCATCCCGGTGACGGTTGCGGTCGATCCCCCAGCAACAGCCGGTCGACACGGAATTCGAATCGAACCTGCGGCCCCCGATCTTCCGGCAACGAGGCGATCACCCCGTCCACCTGCAGATCGACCCCATCCAGTTCCGGCGCCAGTCCGGCGGCAAGCTGCCAGTGGGCATACAGCAGCGCCCAAAGAAACCCGAGCGCCAGGAACAGCGCCGGACGCAGGACCGGGAGCAACCGCAACGCGGCCAGTAAAACCGGCAGCAGAAGCAGCCAACCGGTGGCCGGTAACTGTGACTGCCATTGCAGCAGCATCACCCCGGCAACAAAGAACAACGTCCCTGTAACCAAACCAGCGAGACTCCCTTCCGTCAAAATCCGCCGGATCGCCTCTTCGCTGCGGATTCCCGGCCTTCCATTCGCCTGTTTTATGAAAAAACGGCCATACCGTCCAATGTCATAAAAACCTCCTATCCCGCAGAGGCGCAAGCGGCTACACTATCGCGCAGTGTTGTTATTTACTGCAATATTGTTTATGCACCATAGCCCATGCCGAAACGCCTGATCAAACGCTTTACCCCCGATCGCGACAAAATACGCAACCACAAACACCTGCAGATCTTCGGGAAACTCCTGCATGATCCCAACCTTTGGCATCTGAACCGCCGCTCGGTCTCCGGGGCGTTCGCGGTGGGGCTGTTTTGGGCCTTTATCCCGATCCCGTTCCAGATGGTGGCAGCCGCCGCCACTGCGATTCCGGCGCGGGTCAATCTGCCGATCTCGGTGGCGCTGGTATGGATCACCAACCCCATCACCATGCCGCCGATGTTCTACTTCAACTATCTGGTGGGCACCTGGATCCTCGGCAAACCGACCCAACAGGTCCAGTTCGAACTCTCCTGGCAGTGGTTCAGCCAAAGCGTGGCTGAGATCTGGGAACCGCTCTACCTCGGCAGTCTGATCTGCGCCGTCATCGCAGCGGTACTCGGCTATATCGCCATGCGCGGCTTCTGGCGCTGGCATGTAATCTGTCAACTGCGCAAACGGGCACAGCGCACCGCAACCGGGAAACGCCCCTCCGAGTAAAGTAACCGTCCGATCGCTGCCCGTGCCTGACACGGTGGCGCGGCGGCTGAATTTTCCCCGTCCTGCATCCCATCTTGACAACACTGGATTACTGCACTAATTTCTGTAATAACAGAAATTGGAGAAATTTAAATGAAACTGACCTCGACGCAACAGAAGTTCATCCTGCACTGGGGTGAGATGGGTACCCGTTGGGGGGTGAATCGCACCGTGGCGCAGATCCACGCCCTGCTCTATCTCTCGCTGGAACCGCTGAACGCCGAATCGATCAGCGACACCCTGGGGGTCGCCCGCTCCAACGTCAGCACCAGCCTGAAAGAGCTACAGAGCTGGGGACTGGTGAAAGTGGTGCATGAGATGGGCGATCGGCGCGATTACTTCGAATCGCACAAGGATGTCTGGGACATCTTTATGGTGATTCTTGAAGAGCGCAAGCGGCGCGAGCTGGACCCGACTCTGACCATCCTGCGCGAGTGCGTATTGGAGAGTGAGGGCGACACGCAGACCGCTCCGGAGATCAAGACTCGCATCGCGAACACCCTGGATTTCGTCGAACAACTTACCGGATGGTTTGAGCAAATGAAGCGTATCGACCGTAAGACTCTGACGAAACTGATAAAAATGGGCTCCAAGGTACAGGGATTGCTAGCCAGGAAGTAAAAAAATTTGCCGAGTAATTTCTGTTGTTTCTGTAATTACTGATTATTAAGGAGAACACTATGGACGATGCCACTCTCTATCTTCTGGTCGAAATCGCAACCAGTCTCGGCATCAGCATCGCGGTATTGCTGCTGCTCCGTCCTGTTCTGGGTATGTTTCTGTGTGAATTGTGCCGCGGTGAGACCCGCGCCGCTTTCTGGAACACCTTTACGCGGCTGATGCTTCTGATTTCGCCGCTGTTGGTGGTTTTGCTGTTCAGTAACAGTAAATCTCTTTATCCGGTTGCATTTGCTGCAGAGCTGCGCGATGTACTGCTGCATTCGCTGCTGGGTCAATTCATCGGATTGGCGATCGTCGGTAAGATCTTACTGAACTTCAGCCGCCGGGCACAGGAAGCCGAGAGCGCGCAGGCGGCGCCGGGCAATGGGGTAGAGGTGTAACGTGAACATCCTCATCACCGGCGCCAGCGGTTTTATCGGTTCGCATCTGATGCGAGCGCTGCAGGCACGCGGGCATCGCGTCACCGCCTGTGTCCGTGAGCCTCAGCGCGCCGAACGTTACTTTCGCGGCCCCACCTATATCGCCTGCGATTTCCGTCGGGATACGCGGGCAAGGGTGTGGCGGCCGCGGCTGTCGGGGATCGATGCGGTGATCAACGCAGTGGGAATTCTCCGCGAAACCGGCGACCAGAGTTTCGATGCCCTGCATCGGGATGCGCCCAGCGCGCTGTTCCGGGCGGCCGTGGATCGCGGTGTCCGGCGGGTGATTCAGATCTCCGCACTGGGGGCGGACGCAACGGCGCAAAGCCGCTATCACCTGAGCAAACGGGCCGCCGATGACTGTCTGGCAGGCCTGCCGCTGGCCGGCGCAATCCTTCGTCCTTCCATCGTCTACGGACCTGGGGCGCGCAGTATGGCGCTGTTTCGCGCCCTCGCCGCGTTGCCGTTTACGCCGCTGGTGGGCGACGGCCGGCAACCGGTACAGCCGATTCACGTGGATGATCTGGTGCATGCCGTAATGCTGTGTGTGGAAAGTGAACCGCCGATTCGTGGTCGAATCGATCTGCCCGGCGCCGAACCCGTCACTCTGCTGGATCTGCTGGCTCGACAGCGACAACGGCTCGGTCTCGGGAAGTTGCGACCGCTATTCGTGCCCTACCCCTTTGCGCTGAAAATGGCCGCATGGGGCGGCTTGCTGGGCGATGTCCCGGTGGACCGGGAGGCGGTGGAGATGCTGCAACGGGGCAATACGGGTGATCCTATGTCCTGTGTCGAACGTTTCGGTTTTACACCCCGCTCGCTGACGCAAGATTCGACGGAAACAATAGCGACAACCGCCGAACGTTGGTACGCAGGACTCTATTTTCTGCGTCCGCTCCTGCGCCTCTCCATCGCGCTGGTCTGGATCATCGCAGGCGTCACCTCGGCCTGTCTCTATCCGGTACAGGAAAGCTACGCCCTGCTGGCGCGCGTCGGCATCGACGGCGCCATGGCGCCGTTCACGCTCTACACCGCCGCGGGTCTCGACCTGTTGCTGGGTCTGGCCACCTTGTTGCGTATTCGGCTGCGTGCAGCGATCTATGTCCAGATCGCGGTCATGCTCGGCTACAGCCTGATCATCAGCGTGTTTCTGCCGGAGTTCTGGCTACAGCCGTTCGGCCCCGTCAGCAAAAATCTGCCGCTGCTCGCAGCCACTCTGATCATGCTGGTCATGGAGCGGGAGTGATGGAATATCTGGCCCTCAAATCGATCCACATCCTCAGCGCCATCCTGTTATTCGGTACCGGTCTCGGAAGCGCCTTCTACAAATTCTTCACCGACCGGGGCGCGGTGACAGCGGCGATGGCGGAAACCAATCGCCTGGTGGTGCACGCCGACTGGTGGTTCACCACCCCGACCATCCTGATCCAGCCCCTCACCGGTTATGCCATGATGCACTCCTTACAGTGGTCATGGGATACACCGTGGTTACTGACTTCGATGGGACTCTATCTGCTGGCCGGGGCATGCTGGTTACCGGTGGTCTGGTTGCAGATCCGGATGCGGGACCTCAGCCGAACCGCGGCGGATCAGGGGCAGCCCGTTCCGGCCCTTTACTGGCGCATGGCGCGCGCCTGGTTTCTGCTCGGTGTCCCGGCCTTTGCCGCCATGGTGGTAACCGTATTGCTTATGGTGTTCAAACCGACTTTCTAAGGAGCGATCACGATGAACGGACAAACAGCGGTGTTAGCGGCAATGCGGCAAGCCCTCGGCGAACAGTGGCAACGATTGCACCCGGCCGTACGCCGCCACTATGACATCCGAGCGGACGGCGTCGCGCATCTGCAACTCCGCGGGATCATGTATGAGGTGGATCATGCGACGATCATTAAACCGTTCATGTGGGTCGGGCGGTTGTTCGGCGCCCTGGTGCCCTATCGCGGCCGCAACCTGCCGGTGAAGGTAATCAATACCGCCCGCCCGGGTCGATCGACCCTGTTCTGGGAACGCCACTTTCATTTTCCCGGCAGAGAACCGTTCCGTTTTGTTTCGCGCATGGAAAACGGCAAGGGCAACGAGATTATCGAATATGTCCGATACAACCTGGGAATTCGCATGGCGATGTCGGAACGGGACGGCGCGCTCTGCTATGAGAGCCGCGGTTACCGCTGGGATCTGGGTCCGCTGAAACTGCACATTCCCGACTGGCTGATACTGGGCAGGGCGACCATCGTCGAGCGCGGACTCGATGCGCAAACCATTGAACTCCGCTTCGATATAAACCATCCCGTTTTTGGCCACACCTTCACCTATTCGGGAAGTTTTGTGCTGGAAGAGTGAATGGCAGACCCGATATTACTCTCGCCAGGACGCAAAGAACGCCAAGCGAAAAGCTTTCTTCTTTGAGAGCTTGGCACCTTAGTGAGAATTCTGAATTCGCGCCTTAGCGATCAGCCCCGGCCACTTCTTGGTAATGCCGGGGATGTAATCATGGCTACTCATGCCGAACCTGACCCGTGCGAGATACAAACAAAACAAGCAAAAATGCTTTTGCTCTCTTTGCGTGCTTGGCGTCTTGGCGTGAGTCCGGTTGTGATCAGGCCGTCGAAAGTACGCCGTTTTCGAGATGCAGTACCCGGTCCATGCGCGCCGCCAGATTAAAGTCGTGGGTGACGATAATGAAGCTGGTCCCGATGTCACGATTCAGTTCCAGCATCATCTCATAGACCTGCTCGGCGGTTTTGTTGTCGAGATTGCCGGTGGGTTCATCGGCAAATACACAGCGCGGCCGATTGACCAGAGCCCGGGCGATCGCCGTGCGCTGCCGCTCGCCGCCGGACAGTTCCGCCGGTTTATGGGAAAGCCGGTCAGCCAAACCCACCTTTTCCAGCAAGTCCGAAGCTTGTTGCCGTGCGGCATCCACCTCCATGCGCCCGATCAGCAACGGCATGGCGACGTTCTCCAGGGCCGTGAATTCGGGCAACAGGTGATGAAACTGATAGACAAAGCCCATGGAGCGATTGCGCAGGAATCCGCGCTCCGCCTCGCCCATTTCGGTCAAATTTGATCCATTGATCAGTATCTCGCCTGCGGTCGGAACATCCAGCCCGCCCAGGCAGTGCAGCAGGGTGCTTTTGCCGGAGCCGGAACTGCCGACCACGGCCACCCGCTCCCCTTCCCGGATGGTCAGATCCACCCCTCTCAGCACCTCCACCCTTGAAGCCCCGTCGTCGAAGGTGCGGACCAGGCCGCGACACTGCAATACCGGCGCATTACTCATATCGCAACGCCTCCGCCGGTTGCACCCGGGATGCCCGCCAGGCCGGATAGAGGGTGGCGATCAGGGTGATCACGAAGGCGCTGATGCTGACGAGTCCCACGTCATTCCAGTGCAGATCGGAAGGCAGTTCGCTGATGTAGTAGATATTCGGGTCAAGAAACGTGACGCCGAACAGATGTTCTATCCATTTGACGATCGATTCCAGATTCAGAGACAACAGAATCCCGCCGACGATTCCGAGCAAGGTTCCGACGAATCCCAAGGTCGCCCCCTGGATGATGAAGATCGACATGATACTGCGGGGCGATGCCCCCAGGGTACGCAAAATGGCGATATCGCTCTGCTTGTCGGTTACCACCATCACCAGAGTGGAAACGATATTAAAAGCCGCCACCGCCACGATCAGAAACAGAATCAAACCCATCATGCGCTTTTCGGTATGCAGGGCGCTGAAAAAATTGCGATGTTGCTGACCCCAATCGCTGATCCGGAATGCGCCCGGCAGTTGCTCCGCCAGTTCATGCGAAACCCGTTGTGCTTTATAAAGATCATCCAGCTTCAGCCGGACACCGGTTACCGCATCTCCCAGTCGCAGCAGCTTGGCCGCATCCTGAAGATTCACCAGCGCCACGCCGCTGTCGTATTCTCCCATTCCGACTTCAAACATCCCCACCACCGTAAACCGCTTGAGCCGCGGCATGTTTCCGATCGGGGTGATACTGACGGATGGGGTGAGCACCGTTACCTTGTCGCCTACCCGGAGTCCCATGGCCATGGCCAATTCACTACCGAGGATAATCCTGAATTCACCGGGCACCAGATCGTCAAGACTGCCGATCTTCATATGGGCGCCCACATCCGAAACCTTCGGCTCCTGGTCGGGAAGAACGCCGCGTATCAACGCACCGCCCACATTCTGCCCGTTGACCAGCATGGTCTGAACCTCGACATAGGGCGCCGCCCCCACCACGTCCGGATGCTGCGCGGCCAGATCCATGGCCGCATGCCATTGGGTCAACCCCCCTTCCAAGGCGGAGATGGTGACATGCGAGGCCATGCCGAGAATGCGTTCCCGAATTTCTTTATGGAAACCGTTCATCACGGAGAGCACCGCGATCAATGCGACCACACCCAGCATCACACCGACCATGGAAGTGGCGGATATAAAGGAGATGAAATGGTTACGCCGCTTGGCGCGGGTGTAACGCAGACCGATGAACAACTCGAGCGGTTTAAACATGGAATCTCATTTAATCATATTCAGGATAAAAAGACCTTGAAATTTTCTCTCTCCCGGCATCCCGGACCGGCAACCGAGGCATCAAGGTACCAACCGGGTCGCACTTTTTGTGCCGACCGTTTTGGAACAGAGGGCTGTTATAATGCTATAGTTTGGGCAAATCACCGGGAGAGGAGTTCATCTGTCATGAAGTCGATTGTGAAACTGCTGCTGGCCGCCTGCCTGATCCTGGGCAGCACCGGTATCTACGCAGATGTTCTATTGCTGGATGCAATTAACGAAAACCCTACGAACAGCCCCGAAGGCATCCCCCGACCGACCAACGGCCTGACCATGGAGCAGGTGAAAAAGAAGTTCGGCGAACCCCTGAAGGAACTGCCGGCCGTAGGCAAGCCGCCGATCACCCGCTGGGATTACGACCGCTATAGCGTCTACTTCGAATACGACCGCGTCATCACCTCGGTGGTTCATCGCACAGCGCCGGAATCCGAAACCCCCTAAGCAACCGTGTCGCGAACTCTCCTTCGCCTGCCGGCCGAATGGTCCGAGCAGTCTGCCGTGATGTTGACCTGGCCGCACGCAGCCACCGATTGGCGTGACGCCCTGCCGCTGGTTGAACCGCTCTATCTCGAGATCGCCCGCCAGATCGCGGCCCGACAAACGTTGCTGCTCGTCTGCCACGACCGGACGCTTGAGACGCGGGTGCTCTCCCTGTTGCAACAGGCGGGAATACCGCGGGAGCGCATCGTCTCGGCGCTCGCCCCCTGCAACGACACCTGGGCGCGCGACCACGGCCCCCTGACGGTATTGACCGACTCCGGCCCCCGATTGTGCGACTTCCGGTTCAACGGCTGGGGCGGAAAACACGAGGCGGCACTGGACGACCGGATTACCGCCCATCTCTGCGCCGCCGGCCTGTTCGGGCAGGCCGAATGCGAACCGGTGGAACTGGTGCTGGAGGGGGGCGCGATCGAGACCGACGGCGAGGGGACGTTGCTCGCCACCTCTCACTCCATCGTCACCGCCACCCGCAACCCCGATCTGGACCGGGCCGCGGTGGAACAGCTCCTGACGAACCATCTCGGAGTGCAACGCTTTCTCTGGCTGGAGCACGGTCACCTCAGCGGCGACGACACCGACGGCCACATCGACACCCTGGCCCGCTTCTCCGACCCCCACACCATCCTGTACGCCACCGCCTACCCGGACGACCCGGATCACGCCGGACTGGCGGCCATGGCGGAGGAACTGGCCGCCTTCCGCCAGGCCGACGGAGAACCATACCGTTTGGTGCCGTTACCACCTATTTCACCGCAATACGGCGAAGATGGCGCACGTCTGCCGGCAGGATACGCCAATTTTCTGATCCTCAACGGAGCAGTGCTGTTGCCGGTGTACGGGGACGCCAACGACGGCGCCGCGGTGGAGTGTCTGGGCCGCGCTTTCCCGGATCGGGAGATCGTACCCCTGGACTGCCGCCCCCTGGTTCACCAGAACGGCAGCCTGCACTGCATCACCATGCAGTTCCCGAAGGCGCTCACCTTACACACCGGCGGCAATTCTTGAGACTCCCCCTCCTCGCCTTCCCCACTAGTGGGGGAGGAACAATCCGGGTATTCTCCAGTTTTTCCCCGTGGACGGGACAATCAGGTCTAACCCCCTCCCGCGAACGGAAGAAGGCATCTTGCCCCCTTCCCACGAACGGGGTCATGAGGTCTCCGCCGACGGGAGAAAAGATTCCGTCCCCTCCCCGCCTGCGGGGAGGGTTAGGGTGGGGAGTTAGAATAACGGCATCGACGATTTCGACCCGGCAGCAGGAAACAACACCATGTCCGCATCCGACAATTTGACCGTCGCCCTGGTCCAACAGGCCTGCGGCAACGATCCGGCCGCCAATCTGAATCGGATGGAGCAGGAGATCGAGCGGGCCGCCGCTGCGGGCGCGCGTCTGATCCTGTTGCAGGAACTGCACAACACCCCCTATTTCTGCCAGACCGAGGACCCCGCCCACTTCGATCTGGCGGAACCGATCCCCGGTCCCACCACCGAGCGGCTGTCCGCGTTGGCGGCACGGCTCCAGGTGGTGATCGTAGCCTCCCTGTTCGAACGGCGCGCCCCCGGCCTCTATCACAACACCGCCGTGGTGCTGGACGCCGACGGCACGCTCGCCGGCCGTTATCGCAAGATGCACATCCCGGACGATCCCGGCTTCTACGAGAAGTTTTACTTCACCCCGGGGGATTTGGGATTCCGCCCCATCGACACCTCGGTGGGCCGGCTCGGGGTGCTGGTGTGCTGGGATCAGTGGTACCCGGAGGCGGCGCGTTTGATGGCCCTGGCCGGGGCGGAACTGCTGCTCTACCCCACCGCCATCGGCTGGGACCCGCGTGACGATGCAGCGGAGCAGACGCGCCAACGCGACGCCTGGATCACGGTGCAGCGCGCGCACGCGGTCGCCAACGGTCTGCCGGTTTTGGTCTGTAACCGCAGCGGACGCGAGGCCGACCCTTCGGGCGCCGGCAGCGGCATCCTTTTCTGGGGCAACTCCTTTGTTTGCGGACCCCAGGGCGAGATCCTCGCGCAGGCGGGGGAACAGCCGGAGTTGCTGACGGCCACGCTCGAACGGGGTCGTTCCGAGACGGTACGCCGCATCTGGCCCTTCTTCCGGGACCGGCGCATCGACGCCTATGAGCCGATCCTGCGACGCTACGACGACAGCGATTCGGATCAATAGCGTTCCGATCTCCACTATCGTCGACGCCCACGCCCGGCGGTTTACAGCGGCACCGGTCGGTTCTGCCGAGATAAAAAACTGCGAATTCGTTCAACAAATCACTTTGTATTTCAGATACCGTATTTTGCGAACTGGTTCCGTTTCCAGACCTCTGTTGACAAGGAGCCGCCCCAGACTTCACCCGCCGACATGACACCGTAGCACCCGTTAGGTTCGGCCGAATTACGCCCGGCATTGCTATCGCATCGGAACATATCAACAAGGAGAAATACGATGGCGAAATGTATGAACTGCTCCGCGCAATACAGCGTCCTGAAAAGCAGTTACGGCGACGGACTCTGCGAGAGTTGTCATCAAGCAGCGGTGGCGGAACGGGAACAGAAAAAAGCCGAAGAACAACGTCAATTGACGCAAGAGACGTCGGAAAAACTTGACCGGATCCTTAAATCCCTGACCGACCGGGAACCGATCTACAGCGCCTTTATTGTCTGGGGTGTGGAAAAAAAGAGCAGCGGCTTTTTCAAAAAGCTGCCGGGCCTGGTTGCGGGCGCAGCCTTGGGTGGGGTCGGAGGAGAAATGCTGTTCGGTGGAACCCTGCTCTCCGATCACTCCACCTACGGTGGCGAACTCGGTCTGCTGCTCATTGTTGATGATAAGATCATCATCGGCCATACGGCCGTTCCTTTTGCCAGCCTTTCCGGCGAGGTTGTTCCGGAACATGTACAACTGCTCTGGTCAGAATGTGAATCCCAGAAGATCAAGCGCCACGAATTCGATATCAGCAGCACCCAAGTCGTAATACTGTCCGGCGACCGTATGTCGGTAAAAAGCAACACCGAGGCATTCACCTTCAAGGGCTCTCCGCTGCATATCGGCGCCGAGGTCCACGAGCAGCCCAGCCTCGCCGACATTCAGGCCAAGGTCGAACAGGCCGGCGCCTTGGCGACCCCGACCGCTTTCGCCATGCGCCTGCTGAAAAGCGAAAAGCCCGAACTGACGGAAGAGCAATTCGAATATATCCTGAAGCGCGACCGCGACTATCTGGGCGATGTCGTCAAGACGATTGTGACACTTTCGGACCGCGATCAACTGGATCTGTCGCCGCTCATGCCTCCTATCAGAGAGGCGTTACTGGAGCGGCTCCACGCAAAAGCGCAAACCCGCAAGCTAACAAAACCGATGTTATGGATATTCTCTCTACTCACGATCTGCACCGGAATCGGCGGATATGCAACCCAAGATAATATGGGTCTAGATGACTTGAATGTCATGCTTTGGATTGCTTTCTTTTTCAGCGTGATCGCGACGATTTCCTTCAAGGTCAGTTTGGGGAGATCGATCTGGTGCCAGCAATACCTGGACAACCTGCAACCCGACAGCGGCGCCGTTACAGAGTAGGCTCACAGACACACAAGGGACCGCGGACTCCCGGCGCCTGAACGTTTGCACGCTAAAAATAGCGCTGCAAAGTCAGTTCCAGATAATCGTCCCGACTCAGGGTGTATGCGGGGTCGCTCTTCGGGAAATCACTCCAGAAACGCGCCTGCAACGAGATCTTCCAGGCCTGTCCCAGGCGGCGACTGCCCTCGATGTTGTAGAGGGCGGCATCACTGTTTCGATCTCGCACGATCCCCGCCAACAGTTCGGTGCTCTGTTCGTCGTTGGCGCTCCAGCGCAGGCCGAGAAACAGATCGTCCTGGAACGGTGTGGCCGCGTCCGATCCGCGCTCGTCCCACAGATACTCCATCAGAATGCCGAGATCGCCGTCTCCGCCGCCGATGCCGAAGAGGGTGTATTCAAACCCGCCGGTGGCGGCCGCATAGGTGCGTCCCTGCCCGGAGCGGCGCAGCGCTTCCAACTTCCACAACCAGGCCTCCTTGGTCACCTGCAGGTCGAGACTGGTCTGATCGATGATCTCGTAATAGGGGGCCAGTACGACTTTCGTCCCCTTCAGTTCGGGAAGCAGCGACGGGTCGCGGGCGGTGCCGTGGAAATGCGCCAGACCGATATCCCAGTCGTCGACGCTCCGCGACCAGCGCAGGGCGAAATCGACGTGTTTCCGGCCGGC
>JBNKCL010000033.1:0-43081 GCA_050287725.1 Sedimenticolaceae bacterium
CGCCGCGCATCTGGTGGGGGCCTGCGGGGTGCCGACGGCGGCCGTCGCGTCCGAATCTCCCGCGCGCCGTATCTATCTGGACAACAGCGCCACCACCCGGGTGGACCCGGGGGTAAGGGAGGCGATGCTGCCCTATCTGGGGGAGGAGGCCGGTAACCCCTCCAGTATCCACGCCGCGGGGCGGGCGGCCCGCCAAGCGCTGTCCGAGGCCCGGCGCCGGGTGGCGGACCTCCTCCACACCCGCCCGCGCCGCATCCTGTTCACCGGCGGCGGTTCCGAGTCCGACAACCTGGCGCTGAAGGGGGTGGCGTTCCGGCACCTGGAGGAGAAGGGACGGATCATCATCTCCGCCATTGAACATCCGGCGATCCTTAAGACCGGCGCCTTTCTGGCGCGCCTCGGCTTTCAGGTGGTGACGCTGCCGGTGGACGCGGACGGCCTGGTGCATCCGGCGGAGCTGGAGGCGGCCCTCACACCGGACACCCGGCTGGTCTCGGTAATGCTGGCCAACAACGAGGTGGGTACCCTCCAGCCGGTGGCGGAGTTGTGCCGGCTGGCGCATACGGCGGGCGCCCTGTTCCACACCGATGCGGTCCAGGCGGCAGGGCGCATCCCGGTGGAGGTGGAGGCGCTGGGGGTGGATCTGTTGAGCCTTTCCGGCCACAAGTTCCACGCCCCCAAGGGGGTGGGGGCGCTCTATCTCGCCAAGGGGGTGAAGCTGGAGCCGCTGATCCACGGCGGCAAGCAGGAGGAGGGGTTGCGCGCCGGCACCGAGAACGTGGCCGCCATCGTAGGGCTGGGCGAGGCGGCCCGGCTGGCGAAACAGGGACTGGGGGAGCTGGAGCGGATCCGAGGGTTGCGCGACCGGCTGGAGGCGGGGGTGCGCGCCTTGCTCCCGGAGGTGCGTCTGAACGGGGACCGCGAGCGGCGGCTGCCGAATCTTCTGAACCTGACCCTGCCCGGCATCCGCGGCGAGTCGCTGGTGGTGGCGATGGACCAGCACGGGGTGGCGTTGAGCTCGGGCTCCGCCTGCAAGTCCGGTTCTCCCGACCCCACCCATGTGCTGACGGCCATGGGTCGGGAACCGGCGGACGCCCACTGCGCGGTGCGCTTCTCCCTCTCCCGTTACACCACCGAGGAGGAGATCGACGCGACCCTGCAGATCCTCGGTCGGGTGCTGGATGAGATGGCGACCACGGTAAGGTTCCTGCCCTGTAAGTAATCTCAAAATCCGTATGGAGCTGCAAAAAAAAGCCCTCCGAACGGAGGGCTTAGCTTTTTATTTTTGGGTACTGCCGTTCTTATTGTTACTTCGCAATCTCTTCCAGCTTCTTGGCCTTGATGACCTGGCCGTTCAGGGCCGCATCCGCCGCGGAGCGGCCGAACGCCACCGCCAGCAGCTGGCTGTAGTAGACCACCGGCATCGCGAACTTGGTGCCGAAGTGCTTGTTGATCTGGTCCTGGTAGACCTCGACGTTCATCTGGCACACCGGGCAGGGGGTGACGATCATGTCGGCGCCCATATCGGAGGCCGACTCGATGATCCCCTTCACAAGTTCGAAGGACTTCTCCGGCTCGGAGAAGGCCAGCGCCCCGCCGCAGCACTGCACCTTTTTGTCGTAGTTGCGGATCGGTTCGGCGCCGCAGGCCTCGATCAGGTTGTCCAGGTAGACCGGGTTCTCGAAGGATTCGCCGGCGATCCCGAACGGGCGGTTGGTCTGGCAGCCCACGTAGCCCGCGATCTTGAGGCCGGTGAGGGGCTTCTTGACCTTGGCCTTGATGGCGTCGAAACCGACCTCTTCCACCAGCACCTCCACCATATGCTTGGCCGGTACGTTGTTCTCCATCTTAAGGCCGGCTTCGGACAGCGCCTGATTGGCCTCCGCGAACATGTTCGGATCGTGCTCCAGCCGCTCTTTGGCCTCGCGGGTGGCGAGCCAGCAGGCGGCGCAGGTGGCGACGATCTCCTGGCCCGGGTTGTGCTGCTCGGAGAGGGCGATGTTGCGCGCCGACAGGGTCAGCCTGGGCAGCTCGCCGCCGCCGGCGTAGCCGATGGAGGCGGCGCAGCAGTTCCAGTCCGGGATCTCGTTGAGCTTGATGTCCAGCTCCTCACACATGGCGTTCACCGACACCATGTAGTTGGAGGCGGATGCGCCCTTCTGGGAGGAACATCCGGGGTAAAACGATAACTCTTTAGCCATGATGATGGTTCCTCACTTTCCGCTGCCGCTTTGGATGCGGGCGTCTTCCAGTTCCTGTGCCTTCTGCATGATCTTGTGCAGACCGGCGGTATCCTTGCAGCTGTGGCCGCCGAACGCCTCGCCCACGCTCATGCGCTTGGTCTTGATCATGTTCAGGCCCAATTTCTGGTTGGCCAGGGCCACCTTGATGCCTTCGACCGGACCGTTCATGAAATAGAGGCGGAGACCCAGCATCAACTCATTGACCCGGCCCTTCTTGGTCAGGTTGTTCCAGAACAGTTGCGCGAACTTCTGGGTCGGCTGATTCTTGGGTACCAGACCCTGCCGTTTGGCGTAGTGGGCCAGGCCGTGCATGATGTGGGTGATGGGCAGGCCGCGCGGGCAGCGGGCGATGCAGTTGTAGCAGGAGGTGCACATCCACATGGCGTCGGAGGTCAACACCTCCTCACGCTTGCCGGCCCGGATCATCATGAAGATCTCCTGCGGCGGATGCTCCCAATACGGGCCGAACGGACAGGAGCCGGCGCAGACGCCGCACTGCATGCACATCTTGACCCATTCGCCCTCTTCGACGTTCGCCTCAACCTCTTGCAGGAAGCTGGTGCGGTATTTCTGAATTGCGCTCATCGATGCCTCCTTAGAACTTGAACGGGCTCATGCCGACCTTTTCGACGGTCGCGGCCATGTCGTTGATCAGCTGGGGTGCGCGCTCTACATCGGTGATCGCCACCTCGTGGACCGCCACCCGTTCCGGCTCCAGGTTCAGGCTCTCGAGGGTGTCGCCCACCTTGCTCATGCGCTCGATCGCCATGGCGGAGCCGCGCACGAAGTGGCACTGGTAGTCGTCGCCTTTCTGACAGCCCATCAGCACGATGCCGTCGTAACCGCTGTTAAGGGCGTCGGTGATCCAGGAGAGGCTTACCGAACCGAGACAGCGGACCGGGATGACGCGGGCCCAGGGATTGATCTCCACGCCGTTCATGGCCGCCTGGTCGAGAGCCGGGTAGGCGTCGTTCTCGCAGGCCAGCACCAGGATACGCGGTTTCTCGTCGAACTCCTCCGGCATATCGCAGTTCTTGATCTGCTGGTTGACGGTCTCCACCGAGTAGTTCTCGAACGAGATCACGCGTACCGGGCAGGCGCCCATGCAGGTGCCGCAGCGGCGGCAACGCGCCTCGTTGAACACCGGGTAGGTTTTCTCGTCCTCGTTGATGGCGCCGAACGGACACTCCACGGTGCAGCGTTTGCACTGGGTGCAGCCCTCTTTCCGGAACTTCGGGAAGGAGAGGTCCCCCACCCGCGGGTGGGCGGCACGGCCCTGGCTGGCGTTCTCCGCCGCCTGGATCGCCTTCATGGCGGCACCGGCGGCGTCGTCACGTGCCTGGCGCATGTCCATGGGGCGGCGCAGGGGCCCGGCGGCGTAGATGCCGGTACGGCGGGTCTCGTAGGGGAAGCAGATGAAGTGGGAATCGGTGAACCCGTGCTTCAGATGCGGCAGGTCGGTGCCCTGGCGATACTCCAGGTTGAGGATCGAGGGTGGCGCCACTGCCAGGATCTCCGCCTTCTTCGCCTCACGCTCGGCCGAGTCCTCGATCTCCTCGAGGGCCAGCAGGGCGTAGGGATCGGGTCCGGAGTTGGGCACCATGCCCACATCCAGCACCACCAGGTCGGCCTGCATGGAGGTGTCCTCGTTCAGGATCAGATCCTTGAATTTCACTTCCAGGCCGGTGGTCACCTCGGTGACGTCACCCTTGGAGAAGGTGATCATCTTCTCCTGGGCGGCGCGGTAGAAGTCCTCACCGGGGGCGCCGGGGGTGCGCAGGTTGTTGAACAGGATGGTGGTGTCGCAGCCTGCGTTCTGGGCCTTAAAGTACATGGCCTGTTTGATGGCGATCAGATCGCCGATCCCGGAGTGGTAGGGGAGTTGCCCCTCTTCCTTGGAGTTCTGACCCACGTTCTGCACAAAGGCGACCGCGGTCACCTCCTTGCCGTCCGAGGGGCGCTTGATGGGGCCGCCGTCGGCCTCTTTGGCCAGCTTCTCCAGCTCCCAGTTGGTGATGATGTCGGCGCTGTTGCTGTAGTTGTATTGGCTCAGACCGCTGGGATCGTAAACGTTATAACCGGTGGCCTGGACGATGGCGCCGAACTCCGCCTCACTGGTGGAGCCGGATTCGGTGGCGATCTGTACCTTGAAGCGCCCGGGAGCACCCTCGGTCTTGGCCAGGGTGCTGTTGAGGTGAACGGTAATGTTGGCGTTCGCTTCAATGTCAGCGACCATCTGCTCCACCCCGGTGTCCGCCGGTTCGGCGAACGGGGCGCGGTAGGGGATAGACTTGTAAAGGCCGGTGGCGTGGCCGCCCAGCTGCCCCGCCTTCTCCACGATGGTGACCGGATACCCGGCGGCGGCTGCCTCCAGGGCGGCGGTCATGCCGGTGACGCCGCCACCCACCACCAGCAGGTTGCGGTTCAGGCTCTGTTCGCCGGAGGCGGAGGGGATGTTCATCGACTTCAGCTCGGCACAGGCCATACGGATGTAGTCGTCCGCCATCTCCTGGGTGGTTTCGCGGTTCTCGTCGCTGTCGGGACGGACCCAGATCACCCCCTCGCGCAGATTGGCGCGGGTCATGGCCACCCCGGTGAAGTTGAAGGCCTCCACCTTGGCGCGCCGGGAACAGGCCGCGATCATGAGGTGGGTGACGCCCTCGTTGGCGATGTCGTCACGGATCAACCGCACGCTCTCGGCACTGCAGAGCATCTCGTGCTGTTTGCACATCTGCATCTTGCCGTCACGGCTGGCCGTGGTCTCCAGCTGACCGGCATCCAGGCGATCGCCGATGCCGCAGCCGGTGCAGATGTATCCGGCAAATTTCTTTTCGTCTGCCACTGTTTAGCCCTCCGTTCCGGCGACGCGGTTGACAACTTGGATGGCGCGCAGCGCGGCCCCGGTGGCCTGCTGGGCGGCGCGGTTCACATCCAGCGCGTCGGACGAGCAGCCGGCCGCGAACACTCCGCCGTTCTCCGGCGCCGGTTCGATGAAGCCCTCTGCGTTGATCTGGATGTCGACCGGGAACCCGGCCTTGTCGACGCTCGGCTCCATGCCTACCGCCAGCACCACCAGGTCGTGCTCGTTGGCGTAGCGGTGATAACCCTCGGTATCCACCCCGTGCAGAATAGGATTTTGGTTCTCCCGGTTCTGAGCGACGGAGGCCACCTTGGACTTCACGAAGCTGACGTTGGGGTTGGCCTTCACCGTCTGGTAGAACTCCTCAAACCGGTCGATGGCCCGGATATCAATGTAGTAGACGGTGGATTTGCCCTCGTCGCCCCAGGCGTTCTGGACATAATGGGTCTGCTTCAGGGTCGCCATGCAGCAGATGCGGGAGCAGTGCAGCAGGTGATTGTGGTCGCGGGAACCGGCGCACTGGATGAAGGCGATGTCCTTCGCCTCCTTGCCGTCGGAGGGCCGGACCAGTTTGCCGCCGGTGGGGCCCTGCGGATCGGCCATGCGCTCGAACTCCACGTTGGTGATGACGTTGGCGAAACGGTCGTAGCCGTAGGGCTGGATCTTGTTGGCGTCGTACGGCTTCCAGCCGGTGGCCCAGATCACCGCGCCCGCCTTGAAGGAGACGGTCTGTTCCTGCATCTCCAGGTCCACGGCGTCGTATTTGCAGGCCTCTTTGGCCTTCCGGGCGTCATCCGTGCCGATCATGGCGGGGTCGATGACATAGCGCTGGGGATGGGCCATCTTGTGGGGCAGGTAGGCACCCTTGCGTTTGGACAGGCCGCCCAGGCCGTAGTTGAATTCGTTGTCGAACTCCGCGGTCACCGCCTTTTCGCAGTCGCCACAGGCGGTGCAGCGGTCGTTGACGTAGCGGGGAGAGATCTTGATGGTGGCGGTGTAATTGCCCGCCTCGCCCTGCAGATCGGTGACCTCCGCCATGGTGAGAATGGTCAGGTTCGGGTTCATCTTGGCCCGACGCTGATTGATCTCCAGGCCGCAGGTGGGGAAGCAGAGCTTGGGAAAATATTTATAGAGTTGGGTGACGCGGCCGCCGACATAGGGGCGCTTTTCAACCAAGACGACCTGTTTCCCGGTCTCCGCGGCTTCCAGGGCGGCAGTCATGCCGCTGATACCGCCGCCGACCACCAGGATGGTCTGGTTGGTTGCGATTACTTCCGTCATGGATTTTCCTCCGTTGCGGAATGGGTCTTGAATCTCAACATTGCTGGACAGCAGTGGCGCATGATAGTCGACCTCACTGCTGGGTAATTCCATGATTGAGCGAAAAAAATCGCCAGCAATCCAGGGCAGGATACGATACCCTTGTTCGTTACTCCCCGCCAGATCAAAGCGGCAATCGGGTGATCGAAATTTCAAATACGCAAATAGAGTCCTTATATGCCTAGGGACGAATTTGGGCGCCCTCCTGGGATCGCAGGGCTGAAAACAGTGTTGCGGCGTGCCCGCCAGTCGCGCTGCCCCGGAACAGGGGCGGGGCGCTATAATTCCTTGGGGGAGATCAAGATTCCATCAGTGAAAGTTGAGAGCGAACTCGGTGACGACACATAACCAACAAGCCAATCCTTTTGCCCTGCCCCCCCGTTCGGCCGGCTCCGTCTCGAACGGTGCGGACTATGACCGTAAGGAGTTCAAACAATGGGTTGAGGATCTCCCGATCGGGCATGTGGGGCAGACGTCCCGTGATCTGCACAAAATTCTGGATCGACTGGGTAAGGTCAATATCTCGCCGATCGAGCGGTTTGAGGCCCTGGAGATGTTGCAGCCGCCGCTCCGTTTTGTACTGGATTCCTTGACCAATCATTACCTGCTGGACCCGTTGCCGTTGCCCAAACGGGAACGCCTGATCGCCCGACTGCGTCAGGAGCTGATGGTCAAATGCGTGGTGGCCTACAAGGTGGTGCTTGAGCAGTTCCATGACGAATCGTTCACCGGTTATCTGTTGCATAAACATGCCCGCGCCGAAGCGTTGCGCCGGGTACTTTTTTATCTGGGTCAGTTGCTGCTGCACTCCTACCAGCTGTACCAGGAGGTGCCGCCCTATATCTGGAGAGAGATCCACGGGATCTATCATTATGCGGTGGAGAACGAACTTTATCAGCGCGATCCGCTTCGTGAGAACGGTACGACGGAGCCGGATGCCTTGAGCGCCGAGGGGTTATACAAGCAGATCCTGTTGCTGGCGCTGGCGGGTCCTTACCAACTGATGAAGGGGGATGTTCAAAAAGTCTATTCGGCTCTGAAAAAATGGATCAAGGCGGTCGATTTGATCCCTTTGAAGGGGCAGCCGGTGACGGCCACCGGTTTTGTGGTGGATGCGCTCTCGGATCAGCCGCCCTCTCCCTATGGATCACAAAGTCGGAAGCAGATCAGTAACGGCTGGCTTCTCGGGACCGAACGATTGCCCAAAGTGCTGGAGACGGCGCTCCAAAACGCCTCCGAAGATTCTCAGATCGGAGCGGCGCGTCCGCTACAGGCGGCCGGTAACCTGTCCGCCGATCTGGTCGCGAAACTGGCGTTGGTATGGGGAGTGGGGCTGACTCGCCGGGGGAAAAGATCCGGGATCTCGGGAAAGATATTAATGACCTGTGGTATCGAGGCGATGTATGACTCTCTGGGAGGGGAGCTTCAGCCGAACATGACGGAACAGCGGCTCGGCTTCAAAGTGACTTCCGACGAAGAGCCCGAGGATGTCTGGGCGGAACGGCATCTGGCGCAAGATGAGTATGTGATCGATGCCGGGCCGGATTTGAACCTGAAGGTCGCGGAACCGGATCCTGAGTCTCAAACGGCTGCGGAGATGGCGACGGAAGAACCGGAGACCACGAAGGTTTGTACCAAGATCTGCAGCATTGTTGACCATAGCAGCAGCGGTTATCACCTTACCTTCTCCGGCGGCGGGGACAACCGGGTTCGGGTGGGAGAACTGGTCGGCCTGCGGGCGGCCGCGACGGATGACCCCGGGAGCGGGGGTTGGCGACTCGGGGTGATCCGCTGGTTGCAGGCGCAGAAAGCGGCACGTTTGTCGTTCGGGGTGGAACTGTTTGAAGGGGAGATCAAACCGATCGCGATCCGACGCGAACGCGCAGGGAGCAGTGTTATTGACTACTGGTGTGGCTTTCAGGAGCACTGTGAGGATGGGCGGTCGACCCTGATTTTGCCTGCGTTCTATGCAGCCGATGGGGATCGGCTGTATCTGACGCATAACGGCGATGCCCAGACGATTCGATTACAGCAGGCATTGCAACGGACCGATTCATTCGTGCAATTTTGGTATGAGGAGATTTCCGCTGCTCCCGGCGATAAGGCCGGAGTCGCCACCTCGGTCGAGCCGCCGGGACAAGGGATCGATGGTGAGTTTGAATCCATCTGGCAGAGCCTGCATTGAATTGGGATGTTCGGGTCATCAGAAATGGTCTGGGCAGGGTGTAAGGCGGCTTGATGGGAGGGAGTGACGGTAGGGAGGAGGATCTGCCTCTGCGGCTGGGGCACGGAATGCTGCTGCTTTTCTGGGCACTGCTCTTGTTGCTGCTGTTTTTCTTTTTTCAATCGGTGCTGGAGCGGGCGACGAATCCTAATCGTGAGGTGCTTACCACCGTCACCGCTCAGGGAATCAAGGAGGTTGAGCTCCAGCGAAACCGGCAGGGCCACTATCTGGCGACGGGGGCGATCAATGGTTATCCGGTTACCTTTTTGCTGGATACCGGCGCCACCGATATTGCAATTCCCGGCGACCTGGCGCGGCAGTTGGGGTTGCAGGGCGGCGCGCTGATTCCAAGTCAGACCGCGGCCGGTACGGTTATGGCCCGGGCGACGCGCCTGGAGCGTGTGACATTGGGAGAGATCGAGCTACACGATGTCTCTGCCTCGATTTTGGCAGAGATGGAGGGAGAAGAGGTGCTGCTAGGGATGAGTTTTCTGAAACAGCTGGAATTTACGCAACGGGGTGAAACCCTGATTTTGCGCCAGTAATCAAGGTCAAGAAGCCGGATACGGCGCCGGGGGAACCGGCGCCGTGTCCTGGATTAGCCAACCGTCTCTTTCAGCGATTTCAGAGCGGTTACCTTTACTACGGTGGAGGCAGGTTTGGCGGCGATTTTGATGGTTTCACCGGTTGCCGGGTTGCGGCCCATACGCGCCTTGCGTGCCGGTTTGCGAACGCGCCGGATTTTGACGCCGGTTTCCGGGATGGTGAGTTCACCCGAACCGCGTTTTTGCATATGACGCTGGATCACGGTTGCGAGTGAAGCGAAGACGTCCGCCACCTGCTTGCGGGTCAGTTCCGTGTCTTCCGCAATTTGCTGAATGATCTGGGTCTTGGTTTGACGGGTTGCAATCGCCGACAGTTTTTTCGGCGATGCCGGCATCTTTTTCGCGGCGGTCTTTTTCTTCGCAGCCTTTTTCTTTACAGCCATTGATGACTCCTGAAATATAAGATGAGAACGAAAGCACGTTAACAATAGCATACTTCTCGCTTGCAACTAAGGAGCTTATGGTTGATTTTTTCGTCGGATTTGTGGAGATGTGAAATGGAGATCATAAGTATGTGGAGGCGCTCGGAAGCCGAGTCTGAGTATCCTGCTTCGTTTCCCGGTTATTCTGCGGCAAGAGGGAGCTGTGGCGGGCGGAGCGCGTTCTCCCCCTTTTCCCCGGGGGCGTTCGAGGCAGTCACGCAGGGTGTGGTCCGCCGGGAGCGCGCGTTTCCCCGCCCGGCCGGCAGCCCGGTAGAGATGGGACTTGATTCAAGTTATCTGGCCAGGCAGTCGCTATGGTTGTTGCTTCCCTGTAGCGAGAGTATTAATTTCCCTTAATGCCCAGGGGATTCGGTTAGACCGTTCATGAGTGGATATCGCCGTTGCGAAGTAATCGGAAATGAATGTGGCACTTGATCGCGATAGCAAGCGGCAGCTGAAAAGGCTGGTGCCTCTTAACCTGTTGCCGGAACCGGATCTGGAGCGGCTTGCTGAGTATGTGCGCTTTGAAAAGTTGAAGCGGGGCGATTATCTGTTCCGGCAAGGCGAAACCGAGGCCCGGAACGTCTATCTTCTCTCCGGCTCGGTAGCCCTTCTGATTGACGGCCGAGAAGTGGATACGGTTTCCTCGGACAGCGATACCGCCCGCTTCCCGTTGGCCCACCAGATCCCCCGCAAAAATTCGGCCCGTGCCCTGGGGCGGGTGGACTGCGTCTCCATCGATAGCCGGCGCCTCAGCGACCTGCTGGCGAATACGCACCAGGAGGATTACCAGGTCAAGGAGATCGACGCCGGGGCGTCCGATGACTGGATGTCGCAGCTGCTGCAGTCGCGGGTGTTTCAGCAGATTCCCGCCGCCAATATCCAGAGCGTGATGATGCGCATGGAAGAGGTTCAGGTCCGGGCCGGGCAAGAGATTATCCGGCAGGGGGGTGAGGGGGACTTTTTCTACCTGATTCACAAGGGGCGTTGTGTCGTAACCAAACAGCCGCAGCCGGGCGCCAAGCCGAAAGAGCTTGCGCAACTCGGGCCGGGGGAGAGCTTTGGAGAAGAGGCTTTGATTTCCGGCAGCCCGCGCGGCAGCACGGTGACCATGCTGACCAATGGGGTGTTGTTGCGGCTCAGCAAGGAAGACTTCATCCAATTCGTGAATCGGCCGTTGGCGCAGACGCTCTCCTATCAAGAAGCGTCTGTCCGGGTGACGAAAGGGGGGATTTGGCTGGATGTGCGTTCGCCGGAGATGTATGAAGCCGGTCATCTCGACGGCAGTATCAACCTTCCTCTGAATACGGTTCGTTACCAGGCCTCCGCGCTCGCCAGTGACCGGCCCTATATCGCCTACTGTGAGAACGGCCAACAGAGTGCCACGGCAGCCTTTTTGCTGATTCAGATGGGATTCGAGGTTTCGGTACTGGGCGACGGTATCGGATCGGTACCGGCTTCGGCCCTGGTGAAAACCGGTGAACCCGAGACCGAAAGGGCCAAGGTCATTCCGTTGCATTCCGCGGACGAGGACGACAAAGGGAGGGCCGTCGCGGCCGGAGGTGCGTCGGAGGCGGCGCAGCGGCAACTGCTGCAGGCTGAGAAAAACATCCGGGACCTGGTTGCGCGGGTCAAATCGTTAGAAACTGACAACAAAAAAATCTCCGAGCAGTGGGTGCGGGAAGGTAAGGCGCTGAAAGCGGCGTTAGAGAAGAGCAAGGCGCAGATTCAGGAGTTGGAGGCGCGTCAAGGGAGCGCGCAGGAGACCGACCAGCAACTGCAGAAAGAGGTCGCCGGTCTGAACGAGGCGCTGGAGAAGAGCAAGGCCCAGATCGAGGAATTGAAGGCGCTGCAGCAGAGCGAGCAGGAAACCAATCAGGGACTGCAGAAAGAGGCTGCGGCCCTGAAGGAGGCGTTGGAGAAGAGCAAGGCGCAGATCGAGGAATCGAAGACACTGCGGCAGGGTGAGCAGGAAACCAACCAGGAGTTGCAGAAAGAGGCCGCGGCCCTGAAGGAGGCGCTGGAGAAGAGCAAGGCGCAGCTCCAGGAGCTGGAGGCACGCCAAGGCAGTGCGCAAGAGGCCGACCAGAAACTGCGGTCTGAGGCCGCGGCGCTCAGGGAAGAACTGGAGCAGGTAAAAGGCGAAGGCGAGGGCATCAAGGGAGAGTTGGAGCAGGCAAAGAGCGAAGCCGAAAATCTCAAAGCCGAACTGGAGCGGGCGAAAGCCGAAGCCGAGACCGCCCGTAACGAGCGGGATGCGCGAGATCAGGAGTTGCAGCGACTGGAACAGGCGCAGCAAGGTGATGCGACCACGCCAGAGAATGAGTTGCGTGCGGCGTTGCAGGCGGCGGAGAAAAATGCCAAGCAGGTCGCCGAGGAGAGTGAGACAGTTCGTCGTTCGCTGGAAACGGAGCTGGAGGAACAGCGAAAACAGCTGGAGGAGGCAACGACGGAGCAAGCGCGGGCGGAAGCGACGATCCGGGAGCTGCGCGATCAATACGCAGCACTGGAACAGAAACATAATCAGGCGCAAGGGGATCAGAAAGACCAGACACAACAAATCGAACAGATGCGCGCCGAACTGGAAGAGGCGGCCGCTACGATCCGTTCCCTGAAAGAGGACAATAATCGGAAGGCGGAATTGGTGGCGGATGCGGAACGGAAGGAACGCGCCGATAACAAGGAGTTGCGGGCTGAGCTCAACTCCATGTCGGATGCGCTGGAAGAGGCGGAACAGGCGCAAAAGGCGGCAGAGAAACGCACCCAGGAGGCGCTTGCCGCCCACGAACAAAAAGAGCAGGAACTGAACGCATTGCGTGATTCTCTGGATCAGGAGGCTCGCAAGTCAGAGCAGGCCGCGGAGCAGATCCGGCAGCTGACGGAGGCGTTGGAGACGCTCCGGAATACCGCTTCCGAACAGAAAGAAAAGGGCGGAACGGCGGCGGAACTGGAATCGGTGCGGGCGGAATTGGAGCTGGTTCGAATACATGCCACCGCAGACCTGAATGCCCTGCAGGAGGAGTTGCGCGTTGCCAAGTCGGCGCTGCATACGCGGGAGCAGGAGGTGGCGAAAGAGAAGACGGGGCATGAAGCGGATCGCCAGGAGGTGGAGCGTTTGCACACCGCCTTGGAGCAGCGCGAGAAACAGATCAAACGGGCGGAAACCGAACGCCGCCATTTGGAAGACGCGATCGAAGACCGGAACGCAGAAATCGACCGTCTGCGGCATGAGGCGGAAGAGGCCTTGCTGGAGGCGGAAGAGGCGGGTTACGGACGCAAGGAGGCGGAAGAGGCCCGCAAGCAGGTGGAAGAGGCCCTGTATGAACTGAAAAGCGATCTCGAGAAGGAGAGTTCACGGCGCGATACCATCATCGCGCGCATGCACGATTCCGGAGATGCGGCGACCGGCGGCGCACCGCCGTATACCGGGACTTCCCGGCACCCGATTCTGGTGGGAGGGTTGATCGGTGCGGTGTTGTTGTTCGCTTTGTTGGAGGGCGCCCTGATCCTGACCGGACAGGGAGAACTCGTTACCCGACTGCTCGGCGTCCAGCCGGAATCGCTTTTCGGGAAGGCGGAATACTCTGCGCCCTCTGCGGCACCTTCCGGACCGGACTCCGCGACCTCTTCGCAGCTCGATCAAACGACGGCGGCGCCGAGCGCGGAGAGTCCGGCTCCATCGAAACCGGCTGCGACGAAACCGGCCACCGGCAGCCTGCTGCGGGATGTCTCCGAGGGGCCGGCCATGTTGCGCATCAACGGCGGCCGGTTTTCCATGGGCAGCGACCGAAGTCAGCTGACACCGGACGAGCAACCGGTGCACTGGGTGGAGCTTCAGGATTTCGCCATAAGCCGCAATGAGGTCACCTTCGAGGAGTATGATCGCTTCGCCCATGCCACCGGACGCCGCTTGCCGCCGGACAATGGGTGGGGGCGTGGAAATCGTCCGGTGATCAACGTAAGTTGGGACGAGGCGGCTGCATATGCCGCCTGGTTGTCAAAACGCACCGGCGAGCGCTATCGATTGCCGAGCGGGGCGGAATGGGAGTATGCGGCGCGCGGCGGAACGGACAGTCTCTACTGGTGGGGTTACCAGGTCGAGAAGGGTCATGCGAACTGTTTTGAGTGCGGAAGCAAATGGGATCGCAAATCCACCGCGCCGGTGGGCAGCTTCAAACCAAATCCTTATGGAGTGCAGGAGACCGCCGGAAACGTCCGGGAATGGGTGCAGGACTGCTATCACAGCAACTACCGTGGCGCGCCGACCAAAGGGGAGGCCTGGGTAGAGGATCGTTGTGATGCGCGAGTGGTGCGGGGCGGGGCGTATGACAAGCCGGCGGATGCAATGCGTCCCACCTGGCGAGGAGAGCTCAAAGAGGATGTGCAGCTGCCGATGTTAGGGTTTCGTCTGGCACGCGATCTGTAGTACCCATCTCAAGATTGATCCTGATTCTTATCGTCCGGAGAGGATTTTCAGGCGCGCGCCAGTTCCGGCGGCATCTTTCCGCGCGGCGGTTCTTTTCGGGGTGGAATTTCCTGCAGCGCCGGGGTGATGGGTGGAGATTCCCGTTCCGGCCGGATGTCGGTATTCGGCGTCTTCGGGGATTGGCCGCTCTGATAAATCAGTTTGCCCGATACCATGTCGATAACCGTGATCATCTCTGGCCCTTTCTGCCTTCGTTGGAATGCCGCTTTCACAATAGATAGCGGCAAATCGGGGTGATTCTTTAAGAATCCGTCCAAGAATAAACCGGATTGTCGTTCCCGAAGTCCGGAGATTTCCGGTTGGGTATTGCGGGATTTTTTCGATTCCGAAATAGATTCCGGTTTGACAGTGAAAAAAGGAACGGCGGTAACAGCGCGGGGGAAACGGTTTCACGCGGATCTGCGCAGTCTTCGTGCCCGCTCCTGAGAGAACCGCCCGTTGCGGGCGGCCGTTGCCGGGTTTTGCTGTTACTCCTCCAGCTCATCCAGCGGGTTCGTATGACTCTCGCCGGCCGGTCGATCAAGGTCCACGCCGTAGTCTTCTCCGCTCAGATCCAGGGAGCCGGACCAGTCTTCCGGGGGTTCCGCGGTCCGCAGCTCCAGCTCCTCCCAGGTTTCGAAGTCGTATTCCTCGACCGTCCCGTCATAGAACTGCACCTCAATGGTCTGTTCTTCCGGGTCCAACGCCACGACCTCAAGGGTTTCTCCCTCCGGGAGCTGATACCAGGCGCCTACAATCGGGGGCGGTGTGCTCATTTTGACGATCTCCTCAGGCAAACGGTGGTTCCGGACAGCGACCTCCAGCGCGCCGGAGTGTTAATAGAACCTAAGGTAACTATAATCCGGCAACGGCACATCGGCCAGACGTAAAGTGCATGCCATGTGCCGGGTTGTTTCGCGGGCGAAAATCTGTCGGGAGAGTGAAATTGAGCTGGTGGGGGACTTTGCTGGGCGGGGCGTTCGGGTACATGGTCGGCGGGCCGCTGGGGGCGCTGCTGGGGGCGGTACTGGGGCGGAATCTGGACAAAGGGATGCAAGGCCTGGCAGGCGGCGAACTGCCGGAGCCGGGCGCCAGAGAGCGGGTGCAGACCGCCTTCTTCACCGCCACCTTCTCCGTCATGGGGCATGTAGCCAAGGCGGACGGGCGGGTGTCGGAGGACGAGATCGCCATGGCCCGTGCGGTGATGGATCAAATGGATCTGGGCCATCAGCTGCGCCAGACCGCCATTCGTCTGTTCAATGAGGGGAAACGGTCCGGATTTCCGCTGGATCAGGTGCTGGAGCAGTTGCGCCGGGAGTGCCATCGGCGCCAGACCCTGTTGCGGATGTTCCTTGAGATCCAGCTGCAGGCGGCTTATGCGGACGGGCGGTTCGATCCGGCGGAGGAGCGTCTGCTGCTTCACATCTGCCGGCGATTGGGGTTCGATGAGTCGCTGCTTCGGCATCTGGAAGCGCGGATTCGCGCGGAAAGCCGGCGGACGGGGGCCGGGCGGCCCTCCGGGCCGACCTTGGAGGAGGCCTACGCCATCCTCAACGTTTCTCCCGGCAGCAGCGAGGCCGAGGTGAAGAAGGCCTATCGGCGCTTACTCAGTCAGCATCATCCGGACAAGCTGGTGTCCAAAGGGCTGCCGGAGGAGATGATGAAGATCGCCGCCCAGAAGACCCACGAGATCCGGCAGGCCTACGAACAAGTGAAGGCGGCACGCGGGTTCTAATCCTTCCGTTCGCCTGGGAGGCGGGCCTCAGGGCCAGATCCCGCGCTGCAGAGTGATGTCCACCATCCGCTCGATGGCCACCACCATGGCGGCGGTGCGCAGGTCGGTGCGCAGTTCCGGGTCTCTCTCCTCGTCCATAGAGAAGCGGCGCCAGCGGTCGAAGGTGGTATCGGTTGCCTGATAGATCTTCTCCTGCAGCTTGTGATTGACCTCTTCCAGTTCCCACTCCTCGTTTTCGTTGTTCTGGATCCACTCGAAGCAACTGACGATGACGCCGCCCGAGTTGGCCAGGATGTCCGGCAACACCAGGATTCCCCGCTCCGCCAGCCGGTCGTCCGCCTCCATGGTGATGGGCTGATTGGCGCCCTCCACAATCAGGCGTGCCCGGATCAGATCGGCGTTTTGCTCCGTGATCTGCATGCCGAGCGCGGCGGGAATGAGGATATCGCACTCCAGGGCCAGCAGATCCTCGTTGGTGATGGTGCGGGTCTCCGGCAGCCCTACCACCGTGCCGTGTTCCCGTTTCCAGGCCTCCACCTGGGAGATGTCGAGGCCGCCGCCGTTGCTGTCCGCTATGCCCCCCTGAGAGTCGCTTACAGCGACGATCCGGGCGCCTGCGTCCCGCAACAGCCGGGCCGCCACCGACCCCACCTGGCCGAATCCCTGGATCGCCACCCGCGCACCCTCCAGGGTGAGTAGTTCGGGCTGGCGCAGCAATGAGAGAAACCGTTCCGTCGCATAGAGCAGGCCGCGGCCGGTGGCATCCTCGCGGCCGGCGGAACCGCCCAACTCCATGGGCTTGCCGGTGACCACCGGCCGGTTGTTACGGCCCGGATGCATCATCTGGTAGGTGTCGTAGATCCAGGCCATGGTCTTGGCGTTGGTATACATGTCGGGGGCCGGGATGTCGGTATGCGGCCCGATATTGTCACCCAGTTCGGTGATGAAACGGCGGGTGATGCGGCGCAGTTCAATCTCTGAAAGTTGCTTCGGATCGCAACAGACCCCGCCTTTCGCCCCGCCGAAAGGGATCCGGGCCAGAGAGCACTTCCAGGTCATCAACGCCGCGAGCGCTGCGACTTCATCCTGATCCACGCAGGGGTGATATCGGATACCCCCCTTGCCGGGGCCCAGGACGTTATTGTGCAACACCCGGTAGCCGCGGAAGGTTCGCACCGAGCCGTCCTCCATCTCCACCGGAAAACAGACGGTGATGGAGCGCTTCGGATAGCTGAAGAAGTCCACCAGCCCCTGTTTCATCTCCTCCAGATGGGCGGTGGCGCGATGGAAACGCTGTCGGGTGATCTGAAACGGATTAGGCTGGGCGCGCTGGCACCCGTCATCGGGAATGGGTTTGTCGGACATGCCTGCGTTCCTCTCCAGCAAGAATTGGGACATAGCATAACCGCTCTTTCTTCACCCTGCTCTATACTCGGGGGTATGCGCGCTATGAGGAGGATCTGTCTGGCCGGGTTCGCAGCGGTGTTGCTGTTGGCGGGGTGTGCTGCCACTACGTCGTCCGCGATCCGTCAGCCGTTGCCTGACAACCTTTCGCTTCGGCAGATACAGGCCGAACCCGATCGTTTCCGCGGCCGACGGGTGCGCTGGGGCGGCGAGATCATCGCAGTGGAGAACGGCCGCGCGGCGAGCTGGATCGAGGTGCTGTCCCGGCCCCTGAAGTCCGGCGGACGACCCAAGGGGACGGCCCCGGCGGAGGGGCGTTTTCGGGTGCAGGTCTCCGGTTTTCTCGATCCCGCGGAGTATCGGACCGGGGCCTCCCTGACGGTGGTGGGTCGGGTGTTGGGTGCCGAGATCCGGCCGGTGGGGAAGTATCCTTATCGTTATCCGCTGGTGGCCGCCGAAACGTACTATCTCTGGCCGCCGGAGCAACCACGGCCGCGGCCCGATCCGTTTTTCGACCCCTGGTATTACCCCTATCCTTATAGCTATCCCTGGGGGTATCCCTACCCTTACTGGTAAGCGGGAGTTTCCATGACACAGCGGGTTTGCAGCGTACTTGTTCTCTTTTTGTTGGCGGCTTGTGCCGGACAGCCGCAACAGGCGGTGGTCGCGTCCCCTTCCCCGGCGGCGGTATCGGCCGATTTTTCACACCACCAGGGTCGAACGGTGGAATGGGGCGGAATCATCATCGCCGCCGAAAACCGGCGGGACAGTACCTGGCTGGAGATACTCGCTTATCCGTTGGATGGGGACCACCAGCCGCGGCGCGACGGACGACCGCTCGGCCGGTTCCTGGCTGTCCACTCGGGGTATCTGGAGACCGCCGATTATGCCCCGGGACGCTGGGTGACTGTGGTCGGCACCATCCGCGAACTGCGGGTGGGCAAGGTGGGGGCGGCTCCCTACCGGTTCCCACTGGTTGAGATCGGGCGGATCAACCTGTGGCGGCAGTCGGCCGCGGGTTCCGACTCCGAGTCGCAGATTCATTTTGGGATTGGAATCGGTGTCGGTCTCTAGCGGGCGGTTGCCTGGCGCTATTTGAATAACAGCACGAAGGCATCGAAGATCTCGTGTTGGAAATGATTCAGCATCTTATCCCGCATCAGCTGCAGCGCCTCGTAGCGGCTCAGTGACTTTTTGTAGGAGCGTTCCGAGGTGAGGGCGTCGAATACATCGGCGATGCAGCAGATCTTGCCGTAGATGTGGATCTTTTCCCCCCGCAGCCGTTTGGGATAGCCGGAGCCGTCGAACAGCTCATGGTGCTGCATGACGATGTAGCGGCACTCTTCGGTGAGAGCGTTGGCATTCTTCAGCAGCTTGTATCCCTGGTAGGGGTGGGTCCGCATGCGTCCCATCTCCTGGTCGGTAAGCCGATCGGGTTTGTTGATGATGGCGGGATCCACATTCACCTTGCCGAGGTCGTGCAGAAAAAAGCCCGCGCCCAATTCGCGCAGATCGTGGGCATCCGACCTGCGGAACAGTGACTTGGCCAGCATGACGGACATCACCCCGACGTTGACCGAATGGGTATAGGTGTAGAAATCGTGGGAGGTGATGCGTAGCAGGTTGGCGGCGGTCTCATCCTCTGACAGGATCATGTCGGTGATGCTTCCGATGACCGATTTGCTGGCCTGTATATTTTCGGCGGTGGGAGAGTCCAGCAGACGCTCCATCATTTCGCGTGAGTGCAGATAGACCGCCTTCGATTTTTGTTGTGGCGAGAGTTTTTTGTCGTGCAGTACGGCGGTCAACTCCGGCGGCACCAGTGTTTCGGGGTTCCATCGGGTGGGGAGGTCGTCGGTTTTTTTTGGAGCGTCCGAGTTGTTGCTGTGGCTGATAAATGCCAGTTCGTCGATCGGGCGTTCCGCCGGGGCGGGGGGCGGGTCGCTTTTGTCGAGATCGACCTCCACTTCACGGAATCCGCATTGTCGGATCTCGCGGATCTCTTGCTCCGAGCTGATCTTGAATTGATTGCGGACGAACGGATGTCTGAACCAGGCGCCGGAGAGGCATACAAACATGCCCACCCGCAGTTCCTGCGTTTCGATCTTTACGATTCTGCTCACAGGTGGCCTGTTGCCCGAACTGGAGGTTGTCCGCCTCGCGCTTGAATATGGATTGGTAGCCGGCGCCCTGGCTGCGGCGTGGATATTTCCCTATCCGGCCTTACTTGGTTATCGGCGGCAACGGAATCTGCTTAAGCCTCCAGATCTCCTGGTTGTACTCCTGCATGGTGCGGTCGGTGGAGAATTTGCCGCTGCGGGCGGTGTTGATAATGCTGCTGACCACCCAGTTCTGCCGGTCCCGGTACGCGGCGGCGGCCCGCTCCTGCGCAGCCAGGTAGTCGGCGAAGTCGGCCGCTACCACCCAGGGGTCGTGCGGGCTGCGGATGGAGCCGATGATGGGATCGAAAATACCCGGCTCGAACTGGTTGAAATGGCCCTTTTCCAGCAGAAACATCGCCTGAGCGAGACGCGGGTCCGCGGCGATTACGGCGCTCGGGTTGTAATGGGAGTGCAGTTCCTCCACCTCTTCGGCGGTCAGACCGAACAGGAAGAAGTGCTCTTCCCCCACCTCCTCGCGGATCTCGATATTGGCCCCGTCCAGGGTGCCGATAGTGAGGGCGCCGTTCATCATGAACTTCATGTTGCCGGTACCGGAGGCCTCTTTGCCGGCGGTGGAGATCTGCTCCGAGAGGTCGGTGCCGGCACAGATCAGCTCCATGGCGGAGACCCGGTAATTTGGCAGAAAGGCCACCTTCAGCAGACCATCCGCCTCCGGGTCACGGTTGACTACCTCGGCCACGTTGTTGATCAGCTTGATGATCAGCTTGGCCTGTGCGTAACCGGGTGCCGCTTTGCCGCCGATCAGCACGCAGCGGGGGGTCCAGTCCGCGGTATCGCCGGCCTTGATTCGGGCGTAGAGGTGGATCACATGCAGCACGTTCAGCAGTTGCCGCTTGTATTCGTGGATACGTTTCACCTGAACGTCGAACAGGGCGTCGGCATCAAACCGGACCCCGCACTCCCGCTCCACCAGTTGTGCCAGACGCTCCTTGTTCCGACGTTTGGCCTGGTGCCAGCGGTCGCGGAAATCCGCGTCGCCGCACCACTCTTCCAGGCGCCGCAGTTGCGCGAGATCGGAGAGCCAGCCGTCACCGATGGTCGCGGTGAGCAACTCCCGGAGCGGAGGGTTGCAGGCACCGAGCCAGCGCCGTTGGGTGACGCCGTTGGTTTTGTTGTTGAATTTCTCCGGCCACAGTTCGTAGAAGTCCCGGAACAGCCCCTGTTGCAGCAGTTTCGAGTGCAGTGCGGCCACGCCGTTTACCGAAAAGCTCCCCGCCAGCGCCAGAAAGGCCATCCGAACCGAGGGCTCGCCCCCCTCTTCGATGATCGACATCCGCGCCAGCCGCTCGGTATCGGCGGGCCAGCGGATCGCCACTTCCCGCAGAAGGTGGGCGTTGATTTCGTAGATAATCTCCAGCGGGCGCGGCAACAACTGTCGGAATATCCGTACCGGCCACTTCTCCAGCGCCTCCGGCAACAGGGTGTGGTTGGTATAGGCCATGGTGTTGCGGGTGATCTCCCATGCCGTCTCCCACTCCAGTCCCTCGCGGTCGATCAGCAGGCGCATCAGTTCCGCCACCGCGATGGTGGGGTGGGTGTCGTTGAGCTGGAAGCAATTCTTCTCCGCAAACCGACGGAAGTCCTTCCCATGGCGCCGTTTCCAGGAGTGCAACACGTCCTTGAGACTGGCGGAGGCGAGAAAATATTGCTGCCGCAGCCGCAACTCTTTGCCGTTTTCGCTGGCGTCGTTGGGGTAGAGCACCATGGTGATGTGCTCGGCGATGTTTTTGGCTTCCACCGATTCCGGGTAGCTGCCGGCATTGAATTCGCCCAGGTCGAATTCATCGGTGGCGGCCGCTTTCCACAGCCGCAGGGTATTGACCGTTCCGTTGCGGAACCCGGGAATCGGGATGTCGTAAGGAACCGCCAGTACGTCGTGGGTGCTCACCCAGCGAACCTTGCCTTCTTCCCCTTCTTCGGTGGCGACCTTGGTATAGCCGCCGAAGCGCACCCGCTGGGTGTACTCCGGGCGCTCCACCTCCCAGGGGTTGCCGTTGCGCAGCCAGTGATCCGGCTCTTCCAGCTGGTAACCGTGGACGATCTCCTGACGGAACATGCCGTATTCGTACCGCAACCCATACCCCTTCACCGGCAGTTGCAGGGTGGCGCAGCTGTCGAGAAAGCAGGCGGCCAGCCGTCCCAGGCCGCCGTTGCCCAGCCCGGCGTCCGGTTCGCTCTCGGCGATCTCTTCCATCACCAGGCCGAGCTCGGACAGCCCCGCGCGCGCCGCGTCGGTGATGTCGAGGTTGAGCAGGCTGTTGTTCAGCAGCCGGCCCATGAGGAATTCGAGCGAAAGGTAATAGGTGCGCCGGCAGTCCGTCTGTTCGCAGGTGTGGGCGGTCTTCTGCCACTGTTCCATCAGCCGTGAGCGGACCACCATCGCCAGGGCCAGATAGGGGTAATGGCTGTTGTCGCAGCTCTGATTCCGGCCCAGGGTGCGAATGAAATAATTCCGAAAATCGTCCGCCAACCCCTGCGCGTCCATCCGGAGCGGCGGCAGGTTATTCAGCTTCTCGTTGATCCGGCTTTGGACCAGCGGGGGGAACTGGTTTTCGAGATACTTAGGCATCGGGTCACTGCTTCGGGTCTGACGGGGGCGGCTATTATGCGGCTTCCGGACGGTCGCTGGCCAGTGGCGCCGGGATTCCGGGCAGGACGGACCCGGAGAAATCCCCTCCGGTCCAGCTGGTTCAAGGGGTTAGTGAAAATCCTCGGTTCCGATCTTGAGGCCGGCGCTGACGTTGTCCGCATCGATGGTGCCGCTCTCCGACAGCCGGATCCGCAACGAGAGGTTGTTGCGGGAGTCGGCGTTGCCCAGGGCGTTCTCGAGGTCGATCTTGCCCTCCTTGTAGAGGTTGTAGAGTGCCTGGTCGAAGGTTTGCATCCCGCGATCGGCGCCTTGTTCCATGGCGTCCTTGACGGAATGTACGTCCCCTTTCTGGATCAGTTCCGCCACGAAGGTGGAGAGCAACATGATCTCTACCGCCGGGACCCGTTTCCCGTCGATACTCTTCACCAGACGTTGGGAGATCACCGCCTTCAGATTCAGGGAGAGGTCCATGAACAGCTGGTGGTGGGCGGTATCGGGGAAGAAGTTGATGATGCGGTCCAACGCCTGGTTGGCGTTGTTGGCGTGCAGGGTGGAGAGGCAGAGATGCCCGGTCTCGGCATAGGCGATGGCGTGCTGCATGGTGGCCCGATCGCGGATCTCGCCGATCAGGATCACGTCCGGCGCCTCGCGCATGGCGTTCTTCAGCGCATTCTCGTAGTTCAGGGTGTCCAGCCCCACTTCGCGTTGATCCACCACCGATTTCTTGTGGGTGTGCAGAAACTCCACCGGGTCCTCGATGGTGAGGATGTGCCCGGTGGTGGTCTGGTTGCGATGGTCGATCATAGAGGCGAGGGTGGTGGATTTGCCGGACCCGGTGGAACCCACCACCAGGATCAGGCCGCGCGGCTCCAGGATCAGCTCTTTCAGCTGTTGCGGCAGATTGAGTTCTTCGATGGTGGGGATCTGGCCCTTGATGTACCGGATCACCATGGCCACGTCGCCGCGTTGGCGGAAGACGTTGACCCGGAACCGCCCGAGGCCGCTGATGGAGATGGCCAGGTTGCCCTCCATGGTCCGTTCAAACTCCGATACCTGCTCGTCGTTCATGATGGAGTAGGCCAGTTTGCGAACCATCCCGGGCGCCAACGCAGTATCCCCGATGGGCATGGTGCGCCCCTCTACCTTGAGATTGGGCGGGGCGCCGGTGCTGAAAAAGACATCAGATCCGTTTTTTTGGACCATCAATTTCAGATAAGGGACGATATCCATCAGCACTCTCTCCGTCTTAGATGATGCGATCTACTACTTTTCGGCAGGGTGAAAGGAAAATAAAGCCTAGGAAGGGAGAAAATTGACCCCCTTCGCAGGAAGGGCGGCGCTATTCTCCGGTGGGAGGAGCTTTGTAGATGGTGAAAACCTTGTCCATGTTGCAGAGCCGCAGCACCCGCATGGGGATCTCGCCTACCCCGGCCAGGGCGAACTCCAGGCCGTTTTCCTGGGCGTACTGATACCCTTCCACCAGGCTTGAGATGCCGGAACTGTCGATATAGCTGACCTGGGAGAAATCGACCACCAGGTTCTTGCCCTGCGCCAGCACCTCCTGGATCTGTTTGCCCACCAGGGGGGCCACTCCCAGGTCGATCTCGCCGTGCAGGCTGATGACCGTATGCGGGTTCCCGGAGCGCTCTGCTCCCGGTTCCCCGAGGGCCGGCCGCTGTCGCGTGGAGTGCAGCAGTTGGTCGGCCAACTCTTTCTGGTCCCGATGGCTCCGGGTGATGGGTGTCGCGCCCCGGATGTGGAACCAGAGTTGCGACCGGATCTCCTGGGGCAGGGCGTTTTCCAGGTACTCCAGGGCGGTGCCGTGCAGTGTCCGGTCGTTGCTCAGCAGCGCCTGGAAGCAGCTGTCCATCACTTCCCGGTCCTGGGCCAGCGCCAGTAATCGGAAGATGTGCTCCAGATACTCGGCGCGATCATTATGGCAGTAAGGGAGCACGCTATCGCCGATGGGCGGGGATACCACCCAGTCGTTTTCGACCTGCAGCTCCATCTCCACCGCCCCCAATACCGGTTCGGCCGCCACATGGAGTCCGGGTTTCTGCGCGGTAAGGCGGTAAATACTTTGGGCGCAGGCGTGGCGCACCTCATAGTGGTCCGCATGCAGGCCGGACAACAGGCCGTCCAGCGCCCGCTGATTACTCCGCTGCTCCAGCACCTCGGCCAGCCGGAGGTGAACGCTGTTGAGATAGCCCGGATTGAGCAACGCGTCCGCCAGCTGCCCCTCGATGCCGGTCGCGATGTTGCTCAGATAGCGCTGCGCCTCCTCCGCCAACTCCTCGTAACCCAGAAGCGGGATTACGTAGGGCACCAGCAGCGGATGGGGCCAACTGGCGGTGATGGCGTTGCGCATCCTGGCGATATCGTTGGAGCGCAGATCGTGGATGGTGTTGAGGACGGAATCGAAAGATCCCCCCGGTGGACGGCCGCCCGCAGCCGGGTTCCCGATTTGTACCGACGCGGTGTTGCTGGCAGGGTGCCAATCCGTCTCCAACCCGCCGAATGCCGGGTAGCCGCTCCGGGTGCGCCACGGGGATGCATGGATCAGCTCATGGGCGGGGACCTCGGCGTGGTTATGGCGCAGACTGTCGGCCAGTTGCGCCACATAGCCCTGTTTCAGTTTCCGGATCACGAACAGGGTCAAGGCTGCGACCAGGATGGCGAATCCGATCACCAGGGAGACCGGCAGATCCGGTATCAGCAACAGCAGCAGCAGGACCAGCCCGCCCCCCAGCATGTCACCGACACGATCGGAGCCGACGTCGATGATCGCCTTGGCGGCCCGTTTTTTCTCCCGTGCCACCGGCGAGTAGAGCAATTCGAAGCCGGAGCGGAAAAAGGAGTTGGCGATGGCGGTCTGCGCCCCGCGCAGCAGCACCACGGTCCAGAGGGTGGTCAGGGAGACGCCGATGAAACCGGCGACAATGACCGCCGCCGGCATGATCGCAATGGTGCTGCCCAGTCCGAGACGCTTCAGGGTGCGTCGGCCGAGAGTGGTTTGCAGGGCAAACGCGACCCCTCCCGAGATGGCGTAAAACAGGGCGAAAAAGGCGATCAGGGATTCGCTGGTGGTGAACTGGAGAGTGGCCTCCGCCTTCAGGGCGTAGTCCAGCAACGCGGCCACCACCGCTCCCAGCACCATCAACATCCCCATGAGCTGCAGATACGGGGTGGTGCGCAGCGCCTCCAGTCCGGAGATGGTTTCGGACACCGGCTTGATGGATTGCGGGGGCGCGCCCGAACGCGCCATGGCGCGCACGGTGAACATACTGAACAGGTGGCCCGCCCCCAGCACCAGGAGCATGGTCCGGATGTCGGTGATGGCGGAGACCCGCTCGGCGATCAGCCCGCCGGCCAGCCCCCCCAGGGTGGCGGCCGCCGCGATCCGGGTGATGATGCGCTTGGCGCTGTGAGGGTCGAAGCGTTCGTTGAAGATCGACCAGAAGCCGCTGATCAATACCGCGCCGAACATGGCCATGTGGAGGTACAGCAACAGGGCCACCAGACGCGGCGCGAGGGTGAGAAAGTACCACTCGGCGAAGAACAGCGCGGCACTCAGGGCAAATGCAGCGGGGACGATGCTGACCGGCCCGCGGCGGGGGAGCAGCCGCGACATGGCCAATACCGCCAGGATCGAGCAGACCGCCCCCAGGATCACCGCCTTGGGCAGGTCGGTGATGCTGTAGTGGGTGAGGAACAGCGCGTCCCGGGTGGCCTTACCGGCAACCTGATGGGCGATGATCACCACCGCCGTCAGAATCGCATAGTCGGTAGCGCGGCTGTCCGCGTCCCGGGGGCGGTGGCTGAATATGGGATGGCGATTCACGGAACTCTTGTGGGATAACGGTCAGGCCCGTAACGGCAGGGCTGCGATCCGGTTGTATTCCTTAGAGAGAGCATAGATGACCAGCAGCCAGATGCCACAACCGGTGATGGTGAGCCAGCTGATCTGCGCCACCCCGATACCCAGATTCAGCCATTGGGTCAGGATCAGGATCAACAGGGAGCCGAAGACCTTGAACACCCGATATCCGAACATGTCGATCCACGCCTTGATCTGATAGGTGCGAACCGGATCGATCGGGACGTAGAGCAGCTCCTTGGAGGCCCGGTTGATGGAGTAAGAGAGACCGCGGTCGCTGATTTTCATGATAGCGGCCGTAGTCAGGTTGCCCGAGGCGTAAAAGACCAGTGACGAGATCCCCAGGAGCAGCGGTTGCGCCAACAGACCCGCGATCACCCCCAGATAGCGGTGGATGAGCGGGGTAAGAAACAGGTTGATGCCGATGGAGACCAGTCCCATCACCGCGAAGAAGCTGGCCAGATAGGCGGTCCGCGCATCCAGTTCCGTCAGGTGGGTCTCGATGGTCTTGATGAACTGGAACTCCACCAGGGGCTGCGCCAGCTGGGCGAGCAGCAGGGTTAAGGTGATCAGCAGCAGGTAACGGTTCTCGAACAGGACCCGCCAACTGCCGCTGACGACGATGGGGGTTGCGGAGTAGGGTGCCTCCCGGAACAGGTGGAGCCGGTCCATCGCCAGGTTGAGCAGGAACACCAGCCCCAGGATGCCGGCGGCCACCAGCAGCAGTCCCTGGGTATGCAGCGGGGTGTGGTCCAGCAGAAAAGTGGCGGTGACGCCTCCGGCGACACCCCCCACCAGACCGCCGGTTGCGATCAGGCCGTACCAGCGTTTCCCCTCCTCGGTGACGAACACGGTGTTGGTCAGGCTCCAGAACTGCTCCACCAGCACCACACTGAAGATGTCCGTGAAGATGTAGAAGGCCACCGAGGCCGCAGTGGAGTCGGTCTGGAGCAGGAAATAAAAGCTGATCAGGATGGCGATGAACACGATACAACTGCCCAGGACCACGTTGACCCGGGAGTGACGTTCCACGATCCGATGGTAGAGTCCGATGATCGCACCCAGAAACAGGGCGGTGCCGATCCAGACATAGGGCAGTTTATCGGCGCCCAGGTTCTCGATGAAGAGCGAACGGCTGGCCGGTTTGACGTGGTAGTAGGCCAGGATGATGAGGAAGAAATTGACGAACAGGATCGCCGCGCGCGCTATGGGCGATACCCCTCTCGGCGCCGCTGCGGTTCCCATGTCCGATTCCGAGTCCACTGGATGTTCCTTCCTAACTGATTGTTTTAAAGAAAAAAACTCTTTACTTTAGAGCGATTCTTTAGTATACTCACGCCGGTTTTGGTCAGCAACTTTTCCGTGAAGTCCATCATATTATGAAATCAACTCTCCGTATCGCGCTTTTGCTGCTGTTGGGTCTGGTCACATCTGTCACTATGGCAGACTCGCTGGACGATTCCGAGTTCCCGGCGTTGCGGGATTGCCGCGATCCGGAACTGCAACGGGGAATCGATCAAGTGGTGGCGCGCCTCGGGTTGCAGCAGGCGGTTGCCCGTAAGGAGTTGGCCCTGGCGGTTACCGATATCACCGACCTCAATAATCCCCGTATGGCTTCGCTGAACGGCGATGAGATGATCTACGCGGCCAGCCTGCCCAAGATCGCCATCCTGCTGGCGGCGTTCGTGGAGATCGACGAGGGTCACATGGCCCTGACGGATGAGATCCGCGAATCGCTGACCCGGATGGTCCGGTACTCTTCCAACGCCGATGCCGCCAAGATGACCCGGCGCGTCGGGATCGAGCGCATTGCGGAGGTTCTGACCTCGCCCCGGTTCCGCCTCTACGACCCCCAATACAACGGCGGCCTCTGGATGGGGAAGGAGTACTCCAAGGCGGGCGTCTGGAAGCGCGATCCGTTGCACCATTTGTCTCACGGCGCCACTGCGATTCAGACCTCCCGTTTCTTCTATCTGCTGGAGACCGGCCAGTTGGTGTCACCGAAGCTGACCTCCGAGATGAAACAGATCCTCTCCCATCCCGGGATTCATCACAAGTTCGTCAAGGGCCTGGACGGCCGGCCCGGGGTCCATATCTATCGCAAGTCGGGCACCTGGCAAACCTGGCATGCGGACGGCGCCTTGGTGGAGCAGGGCGGCCACAAATACATCGTGGTCGGTCTGGCCAAGAGTTCCCAGGGTGGCAAGTGGCTGAGCGAGATCATTGGCCCGATCCATGATCTGGTGCTGGCGATTGACGATCAGCAGAAACTGGCTCAGGTTGGGGAGTCACACTCTTCTCTATAAGCCGATGGATACGCGTCGCCAGGGTCTGATGATCCACGGCGGAGTTTTTGCGTAGCACATTGGAAATCAGGGTCACGATGTAATGGATCCGGCGACTTTCCGCCGGGCTTTCCACGATCGCCACCGAGTTCATGTAGTTTTTTACGTTGCCGTGATATTTGCGGCAGACGAATCCCTCCTCCGGTTTGCAGCTGTACAGCGATCCCGATTTGAAATAAACCGCCGCGTCCGCCAGGGCCGGGGAAGAGGCGTAGCGGATGCGCCGCTCCGTCATATACAACAGGCGTTTGATCTCCCGGCTGGAGAATTCGTCCACCAGGCGCCCCTCCTCCAGAGCCAGCATATAGCGCATCAATTCGCGGGCGGAGGCGTAGCTGGGGCCGGTTCCCGGAACCCGCCGTTTCCCCTCGTGGGTAAAAAAGCTGCCCTGATGCAATTGGTCCACCGACAGACCGTTGCGGGTGATCGGCTCCACCGCGCAGCGTCGATATAAGGCGGTCAATTCGGTGCGCGGGGTTTCGGCGAAAAAGCGGTCGGCTTCTTCATCCGAAACCGGGTAGCGTTTGCCGAAATGGCACAGCAGCATGGCGTTCTTCATCACCATGCCGGCTGCCGCGTTCGAACTGGCCGACAGCATCCAGTCCAGATATTCCCACAGGGTGCCCTGATCTCCTTCCTGTAACTTTCTTACAGTGGGCTTGTTGGTCTGCGGGTCCCAAAAATGCACCGTATGGTGATCGTAGTGAATGAACTTGTCGGCGGTGACGACAGTTTCCCGCAGCACCCGTTTGCGCGCCTCGATGTCGTTGGGATAGATGTCGGCCAGGGCTTGAAACACCGCCAACGCGACCGCGATCTTGCCGACGCTGCCGACGTTCTGGGTTACCTGGCCGCGGTATTCGGCATAACGCGGGTGCTGCGGATCGCTCAGATCGAGCACCGCGATGCCATAGCGGTCTTTCGCTTCGCCCAGCAGCTTGACGATCTCGGCCGTAAACTGCGGGTCCGGTTGGGGCAGTTGCAGCCCCATATCGCTGCCGGCGAGACGGATATCCACCTGCCCCAGCGGCAACAGCGCTCCGGTCGGTTGGCGCCGTCCGCGAATGATCCCTTCATGAGCAAGCCGGGAGCCTTCGACCCGGCGTATCCCGGTCTCGGGATAGGCGTCCAGAGGGTAGGCGCCCAGTGGGCCGGAGAGCGCGGCCAGCACCGCGCAGCATGCAACAAGCAAGGTTCGGCGAAGTGAAGTGGTCATAGACTGGTTCCTGTATTTTTTTTGGTATGTGGCGATATCCCCGTTTCGTTCGGTCTGAAGCAGGCTACTGCCCGGCGTTCGCGGAAGCGGGGACTCCCGGGGCCTCACTCAGCGAGACCTGGATGTCGCGCGCGTTCTTCAGGTTTTGATCCATCTGACTCAGGAATGCGCTGCCCTGGGCGCGCTTGCTCTCCAGGAACGGGCGAAGCTGAAACAGTTTCAGCTTGCCGTCCACAAACCCGAATTCGATGTCGGCCGGCACCGGATTCCCCTGATCGTCGACAATGGCGGGAAAGCGCTTGGGCAGCTCCTTGCTCAGTTTGATGAGTTGTGCGATTTCGTCCGGGAGCAGTACGGTGTCCGAGCCGCTCACCGGCAGTTTCTCGATCCCTCCCTGCGGCGCGGGTTTGCGCCGATAGGTGGCGGTGGCCTGGGCCATCAGGCGCACCTCGCCGGTTTCGGTATTGATGCGCAGGGACTCGGCGGCCTGGCCGTCCACCGCGCCGCCGACCCCCTCGTTGACCGCCACCGAAAGCCAATCGCGGTTTCCGGTATCGATATCCTGGGTGACCAGCACCCCGGATTTGTCCGAGGGTACGCTACGCAACAACAACACGGCCGGGTAGACATGCTGGGGCTTCTCCATATGGCTTTGGCGCCAGGCATAGGCCCGGGCGCTGAAGGGGGACGCCCAGACCCGGGGGATGGCGGCCAGCACGTTTTCGAAGCCCACCACGTTCGGCACGGTCAGATTGAGGCCCGCCCCGGTAAAACCCGGCAGATCCTCCACGTTGGTGTCGCTCCGGACGAAGACGCCGTAACTGCCGTCTTTGCCGAAGGTCTTCTCCATGGCGGCGGCCAGCCGGGTCCGGAACGCCCGGCCGGGGTCGGCATGCAGAATCCAGTTCTGCAACCGCTGGCGAAACCGCTCGGCGGCTTGGCGTCGTGCCGCGGAACCCGTGGGCAGTTTCCGGATGGCGGCGTACTGCGCCACCATCCAATCGAAGACGCTTTTGTTCTCTCCCGGCATGGGTTGATCCAGCAGTTCCCGGAAGACCCCGAAGGGGATCGCCAGGCCTTCCGCCACCGCTTCGGGAAAGTGATGTTTCAGTTCGCCCAGCTTGGCCGCCTTGGGGCCTACGGTGCGGCCGGAGTCTTCGGCCCGCAGCTTGCTCAGCGGCAGAAAGTCGCGTTCGCTCAGGTCCAGTTTTTTCAGATCGGGGCGGATTACGGCATCCTCCGCCGATTGTTCCTGGCCGAAGATACTGTTCCACTGCCCCTTGTCCGTCTCCAGCCGCACCGAACCGGCCGGACTTACCGCCAGCACTACCCGCTCACCGTCGTGCGGGGTGAGTTTGGGGAGCAGACTGTCGTCCACTGCGACATTGGGGATGCCGAGGTTGCGGGCCAGAAGCTGGACATGCGAGAGCGGGTTGCCTTCACCCAGCGTGAGGATCCCGGCCACCGGGGGGAGGTCGGAAACGGTTTCCGGCAGCAGGTAGATACCGTCCGGGGTAAAGCTCGAGACCTCCTTGTGTTGCGTGGAGGTGTGCAGGACCCCGCGAGACAAGCCGGGATTGAGGGCATGCAGTCCTGCGCCGATCTCCTCCCCCAGCAGATAGTGCCGCAGCCCGGCCAGGTGGTTGGCGTCCTTGAGCAGGGAATCCAGGATGTTGGAGAAAAAGAGCAAGGGGCTGCCGCGCAGCCGGTCCTGGATGAAGAGGTGCGCCAACGGCTCGATCTGGCCGAACTTCTGCATGGTCCCCTGGAAATAGAAGCGGAGATCCTGTTCGCCCCAGCCGGGGAGACGGCCGAGATAATCCAGCTCCCGCTTGTAGAGTTCCAGCGAGACGGTATGGCCGCTGAGACGCCGGAGGCTGGTGTGCAGGGCGTCGCGTTGGCGCGGGCCGATGAGGCCGGTGCCGTAGAGGGCGTCCACGCTGTTTTGCAGCCATGCCAGTTGTTGCTGCCGGGATGCCCGTGGCGCCTCGGTGCGTAACCGGGTGGCGGCGACGAAATGCTCGTTCTCCAGGCTGAGACTCAGGTCCAGGGTATCAAGACGCAGCGCCGGACTTTTCAGATAGGGCAGGATATCCCGGACTGCGGTCAGAAGCCGGGCGGTGACCCGGTGGCGGGCCCCGTCCGAGTCGTCGCGCTTCAGTAGTCTTACCGCTTCCAGGATCAGGCGTTTGAACTGTCCGTTGGAAGCCGGGAGTTTGCGGGAATAGCTCTGCAGTTGCTCTTGCAGCGGGCGGCGGTGGAACACCTGATCGATGTCTTTCGCCAGGGCTTGGTATTCCCCGGCCAGGTCCGGATCGTTGAGTTTGGCGGCGTAGTCCCGGACTTGCTGCGCGTGTTCCGGTTCCAGCCGTCCGTGGATACGGATTCGCAGGGGGCTGAAAGCCGGGTCCCGGTCGGAGAGAGCGGCTGAGATTTGCCGGATGTTCTGTACCGTGGCGGTATCCGCCCCGTGCGGCAGCAGTTGTGCGCCCATCCGGAGCAACACAAAGTCCCGTTGGTTCCATCCCGGTTCGCCGCTTAACGTCTGTAACAGGCCTCTGGCGCCCTTTCTTTCATCCTCTTCCTGAAAGGCGCCGCGATAGTAGCGCGCTTTGCGCAGGATCCAACCCTCATCCTGCGCCACCAGGAACTGTTCCATTAAAAAGTCTTTGTAGCGGGCCTCGTGATCCTCCAGGGCGAGAAATGCCGTGGGATCGATATCCGCCATGAAGTTGGCGATGTAATACCCGGCAGCCCGCAGCTTTTGGGTCTTATCACTCCACTCGCCGTGTTGATGTCCACCTCCATGGTCCACGCAGGCATAGGATTCAGGCGGAAGTACGCTGCCGTCGTTACAGAACCAACGGATGCGCAGGAAAGGCCCGCGGGGGGCTTTTTTCATCTCCTGGATCCAGGTACGGAACTGTTTCTGCTGGGGCGGTGGCGCGGCGGACTCCGCGAAAAGCGGCTGGGTGGAAAAGAGAAGTAACGCCAAACCGGTCAGGATCTTTCTGGCCATGAAGGCTCCTTAGATTTTGAGTGGGAGTACGATAAAGATCGGGAGCGCAAGGGAGCGGTGTTGCGCCGTGCCCGCATGCATCCGAGTATGAGATCGGCGAAATCGATCAGCGGCGAGTTGATGCAGTGGTCGGGACACCCTTCGTCCTCCTGTGTTTCCGTGTGTTCAGGATCAACGATAGAAAAATAGTACCATTTTGGAAGCAGTGGCGCTCAAACGCGCCCGCCAACACGGAAATATCCTTTATCTATGGTGGGTTTTTGGGTGGGCGGAAAAGAACGCGGGATCAATGACGCCGGTCCAGCCGGCGGTACCCGATCGCTTCACTGATCTGAGAGGAGCTGATGACCGTTTCTCCCGCCAGGTCGGCGATGGTGCGGGCAAGTTTCAGGATACGGTGATAGGCACGGGCCGAAAGCCCCAATTGCTCCAGGGCGCGATGCAGCAGCCGCCGGGCCTCCGGGCCGGGATTGCAGAACCTTTCTATATCGTGCCCCTGTAGTGCGCTATTGGGACATCCGGCACGTTCGATTTGCCGGACACGCGCGGTTTCCACCCGTTCGCGGACGCTGCGGCTTGTTTCCACCGTCGCTTCCATCGGTTGGCTGAGAAGTTCGGGCGGCATGCGCGGGACCTCAATGTGCATATCGATCCGGTCGAGCAAAGGGCCGGAGATGCGTTGCCGATAACGGGCCACCTGATCCGCGGTACAGCGACACCGGCTGCCGCCGGCGTCGCCGAGATGACCGCAGGGACAGGGGTTCATGGCGGCCACCAACTGAAAGCGGGCGGGGAAATCGGCTTGGCGTGCGGCCCGCGAGATGGTGATCTGCCCCGACTCCAGGGGCTCCCGTAATACTTCCAGCACCCGGCGGTCGAACTCCGGCAATTCATCCAGGAACAATACGCCGTTATGGGCCAGGGAGATCTCGCCGGGACGCGGATTGGAGCCGCCGCCGACCAGGGCGATAGCGGAGGCGGTGTGGTGAGGGGCGCGAAACGGACGGCGACGCCACTGGTCGCTCCGGAAGCCGCGCTCGCTGACGGAGAGGACCGCGGCGCTCTCCAGCGCCTCCTGTTCGGTCATGTCCGGCAGGATGCCGGGCAGGCGCTGGGCCAGCATCGACTTGCCGCTACCCGGCGGGCCGATCATCAGAAGCGAATGGCCCCCCGCCGCCGCGATCTCCAGCGCACGTTTGGCGTGCGGTTGACCCCGGACCTCCGCCAGATCCGTCGAGCTCTGCGAGAAAGAGTTCTCGTCAGGCCGCCGTTGGTGGCTGGGTAGCGGTTTGCTCCGATTCAGGTGCTCGCAGACCTCGAGGAGATGTTGTGCGGAAAGCACTTCGATCCCTTCCGCCAGAGCCGCTTCTGCGGCATTTTGCTGCGGCAGGACGAGGGAGCGGCCGGCCTCCCGTGCCGCCAACGCCAACGGCAGCACCCCGCGAATGGGCCGTAGCTCGCCGGAGAGCGCCAGCTCGCCGGCGAACTCATAGCGACGAACCTCCTGCAGCGGGATCTGTCCGGAGGCGGCCAGGATGCCGAGCGCAATGGGAAGATCGAAGCGGCCGCCCTCTTTCGGCAGGTCCGCCGGCGCCAGGTTGATGGTGACGCGCCGGGTGGGAAATTCGAAGCGGGAGTTGAGAATGGCGCCGCGTACCCGATCCTTGCTCTCGCGCACCGCCATCTCCGGCAGACCGACGATGGAGAGGGCGGGCAGTCCGTTGGCGAGATGGACCTCCACCGTAACCAGCGGGGCTTCCACCCCGTTGCGGGCGCGACTGTAAAGAACGGCTAAAGACATGACACCTTCCTTGGTGTGGCGGGTCGGGTTTACTCTCCCGGTGAGTCTCCCCGCTGTTGTTCCAGTTCGGCGACCTGCCGTTCCAACTGCTCCAGTTTCTCGCGGGTGCGTGCCAGCACGGCGCTCTGGAGCTCGAACTCTTCCCGTGTCACCAACTCCAGATGGGACAGTCCGGCCTCCAATGCGGCACGGATGTTTTTTTGCAGGTCTGCGTGCAACAGCTGGAGGCCGGTGGGGATTCCACTTGCCACCCGTTTGGTCAGGTCGTCGAGTATTTTGGGATCGATCATGGAGAGAAACCTTAGCGGGGAGTGTGCGCGTTGTCCAGCAGCCTGCGTCTTGGTTGCGGGTTGCAAGCGGTGAGGAAGGCAGAAATGTATCCTGCACATGATCCTGGAGTTGTGGAGGACTGGCCGAATCCGGTTGGAACGGCCGGTTTTTGCTGCGTCTCCGGTAAGATCACCGTACAATCCAAAACAGGTTTCGAAGCGGAGCGTTTCATGTGTTCCAGTGATTCGGACAGAGTGGTTTGCCCCGTCGGCGAGCCCGAGTGCGAGATTATTAATCAGTTGCAGGCGGCGCACCGGAAAAACCGCGGGCTGGAGCAGTTGGTCCACATAGATACTCTGACCGGCCTTTACAACTATCGACATTTCATCCAGGCGCTGGACCGGGAGATGGAGCGCACCCGGCGTACCGGTCAGCCCATATCACTGGTGATGATCGACCTCGACCACTTTAAAGCGATCAATGACCGTTGGGGTCACGAGGCGGGGAATCGGGTGCTGCGGCGAACGGCGAAAATAATGCGTCAGATGGTACGGAAGATCGATGTCCCATGCCGCTATGGCGGGGAAGAGTTTGCGCTGATTCTTCCGGGCACCCAGCTGGGGCTGGCGGTCAATGTGGCGAATCGTCTGCGGGAAGAGGTCGAGCGCAGTTCGGTAATACTCGAAGGAGAGGAGGAGATCCGGTTTTCTGTCAGCATGGGAGCGGATCTGTTTCTGCCGGGGCAAGGGGATACGGCGGCAAGCTTCGTGGAACGGGCCGACCGGTTGCTCTATCAAGCCAAACGGGAAGGACGGAACCGGGTTTGTCACGCCGATTACCGGTATCTCAGCCCGGAGAGCGAGGTCAGCGCGGAAGAGAAGCGGGCCCTTTACGAGAAGGAGTAGCAAGGGAGGTTGCGGATGTACGTACGGCGAATTCGATTCTGGCTACTGATACTGTTGCTGTCTCTGGGGCAAGGGGCGGCGGCCGACGTATATCGCTGGGTGGACGAGAACGGTCGGGTCCATTTTGGGGACCGGCCGCCTGCGAACGAAGCGGCTGAAACGACCACGGTGGAGACGCAAGACACTCCGCCGTCATCCCCCGGTACCGCTCCGGGTTCATCGGATCGCGGTGTCACCCGGCAACGGTTGCTGGATCAGTACCAGAAGGAGCGGGAGGCGAAGCAGGAAGCGACACAGAAAAAACGGGAAGAGGAGCAGCGGCGGGAGCAGCTCTGCGTGCAGGCGCGCACGGAATTGGAGAATTACCAAATCCATCCGGTGCTGTATGAAATGGCGCCGAACGGGGAGCGGCGGTATCTCTCTGACCAGGAACGCGCGCAGACCATTGCGGAAGCCAGGCAGGCGGTAGAGCACTGGTGCGATTAACCATGCGTTGCGCGGGATGAGAGCGCCGCTCTTCAATCCCGGGATTCCGCCGGCAATCCTGCGTGGCGGTTACTTTTGCTCCTGGAAAAACTGGGGCAGTGCGAAAGCGGCCCGATGGATCTCCGGATTGTAATAGTGCGTGGGGAACGGACGTTGCCGGGCGTCTTGTTCCCGGAAGCCGTCGATCTGTCCGCCACGGCGGCCGAGGGTGGCGCTCCACCAGCCGCTGGGGTAGATCGGTTGCGGAAACAGCAGGGTGCGCGTGTCCGCGAAACCGGCGGTTTTCAGATTACGATGCATGCGATCCAGAATCTGCCGGTGGATCAGCGGCGATTCGCTTTGTTGCACCACCATGCCGCCGTCAGCCAGGGCATGATGGCAGGCGGCGTAGAACTCCGGCGTAAACAACACCTCGCCCGGGCCTACCGGATCGGTGGAGTCGACGATGATTACATCCAGACTGCCGGAAGCGGCCTCCTTGATCCATTGAATGCCGTCGATGAAAAGTAGCTCCGCCCGCGGATCGCCGTTGGATTCGCACAGTTCGGGGAAGTAGAGTTCCGCCACCCGGGTTACCCGTTCATCGATATCGATTTGGGTGACCTGCTCCACTTCCGGATGCTTCAGGACCTCGCGCAGGGTGCCGCAGTCGCCGCCGCCGATGATCGCAACCCGCCGGGGAGCGGGATGGGTATAAAGCACCGGATGGGACATCATCTCGTGATAGATGAAATTGTCCCGGCTGCTCACCATGGTGCAGCCGTCGATGACCATCAGATTGCCCCAGTCGGCGGTCTCGAACACCTCGATTTTCTGAAATTGCGACTGCTCTTCATGCAGTTTGCGTTTGATCCGCAGCGAGAAGGCGCAACCCCCCTCCAGGTGCGGTTCGGAAAACCACTCTTCGTCTTTCAGCACGGTCTCGGACCCTCGGTCGGCTTACGGGAAAATCTGGGGGCACGATACCGAAACGGCCGACCCGAGTACAGTCCAACCTCGCGGGTATGTTGCGTTCAAGGGAGTGCTTTTGGTAACCGGGGGAATGAAGCATAATCGGGGCGACCATGAATACCCAGACTCCTACCTGTGAAGAACTCTATGCCGTCCGTCGCTGGGGAGAGGGTTATTTCCGCGTAGGCGAGGCTGGCCATCTCTGTGTCCGTCCCGATCCGGAAGCGGCGGGGGAGATCGATCTCTGCCGGTTGACGGAGGAGCTGGCGCGTTCGGGACTCTCGTTACCGGTATTGGTGCGGTTCAACGACATCCTGCGCCATCGGGTGCGGCGGTTGCGCGCCGCCTTCGATCGGGCGCGGGAAGAGTTGCGGTATGAAGGCCGCTACACCACCGCTTATCCCATCAAGGTCAATCAGCAGCGCAGCGTGGTGGAGCAGATCGTGGCCGACGGCAGCACCGGGCTGGAGGCGGGCAGCAAACCGGAACTGATGGCGGCGCTGACCCTGGCGCGCCCCGGGAGCCTGGTTGTCTGCAACGGTTACAAGGATCGGGAGTACATCCGGCTGGCGCTGATCGGCCGTCGCCTGGGGCTGCGGATCTATATCGTAATCGAGAAGTTGCACGAGCTGCCGCTGGTCCTGGAGGAGGCGGAACGCCTGGGGGTGGAACCCTTGCTGGGCGTACGGGTGCGGCTGGCGGTGTCGACTGCGGGCAAGTGGCAGAACAGCGGCGGCGAGAAGTCCAAATTCGGGCTCTCCGCCTCCCAGGTGCTGGCGCTGGTGGAACGCTTGCGGGCCGACGGGCGGCTCTCCTGGCTGGTTATGCTGCATGCCCATCTCGGTTCCCAGATCCCCAACCTGCTCGACATCCGCAAGGGATTGCAGGAGGTGGCGCGTTATTTCACGGAACTGCGCGCGTTGGGGGCGGCGATCGATACCGTGGATGTGGGCGGCGGCCTCGGGGTCGACTACGAGGGATCCGGAACCCGCCATTTCTGTTCCATGAACTACGGCCTGGCTGACTACGCCCGGGAGGTGGTGGGGCTGTTCGGGCAGATCTGCGCGGAGCGCGGCTTGCCGCAACCGAACCTCATTTCCGAATCGGGACGCGCCTTGACTGCGCACCACTCCCTGCTGATCACCAATCTGATCGAACGCGAGACCGCACCCGGGCTCGGGGTGGAGCCGCTCGCAACGGATCGGGAGAACCGGTTGTTGCGGGGATTGGCGGAGATCCTGGAACAGCCGGAGCGGTCTCCGCTGGAGGCGTTCGACCAGGCCCAGGATCTGCGCTACCAGCTGCTGGAGGCGTTCGAGCAGGGGCGGGCGGGACTTGCCGAACGGGCACGGGCGGAAGAGCTGTTCTTTGCGGTCTGCCGGGCATTACGGCTGCGCCTGGACATCAATTCCCGGCGGCAGCGGGAGTTGCTGGATCGCATCAATCTGCTGTTGTCCGAGAAGCTGTTCATGAACTTCTCACTGTTTCAGTCCATGCCCGACGTTTGGGCCATCGATCAGATCTTCCCCATCGTACCGTTGCAGCGATTGGACGAAGCGCCGACCCAGCGGGGGGTGATCCACGACCTCACCTGCGACTCCGACGGCTGTATCGAGCACTACGTGGATCAGGACGGAGTAGAGGCGAGCCTGCCGATCCATGCGCGCCGGGAGGGAGAGCCCTACCTGTTGGGAATCTTTTTGCTCGGCGCCTACCAGGAGATCCTGGGGGATATCCATAATCTGTTCGGCGACACCGACGCCGTCAACGTGGAGCTGGACGGCGCCGGCGGCTATCGCTTGCTGGAGCCGGAGCGTGGCGACTCGGTGGACGAATTGCTGAGCTATGTCCATTTCTCACCTCCCGCGATGCTGGCGGAACTGCGGCGGAAGCTGGAAGACGCGGGGCTGGAGCCGCCGGTCGTGGAGTCCTGGTTTCTGGAGTTGGAGGCGGGGCTGTATGGTTATACCTATCTGGAAGAGTGAGCGCTCCGTACCAAAGCCGGCGGCCGCTCCGTAGGCTGATGGAGCCGGCGGCGGCGATTCGGCAGGCGCGTGAAAGGTTGGCGATCGCCGACAAGGTAGCGGTATTGACCGGCGCCGGCATCTCGGCGGAGAGCGGCGTTCCCACTTTTCGCGGGGACGGCGGTCTGTGGCGTAGTTTCCGGGCCGAGGAGCTGGCCACTCCCGAGGCCTTCGGGCGGGACCCGGAGCTGGTTTGGGAGTGGTATGACTGGCGACGCGGTATCGTGGCGCAGGTCGAACCCAATCCCGGCCACTTTGCTTTGGCGAAGCTGGAACAAACGAAGCCCCGTTTCACCCTGATCACCCAGAACGTGGACGGTCTCCACGACCGGGCGGGTTCCGCCGATCCCCTCAAGCTGCATGGCGACCTCTGGCAGGTGCGCTGCACCCGCTGCGGTTTTCGCGGGGTCAATCGGCAGGTTCCGCTGGCAGAGATCCCGCCCCGTTGCGAATGCGGCGCCCTGTTGCGGCCGGACATCGTCTGGTTCGGGGAGTCTTTGCCCTCCGATGTATTGCAGGCGGCATGGGCGAGCGCCGAGCAGGCGGAGCTGTTTCTGGTGGTGGGGACCTCCGCCCTGGTTCAGCCCGCCGCGACCCTGCCGCTGGTCGCCAAGCGCCAAGGCGCCTTTGTCATTGAAATCAACCCGGACCGCACCCCCCTGAGCCCCTCGGTCGATCTCTCCCTTCTCGGGCCCGCCGGCGAAATCCTGCCGCAGCTTCTTCTTTCCTGACCGACTTCCCGGTTCCGGCCTTGGGGCGGCGGGCGATTGACAATTCGCATTGAGCTAGACCTAGAATAAGTCTAATTCTATTCAGGCGCGCCTTCCTGTTTCTTTCCTCTCTGACAGCTCGCGCATACCTTCCAGACAAAACGATCCTAGGGGGATAACTTTATGAAAAAAATACTGTTTTTTTTGGGTGCGGCATATTTCGGCGGGGTCTCAATTGCCGCATCCGCCGGCGAGCCGATCCAGCCGGTCGAACCGGTCAAAACCATTAATCTGGCCATGGCAGAGCTGGGCAAGAAACTCTACTTTGATCCGCGTCTTTCAAAATCCGGATTTATCTCCTGTAACTCCTGCCATAACCTGAGCATGGGCGGGACCGATAACCTCAAGACCTCGATCGGCGATCATTGGCAGCAGGGACCCATCAACGCCCCCACCGTGTTGAACTCCAGCCTCAACCTGGCCCAGTTCTGGGACGGCCGCGCCAAGGACCTGAAAGCACAGGCTGGAGGGCCCATCGCCAATCCCGGCGAGATGGGGTTCACGCATGCCCTGGCGGTGGATGTCCTGGAGTCTATTCCAGGGTATGTAGTGGAGTTCAGACAGGTGTTCGGCAAGGATAAAATCGACATCGACATGGTGACCACCGCCATCGCCGAGTTCGAGAAGACCCTGAAGACCCCCAACTCCCGCTTCGATCAGTGGCTGATGGGTAATCAAGATGCTTTGACCGCCGAAGAGCTGGCCGGTTACAACCTGTTCAAGAGCAGCGGCTGTACCGGTTGTCACAACGGCGAAGCGGTGGGCGGTAACTCCTTCCAGAAGATGGGGGTGGTCGAGCCCTATAAGGCCAAGAGCCCGGCCGAGGGTCTCAGCGCCGTCACCGGCAAGGATGCGGACCGTTTCAAGTTCAAGGTTCCGACCCTGCGGAATGTCGAGCGCACCTACCCCTACTTCCACGACGGTGAGGCGGAAACCCTGACCGAGGCGGTGGAGACCATGGGGCGCATCCAGCTGGGCAAGAAATTCAACGCCCGGGAAAACGCCCAGATCGTTGCCTTTCTCAAGACCCTGACCGGCGATCAGCCGCAATTTTTAATGCCGATTCTGCCGCCGTCCACCGACAAGACACCGGCGCCCAAGCCGTTCTAAGACCGCCCGGGCCGACCTCCCCCGGTTCCGGGGGAGGTCGCTGCGGCCGGATTATGCCTGCCTCCCCGGTAGTGACACGCCATATATTACGAAAGATGCGTAAGCGCTTGGCCGCCGGTCGCCGCGAACGATTTTCTCTTCTGTTCTGATCCCTCCCGCCGGATCCGACGTCTTTTCGCCACACCTTCCCTCTATTGGACGCTGCCGGAATCCGGCTGGTGTCTTGGATAAATCAGGCCCGTTTCCCCCTGCCCCGGAAAGATGCCCTGACAAGCCGTTGAAGCGTCGAATTTGTGCGTCGTCCGATGCGAATCCCATTTCAGTGCACCACGACGGTGCATCCCGGTCCGCAATCATACTGGGCAAATGTGTCCTATCTTATTGTTATTAATGATAAATACAGAAGTGGCACGGCTCGTGAATTGCTATGAGGTGAAAAGTCTTTATTTCAAGCAACCCGATTGTGGAGGTGGTTCAAAAAAATGAATAAGGCTCTTCGTTTTCTTTCGTGCACGGCTCTGCGGGTCGGGGTCGCCGGATGTGTGGTTGCTTCCGGCCGGGGTCTCAGCGGCGAGGATGCTCGGATGAGCGATTACGGTGCCAATGGGGTTACGGGTGGTTGCGGTGATGGTGGTCGCGACCGTGATGTCACCCATACCGTCTGCAAGGAGTTTTGAGCGAATAACTTACCCCTAGGGGGGAATAACCGGAGAAATTTTTTATGAAATTGATCTCAGCCATTATTAAACCATTCAAGCTCGACGATGTACGAGCTGCCCTGTCCGAAATCGGGGTTACCGGTATTACGGTCACGGAGGTGAAGGGCTTCGGGCGCCAGAAAGGACACACGGAACTCTATCGTGGCGCCGAATATATCGTCGACTTCCTGCCCAAGATCAAACTTGAGGTGGCGGTGGAAGCAGGCCTGCTGGATCAGGCGATCGAGGCCATCACCAAGTCGGCTCGTACCGGCAAGATCGGCGACGGCAAGATTTTTGTCTTTGCCGTTGAGCAGGCAGTTCGCATCCGTACCGGCGAAACCGGTCCGGAAGCCCTGTAATTACGCAACTATCTGGAGGAATCCTCAATGCGAATTAGTAAACGATTTGTGCAGGCGGCGGTAGCCCTCTGTGCTGCCGGTCTGCCGATCCTGGGCTTGGCCGACGATGCCCCGACCCTGAATTCGGGGGATACGGCGTGGATGCTGACTTCCACCGCGCTGGTGCTGTTCATGACCATCCCGGGTCTGGCTCTTTTCTATGCCGGTATGGTGCGTGCCAAAAACGTACTGTCGGTAATGATGCAGTGCTTCGCCATCACCGCCCTGGTGACGGTGCTGTGGGTGGTGGCCGGTTACAGTATCGCCTTCACCGGTGACGGCGCCTATTTCGGCAGCATGGCCAAGGCGTTCTTGCTGGGTGTGACCGGTGATTCCATTAGCGGCAGCATCCCTGAGACGGTGTTCATGACCTTCCAGATGACCTTCGCCATCATTACCCCGGCGCTGATCGTCGGCGCCTTCGCCGAGCGTATGAAGTTCTCCGCCATGCTCTGGTTCATGGGTTTGTGGCTGCTGGTGGTCTATGCCCCGATCTGTCACTGGGTATGGGGCGGTGGCTGGCTCGGCAACATGGGTGTGCTGGACTTCGCCGGTGGCACCGTGGTGCACATCAACGCCGGTATCGCCGGTTTGGTGGCCGCTCTGGTGCTGGGTAAACGTAAGGGTTACCCGTCCACCCAAATGCCTCCGCATAACCTGGGCTACACCGTTATGGGTGCGTCCATGCTGTGGGTAGGCTGGTTCGGTTTTAATGCTGGTTCAGAATTGGCTGCTGATGGTACCGCTGGCATGGCTATGGCTGTGACTCAGATCGCTACTGCAACTGCCGCTTTGGCCTGGATGTTTGCTGAATGGATCTCCCACGGTAAGCCGAGTGTGCTGGGTATAGCATCAGGCGCTGTAGCCGGTCTGGTTGCCATCACCCCTGCTTCCGGTACCGCCGGACCCATGGGTGCCCTGGCGATAGGCGCTGCCGCAGGCGTGGGTTGTTTCCTGGGCGCCACCAAGATGAAGCGTGCACTGGGTTACGATGACTCCCTGGATGCCTTTGGTGTACATGCCATTGGCGGTATCATCGGCGCCATTCTGACCGGTGTCTTCGCCGACGCCAGCTTGGGTGGAGCCGGTCTGGCCGAGGGTATGACCATCGGTTCCCAGCTTAGCCTGCAGTTCGTCGGTGTAGGTGCTACCCTGGT
>JBNKCL010000034.1:0-9273 GCA_050287725.1 Sedimenticolaceae bacterium
GCTTCGAGTTCATCAACATCGGCGGCGGGCTGGGCATCCCCTATCGCCCGGAAGACAAGCCGCTCGACCTGGAGGTCATGGCGCGCGAGATCACCGTGCTGTTCGACGGTTTCCGGGAACGCCACGGCTACGCCCCGCGGCTCTATATGGAGAGCGGCCGTTTCCTCACCGGGCCCCACGGCGTGCTGATCACCCGCGCCATCAACCGTAAGGAGATCTACCGCACCTACGTGGGGGTGGATGCCTGCATGTCCTCGCTGATGCGCCCCGCCATCTACGACGCCTATCACCACATCACGGTGCTCGGCAAAGAAGGCGGAGAAGAGGTGGTGGACGTGGTGGGCTCGCTGTGCGAGAACAACGACAAGTTCGCGGTGCAACGCGCGCTACCGCAGATCGCCGACGGCGACCTGCTCTGCATCCACGACACCGGCGCTCACGGCTGGGCCATGGGTTTCAACTACAACGGCCGGCTGCGGCCGCAGGAACTGCTGCTGCGGACGGACGGATCGGTGGAACGCATCCGCCGGGCGGAAACCACCGAGGACTACCTCGCCACCCTGAATTTCGAGCCGGACCGTTTCGAACCCGCATCCTAAAGCGGTATGATCATTCCTCCTTAACTCCCGACTATATGGAAATATGCGATGGCAACAACACCTAAAACCGCGGTCGCAAAAGAGTACCAGGCAATCAAGACCCAGCGGGGCGTCGTCGAGAAAACGAGAGCGACCACTTTAAAATGGAATGGCAAAGTGGATACCCTCCGAAAAGAGGGCGTAAAACATCTGCGCGATCTATTCCGGGAAAGAGGCGTGACCAGCCCGGCAACTCACCCGGGTTTCGACTATTACCGCAACCTGTTAGGTCGGGTCTCACATGTTCATTCCCGCACCGCCCTCGGCGAGTTTGCAAAGATCCTATCGAACTTGAAAAAGGTAATCGGCAACGGCAAAGGCGCCGCCGCTCGCTTCAAGAGCCTGCTCGAAGGAAGATTTCTCAAAGCGCTGGAACGCTACGTCCGGGAGTATCAGCTGGACAAAAAGCAGGAGGAGAAGCTGCAGAAGATGGAGCAAAAATTCCGGGAGAAACATCCGGAATTCAAACTTCCATCGCATCGAATCAAGAGCCGCCCGGTACCGTTCGATTACGACTCCTCCATCATGGATATGCCCCCGATCCCGAAGAAGAGCGCAGCCGCCGCACCGCGGAAATGTCTCGCCCCCTGCACCGGTCACGGCAACCAGGGAAACCCATGCCAGGTAAACGTGGGCAACGACGGCGTTTGCCAACATCACGGGACACGCTATCCGCCCATTGCGATCGCATAACGATCGGTTTTACTGCGGCGAGTCACACACGGGGTCCGCACGTCATGCGGATCGCTTCTGTAACATCATCACAGACGCAGGAAGACCGACTCTGACCTAATTGTCATTTGACCAACACCATCGGGAGTAGAAAGCGAAGATGGATAGAACCAAAGATCTCTATTCGCAAGAGAGCGAAAAAAGCGTAAACCAGTTTGTGGCCGACTTCGCCGCCATCGTCAAAGCCAACGATTTCGTAGTGAACAACCTCGACACCATGAACATGAAAAACACCTTTCGTGCGCATGGCGGCCAGGTACCGGATGAATTCGATCTGCACATGATCCAGGTGTGCAAACCCACCAAGGCGGACAAGAGCCTTACCGGCAATCCGGAGCGGGCCATCCTGATGCCGAAGTTCGTGCATGTGTTTTCGAAGGACGGAAAAACCCAGATCCGTTTTCTGAGTTACGGCGCCGGGGACATCGCCGCCCTGGTTCCGGGTGACGAACAATTTCCGGAATCGCTGGCGCAGACCTTCGCCAAGATCCGTTCCATGATCGACGAGGCCTGCTGACGGGTTTCAGCCCGAAGACTAATTGGTTTTTTCCGCCGGTACGGAATCCGCTCCGGCAGCATCGCGTGCCGCAATCGTGGAAGTCGTCTCGTGCAACGCGGGATCGGCGCTCTTCGTGGTATAGCTGTCGATGTAGGCGGAAGCGGCCTGATAATAGGCGACCGTTTCGTCCACCTGCTTCTTGATTTCCGGATCGCTCATCGGCAACTCCCGGCCGCTCTTTTCATCCACCACCCGCACATACTGGCGCGGGCCTAATTCCACGATATAGCCGTCTTCCATATGGCCGACCGTCAGGTAATTGGCCATGAAGGCGCGCGGATGAAATTTGGCCTCATGCAGAATATCCTGACCGAAAAAACGCGAGTCATATTCGATATTGAGCAGACTCAACAGGGTCGGCGCCACATCGATCTGTGACGCGACATCATCGATCACGCCCGGCTTCACCAGACCCGGCGCATGGATTATCAACGGAATGCGATAGTTTTCCGGGGGCAGATCGATCCGCCCCCGCCCATGCGAGGTGTGATCCGCAACAAAAATGAATACCGTATCCTTATACCAGGGGCGCTTCCTGGCCTCCGCCATAAACTGGCCGATGGCCCAATCGGTATATTGCACCGCACCGTCCCGTCCGCTGTGCGACGGAATCGAGACCCGTCCTTCCGGATAGGTAAAGGGACGATGATTCGAGGTGGTCATGATGTGCGCGAAAAACCGCTGTTTCCGCGCGGCCCGCTGATCCAGCTGTTTCAGCGCCAGACGGTACAGGTCCTCGTCCGCAACCCCCCAGATCGTCTCATGCGTAATGTCCTTGTCTGCGATATCGGTACGATCGATCACCTCGTAACCGTTGCCGCTGAAAAAATCGTTCATGTTATCGAACATGCTATAACCGCCATAAATATACATGGCCTCATAGCCGTTCTGTTCCAGCACTCCGCCGAGTGTCTCCAGGCCCTTGTTCCGCTCGCGGATCGGCACCGCACGGCCCGGAGTGGGCGGAAGCGACAAGGTCAACGCCTCGAGTCCCCGTACCGTACGCAAACCGGTGGCGTACACATTCGTAAAGATCAGGCTGTCCTTGGCCAGCCGATCCAGATTGGGCGTGAGCCCGCGATGCCCGTCGAACGCATCCACATAATCGCTGCCCAGACTTTCAATCGACACGAGAATCACGTTCTTGTAGATCGGCGGACCTTTTGTCGGGATGTGCCGACCCATCAACTCGGCAAGCGGATTACCGGACCCTTCCGCGTGCTCTTTCAGAGGCAGATACTTCTCGTGCGCCTCTTCCAGCTCATCGTGCATACTGCGCGATACCGCTCTGACGTCATGCGTCAGGTAATACTTCGAATAGCTCAACTCGTTGTTGCGAAATGCGCGAAAGAACCCGTAGCTGCCGTTGCTGGCAAGCTCGCGTACCGCGGTACTGTTTATCCAGTGATGCGGCCCTTCCCCCAAGCCGATGAAAAACAGTGCCGGCAACAGCAGCGAAACGAGAAAAATCACCGTGCGCCGCCCGAACCCGACCACGTCCGCCCGCGCCGCGCGCCAGAACGGCCGGACGCTCAGCGCGAACATCACCGATGCGACGCCGGCGACGCCCGCCAAAATCCGGCCGATGGGATAGGACTCCTGGATATTGCCGATCACCTCCCGCGTATAAACCAGATAATCAACCGCAATAAAATTGAAACGGGACGAAAACTCGTTCCAGAAGATAAATTCGGAGACGGATTGAAAAACCAAACCGGCCAGAAAAGCCGCAAACAATGAGGTCGCCAGGAAGGCATGAATTCGCCTGCCCCACGGACCGCGGGGCGCCAACCATGCCATCAGAGAGAATGGGATCAGCAACCAACTGAGGGCCGCCAGGTCATACAGCAATCCGACCCCGAAGATCTGCGTCCATTCAAGAGAACCGTAGTTCGATACCCCGCCCTCGTACCAAACCAGACAGGCACGCACAATCAAATTGATCAGCAGGAACCAGGCGGAGACCCACAGAAGGGTTCGATAACGGCGAAAAACGAGTGGCGGAGAAATCCTGGGTTCGGAGGCAAGCATAATGCTTCTTCGATACGATAAGTGCCCGGATTGTCGCAAACGAAGATTAAGGGAGCCTTAATCTATCTCAGGAACCCCGTTCGTCTGTTCCGGTCCCCCCTATTCCGGCAACTCCCCGATATCTTCGTCCCACAATGCGGGATTTGCGGCGATGAAGGTCGTCATCAACTGCACGCACTCCGGATCATCGATCACCTCCACCTCCACCCCGCGCGAGCGCACATACTCCTCCGGCCCGCGAAAGGTCCGGTTCTCCCCCACCACCACCCTGGGGATGCCGTAGAGCAATACCGCACCGCTGCACATATCGCAGGGAGAGAGGGTGGAATAGAGCGTGGCCCGGCGGTAATCCGCGGCGGTGAGACGGCCGGCGTTTTCCAGGCAGTCCATCTCGGCGTGCAATACCGCACTGCCCTGCTGCACCCGCCGATTGTGGCCGCGTCCGACGATCCGGCCGTCGATCACCAGCACCGAACCGATGGGAATACCGCCCTCCGCGGCGCCCTGTTTCGCCTCGGCGATGGCAGCCTGTAAAAACTCATCCATTACGCCTCCCCAGTATCGTTGTCGGTTTTTCTCTTCGCCCAGAGGACTGGGCTCCTACAGCCGCATCTTCATGACAATCTTAACTCTCGCCAAGACGCAAAGAACGCCAAGGAACGCTTTTGCTCTCTTTGCGTACTTGGCGCCTTGGCGAGAAAAAAATCTTAAATGGATATTTTGAGCCGGATTTTAACGCCGTGTCGTGCCGCCTTAGGTTTTTCAACGGGCGGTCAGGCGTACTCGTCGACCCCTAACATCTCGCTGATGCGATCCCTTTCCTCGTAGGTTTGGGCCGTCCGGTACGAGAGCACCGCCTCCCGCGCCCGTGGGGAAAGCCCGGTGGGATTGCCCTCCCGCCCCAGGATCACCGCCCGGATCTGGAGCTGCTCGCGCACCCCCTCGCCGGGCGCGGCCGGCAGCGGCGTCTGCTGTCCCGGCTGACGCGCCTGATCCTGGAGTTGTCCGCTCTCCTGGGACGGGGACAGCGGACGCTGCCCTGCGGCGGGAACCAGATAGGAGATGTTGTTCAGGGATACCACGATCGATTCGAAACCGGATCTGTAAGCCTAATTAATAAGCATAGGCGAGATCCATTCGGTCGAACAGCCGCGGAGGCGTCCCACCGGGTTAGGGAACTCAGCCCGGCGGCCACCCCATGACACGCCCGCCCAACAGGTGCAGATGGATATGAAACACCGTCTGGCCGGCCTCCGCATTGCAGTTCATGACGGTGCGATAACCCCGCTCCGCATGCCCCTCCCGCTGCGCGATCTCCTGCGCCGCCAGGAAGAGTTTTCCGACCAGTTCCGCGTCCTCCGCCGACAGATCGTTGATGGTGCCGATATGGCGCTTCGGCACGATCAGGATATGGGTGGGCGCCTGCGGATTGATATCGCGAAAGGCCAACACGTCGTCGTTCTCCAGCACCACATCGGGCTGGATCTCGCGGGTGACCATTTTACAGAACAGACAATCGGACATTTCCCCTCCTTACGTTTCGTCGCAGGGTTTACTCCCCATTCCTTCGATAAGATTGGCGCCTTACCGCACCTGTATGCTACCGACAAGAATGGTAAAAAAACGCAGAGAACGCAAAGACGCGGAGGCGCAAAGAAGAAATTCCGCTCAGAAACGCTCCACGCCTCTGCGCCCTTTGCGTTACTTACAGTCCGTGAAAAAAGACACCGGGTAGCAACAAGCCGTCCTTATACCTCGTGCCGGCCGGCGAAGGCGTGCGACAGGGTGCCGCCGTCCACATATTCCAGTTCGCCCCCCAGCGGCACGCCGTGGGCGATGCGGGTGGCGCGGATCCCCCGGGAGCGCGCCATCTCGCCGATATAGTGGGCGGTCGCCTCTCCCTCCACTGTGGTATTGGTGGCCAGGATCAACTCCGCAACCGCTCCCTGATCCAGCCGCTGCTCCAGCAGATCCAACCCGATCTCGCGCGGCCCGATGCCGTCCAGTGGCGAGAGCCGGCCGCCGAGCACGAAATAGCGGCCGCGGAAATCGGTGGCCTGCTCGATAGCCATCACCTCCGCCGGGGTCTCCACCACGCACAGGATACTGTCGTCCCGCCTGGGACTGCTGCACAACCGGCAGACCGTCTCTTCGCTGAGCGTGCGGCAGGAGCTACAGTGTCCGATGCGCTCCATCGCCGCCGCCAGCGCCGCGGCCAGGCGCCGACCGCCGTCACGATCCCGCTCCAACAGATGAAACGCCATCCGCTGGGCGGACTTGGGGCCGACCCCCGGCAGACAGCGCAGGGCCTCCATCAACTGCTGCAACAGGGAGGATTCGGCCATGGTTTCAGAACGGCAGCTTGAAGCCCGGCGGCAGCCCCAGACCGTTGGTCACCCCGGACATACTCTCCTGTACCTTGGAGGCGACCTTGTGCACGGCGTCGTTCATGGCCGCGGCCACCAGATCCTCCAGCATCTCCTTATCGTCCCCCACCAGGCTGTCGTCGATGACCACCCGCCGCACCTCGTATTTGCCGTTGATGGTCACCTGGACCAGGCCGCCGCCCGATTCGCCGGTCACCTCCTCCCTGGCCAGCTGTTCCTGGGCCTTCTGCAGGTCCTCCTGCATCTTCTGGGCCTGCTTCATGATGTTGCCGATACCGCCTCTCATGGGGTGTTCCTCATACTTCAAAATTTAACCGAACATAACCTCTCGCCAAGACGCAAAGAACGCCAAGAAAAGCGATATGTTTGCGCGCTTGGCGCCTTTGCGAGAGCCCGGGGTTCAAACCCTCGACCGCCAACTCTATACACTCCCCCGGAAAAAGCGGGGATTATCTGATTGATTCATGAATCGTCGGCCGGGCGGACGCTGCCGGGCACCAGACGCGCGCCGAACTGTTCCCCCATGGCCTGCACCAACGGGTCGGTGGCCAGGGCGCTTTCCGCCTGCTGCTGCCGTTCGGTCCGCAGCCGCGCCTCCCGTTCCGCCGGGGTCTCGGCCTCCGGTTTGCTTACCTGGATCGCGAGCTGCACCCGGCAACCGAGATACTCCTCCAACGCCCTCCGCAGGCGATGCTCGGAGCTCTCCACCTGCAGATGTTTGTGCACCGGATCCAGTTTCAGGACCAGCCGTTCTCCGTCCCAGCTCTCATAAAGGCAATTGCTGGCCAGTTGACGGGCGATGCCGCCCAGATCCAGTACCGACACCATGCGGTGCCAATCGGACGGCGGCACCGTTCCGGTTGCGGGTGGCGGCTCGGCCACGGAGGCGGGCGCCGCCGGGGCCGGAGCGGCCGCCGTCGGCCGCGCCGCACCACCCTTCGGGGCTTCCGGCTTGGGGACCGGGGCACGTTGCGGCGGCGGGGTGACCGGGGCGCTCCCCGACTCCGCGGGCCGGAAGGTGAGCATCCGCAACAGGACCATCTCGAAACCGCTGCGCGGATCGGGCGCCAGCGGCAGATCGCGCTGCCCCACCAGGCCGATCTGGTAGAACAACTGGACATCCTCGGGGCGTATCCGGCCGGACAAACCGGCGATCCACTCCCGGTCGTCGAGGCTGCCGTCCAGCGCCTCCGGCACCGCCTGGTACAGCGCCACGCGGTGCAACAGCGCCAGCAGTTCCTGCAGCACTCCGGCGAAGTCCGGAACCCGCTCCGCCAACTGCGCCACCTGCGTCATCACCGCCGCCGGATCCATGGTCACCAGGGTCTCCAGCAGGCGTTGGATCTGCTCGCCGGCCACCGTACCCAGCATGGCGCGGACATCCGCCTCCTTCACCTCGCCGCCGCCGAAGGCGATGGCCTGATCCAGCAGACTGAGGGCGTCGCGCATACTGCCGTCCGCCGCCCGCGCCAACAGCAGCAGTGCCGGGGCCTCGGCCGCGATCCTCTCCTGCTCCAGCACCAGCTCCAGCCGCTCGCGGATCTGCTCCAACGTCAGCCGCTTGAGGTTGAACTGGAGACAGCGCGACAGCACCGTCACCGGGACCTTCTGCGGATCGGTGGTGGCGAGCAGGAACTTCACATGGGGCGGAGGCTCCTCCAGGGTCTTCAACAGGGCGTTGAAGCTGGAGTCTGAGAACATATGCACCTCGTCGATGAGGTACACCTTATAACGGCCGCGCACCGGGGCGTAGGGTACGTTCTCCAGCAGCTCCCGGGTCTGATCCACCTTGGTCCGCGAGGCGGCATCCACCTCCAGCAGATCGGCGAAGCGCCCTTCGTCGATCTCCCGGCAGGAGCTGCACTCCCCGCACGGGGTGGCGCTCACCCCCTGTTCGCAGTTCAGAGACTTGGCGAAGATCCGCGCCAGAGTGGTCTTGCCCACCCCGCGGGTGCCGGTAAAGAGATAGGCGTGGTGCAGCAGGTCGTGATCCAGGGCGTTGACCAACGCCTGCACCACGTGCTCCTGGCCGACCAAATCGCGAAAGAGCCGGGGACGCCACTTGCGGGCCAGGACCTGATAAGACATGGGTATCGGATCGAAAAGTTCTGCGGTGAAATTGGGAAACCGGGAAAAAGTGTACCCCATCCGGGGCGTTCATTCATCAGGGAATCGCCGATTCATTCGGGGTTCCCGGAAATTGGTTGGCGACCCGTACCAGCCGCACCCCGGCACACAAGTCCACCGCTGCGGCTGCTCCCTTCCGGGCCTGACCGGGTTCACAGCTTTCCGTTGCGAGGGGACCGGTACAGGCCGCCATAAGTGAATTAACCCCCATGAGAGGGGGTTAGTAATCGATCAGGGCGGCTAATGTACCACGGTGTCGAATCCGGCCGCAAACCGCCGGAAACCGAAGTGTGAATGGAGTTCCCTCTGCGCGCTTTCGGCTTCAAACCGATGCAATCGGTCACAACTTGGCACCCTTTTCGCTATAAGGTTTAAATATCTGCGGCTATACTGCCGCTAACCCGGTGTTAAGGCGATTTCAGTACCGGACGCAGAGGTTTTGCGCCATGCCCGGAGTAGACAACAACAACCTAGCGGTGTGCCCATGATTGATCCCCACGGCCTGCTGATCGAACACTTCGCCCAAGAGGTTCAAAAGAGTTACGTCCGGAACTACGGCAACACCTTTGCCGAGATCGGCGAGGTGTTGAGCTGGTTCTCCCGCACCGCCCTGCACCTGATCTCCAAGTCGGACTCCCTGTACCACGATGTGGAACACACCATCCTGGTGGGTTCGGTGGCCCAGCAGCTGCTGGAGGGGAAACACATCATGGAGGGGGGGGTCTCGCAGCAGGACTGGCTGTGCGTCATGGTGGCCGCCATGTGTCACGACATCGGATTCTCCAACCGCTGCCTGCGG
>JBNKCL010000035.1:0-27174 GCA_050287725.1 Sedimenticolaceae bacterium
AGTTGCCATTGACGCCTTAACTGAGACATAAGAAAGACACTGGTGACGGAGATCAACAAAAAGCCGATGAGATGCATCACATCCATCATGCGCATGGAACTGGCCTGCGCCTCGATAATCGGCCTCGCCATCACCGTAACACTGATGCCGCCCCGCACATCGCCCACTTTGGCATCGCCGGCCCCATGACAGGAGAGACACATCTGCTCCATATAGACCGGCCCGATGTATCGGAAGTATCCGTCATCCAGCTTCAGGAACGATTGAAAAACATGGGAAATAAAATGAACACCGCCGTTTTCAGAACCCAGAAACGACTGAAACAGATGATCCTTTCCCTTTTCGAACTGAGAGAGTGCGGACTGCTCCCATGCATCCGCGCTGTTTTCAGGATTCATCGGATGCTTCGATACCAGCCGGTAGCGAATATCCTTCATGCCCTGCTGTTTGAACAGCTTCGGATCGGCGGCCATCAATACCGGGTTGATTTTCGCGAGCCGAATCATCTCATACATGATGCGACCACGTTCATAGGCGATATCCCTGACCGATTGCTCAAACATCGAATGGTTCCATGCCAGAGAAATCGCAATCACGATGAACCAGAACAGTACCGGAAGCACCCAGTAGTATTTGGATTGAAGTATTCTTATTAACATGCTCCATCACCGTTGAATCTACACAACTGCAAGTTTTGCATGATCTTCGCTGCCGCCGATGCAATAAAAAAGCCGCTCAGGCTGAGCGGCTGTTCATACAAAACATCATCATAATCGTCCGGTCACCGGCCCGCCAGTGGGCATCTAATTGTCCTTCGCACCCTGCTCGATCCACCGCTCTATGGTGACAATTTCCTCCGGTGCCAACGCCTCTTTGCCATGCGGCATCTGAATGGAAGGATCAACTTTACCCGCCACCAGGCGGTACAAGGAACTGGAGAGCGGATCGCCGGCCACCACTACCGGACCGTACTTGGTGCCTTTCATGACACTGGCATAGGTATCGATCACAAAACCGCTCTTAACCGCACCATCACCGCCCGGCACATGGCATTCCGAGCAATATTTCGTAATCAGGGGTTTCACATCGGTCTGAAAACTGACGCTCGCCTGCTCGGCGCCGCAACCGGCCAGCAGCATGGTAGAAAAGACCGAAACAAGCATTATTTTTTTCTGGGTTGGCATGATCTGCTCCTTCACTGATTTACTTTATTCTCTTGCCTCTTACTCATCCGTTACGGAGGAAACCAACATCACTCCAAATCCGGTGAGAACGGCATAAATAACTTTTCTATCGTCCTGTTTTGATACGCATGTGACTATTTCAGCGTCATCACCCACTGAACCACCTTTTTGATATCACCCTCGCTCGCAGCGTTTGGGGGCATGGCGACCTGTCCCCAGACCAACGGCTCACCCGGGGTACTGCCCGCCTTTACCTTCTTCACCAAGCGATCGATCTGACTGGGATCACCCGCATACTTGGCTGCCACATCCTTGAACGCGGGACCGACCAGCTTCGCGTCAACCTGATGACAGCCCAAACAGCCGGAACTCTGAGCCAGCGCCTGATCGGCAACCGCGGAGGTACTGCCAAGCGCCAGAAAAACAAGAAAAAACTGTGCAATCTTCTTCATCGGCAACTCCAGAAACCTTTTTCCACCCGGTTCGCATTCGCGGAAACGGCCCGGAGGGTATTCACCTGCTGTTCGCCTCCAATATCCGCTTCAATCCCTGTATCGGCAGACCCTGGAAAAAACTTAAGGAATCTCGTTAATAAAGGAGCGCGCGGATCCGCCCGGGGAGTCGTTCCGAACCCCCGGTTCTTCCGCCACCCCCGGAAGCCGCCGCACTGCCAACCTCAAAGGCCATAGTGCATTGAAAATAAAGGAAATTCAGCGCCGGAAACCGGCCCAGGACAGGGCTTCACCCAACAGGCCGCGGAGTGAGGGGACGCACGTCGGATACCGGCCGATCGAGGCTGAATCAGCTCCAGGCTTGCGTCTCGAGATGGACGCGCAGATCGCTGGCGGTGGGGAACCGCTTCAGGATCAGCGACCGCTTCAAACCGCAGCAAATCTCCCGTATCTCCCGCGGATGCTTGGGATATGCCTCCCTCCCTCCGATCGCATCGTAAAATACCCGTACCAGATTACAGATATCCTCATTGCGGTTGGCCTTACTGGCCCGGCCCCAGTGAAACAGATCCAACAGCTTCAGATCGAAAGAGAGGCCCAAACGCCGCACAATAATATTTTCCGAATGCAGATCTCCGTGGTATTCGCCGAGATGGTGAATACTCTCAATCCCCACCGCCAGCGCGTGTAACAGGTGAATCCCGTGAAACAGAGGTAAGCGCCCCTTGGGGAAACGCTTCAGATAGTTGCTCAACAACTCCCCTTCCACATATTCCGACACCAGGACCGTCACCGGTTGCTTGCGTACAGTGATGGTCTCCTGCGTATGGTATTGGATCAGGACCGGGCACTCCCGGAGTTTGTGCAGCTTCCGGGCATAGGTGATGGAAGTGTGGTTTTTGATATTCCTTTCCGGGAAAAAGATCTTGGCCGCACGCTCAATATCGGTATTGATCTCGCGAATCCGATAGACTTCGCCCTGCCAGCCGCTTCCCAGACAGGAGAGAACCTCATATTTTCCGGCCAACCTTCGACCCGGCTCAAACCCGAAGGACCGGATCTTATTATCGGATTTTCGGGCCATAGCTGTTACGCCATCTCAACCATAAAAACGGTCAGGTGCGATGATATTGAAATCCGTTGCGAAAACCGTCAGGCGCCATACCCGTCATTGGGACAAACAATACCTTCCGTCGGGATCTCATCGATTGTCCCTGCCTGAATGTTGGCGCGCCACGCCTTGATCACCTTGCCGAAATATTCGCTATCCTGATAGATAGAGATTGCGGCAATTCCCGGATCTCGCGTGCCGTTTCGGGTACAGGTGGAAAAACTGAACACCTGCTCCTCGGGGGGTTGTGGAATGGTCAGATAGGTAAGCCGCTGCCACTCTATCTGGCCTTCTGCGCGGCCCACCTCCCGTTGCAAAACCAGGTAGATGTTGTCGTCTTCCGCATAGACCGCATAGGCGTAAAGCGGCCTGGCCGCCCCGATCAGCGCCGCGCCATAATCGTCCATGGTGGAAAAATCGGGATCGGCAGCCATAACTGATGCCGTAAATAACAGCGCCGCCCATCCGATCGCCAATCTGTTCATACGCCCGCACCCAGTACGCCGCTTACACGGCAAACCATATTCCCCCCCATCATTCCGCGACCGCTCCGGTTGGGGGACCGATCCTCACCCTATTATGCATACCATGCGCTTGTTGAATAGGCCCGTCTTCCCTCCCCGAGAATCCAGGGGGATTTCGGCCGAAATGATGAACCGCAACGACGTTAAAATATGGGCTCAGGTAACATTTCAGAATCAAACCGGCACCCAAGGCACCGCTCAGCCGGCAGGAGGAAACAGAAGTTGAGTCGTATTACCATCATCGGCGCCGGGTTCGCGGCGCTATCCGCCGCCCGGTGGCTGCGCTCGGGGGACCCCCGGTCCGAGATCACGCTGATCGCACCCACGGCGGAATTCATCTATCTACCGAGCCTGATCTGGATCCCACCCGGCCTTCGGGAACCTGAACAATTGCGCCTGCCGCTGGCGGGGTTCCTGGAACACCACCGGATCCACTTTCATCAGGGGTCCGCTACCGGCCTGGGGGCGGCAGGAAGAGTGGTCGTTACCGACCGCGGGGAACTGGAGAACGACGGCCTGATCATCGCCTGCGGCGGGCGATTCCTGAAACAGCTGCCCGGCATCGAACATACCATCACGCCGTGTGAGGGTATCCCGGCGGCGATAGCGATCCGTGACAAACTGCGACAGCTTGAGGACGGCTCCATTGCCATCGGGTTTTCCGGCAACCCCAAAGAACCGTCCGCCATGCGCGGTGGCCCGATGTTCGAGTTCCTGTTCGGCATCGACAGCATGTTGCGGCTGGAGGGCCGACGTGATCGCTTTCGATTGGTGTTCTTCACTCCCGCCCCCAGCCCCGGCAATCGGCTCGGGCCGAAGGCGGTAACAGGGCTGCTGCGGGAGATGCAGCGCCGCGGGATCGAGACCCACCTCGGTTACAAGATCAAGGGGTTCACCGAGACCTCGGTGCAGACCGAAGGGGGGGAGATCGCTTCCGATCTCACCCTGTTCATGCCGGGCATGACCGGTAACCAATGGTTCGACGCCACCGACCTGCCGCGCTCCGAAGGCGGTCTGATCCGGGCCGATCGGTACTGCCGGGTGGAGGGAATGGAACGAGTCTATGTGGCGGGGGACGCCGGCAGCTTTCCGGGACCGGAGTGGATGCCGAAACAGGCGCACATGGCTGACCTGCAGGCGCACACGGCGGCGGTCAATCTACTGGACGAGTTGCGTGGAAATGAGCCCGCCAAACAGTTCCGGGTGGAATTGATCTGCATCGTCGACAGCCGTACCGACGGAATGCTGGTGGCACGCAACGAAAAATACAATCTGGTTTTACCGAAGCTGCGCTTATTTCACTGGCTGAAACGCGCCTTCGAATGGTGGTATTTAAAGCGGTTCCGCTGACGAAACAGGTCGTTCCTGTCGCATCAAAAGTTTACGGATCGAGGAGTTGCCCCGGGTCTTACCGTCCCTTATACCCAATCTTTCGGTTTCAACTGGTCCGGCCGAACCTGGGTATTGAAGTAGTCATCGGCGCGCTCGATCTCCACTTGCTTGCTGTCCCGATCCTCCAGCGGCTGCTCATAGTCGTTCCAGCCGCGTACGCCGGTTTTCAGAGAGGCGACGTTTTCGTAGCCCATCTCCCGCATGGTCTTGGCGGCCAGAACGCTGCGATAACCCGAGCGGCACACCACCACGATCTCCCGTTTTCTCGCCCGCACCAATTCCGGCACCGTCTCTTCGTAATCCCATTCGCAGGCCGATTCCAGGATACCCCGCGGCACAGCGAGAGAACCGGGTATATGCATGGCGTCATACTCATAGGGCTCGCGTATATCCAGGATCAGCAGGTCCGGATTCTCCCGGAGGCGCTCTTCCAGGTCCCAAGGCATCAACTCCGGGACGTCGGCAAGACAACGCTGAACGAGCTGCATGTACGTCATCATGATATCGCTTCCTCTCATTACGCCCTGGCCGGAACCAGGCGGACGGACAATGAACTTACGAAGGCCGAAATATAACATTCCGAATATGCGCTGACATCAGCGCCAGACAATGGAAGACCCTTTGATTATTGTGGCTGACGACGGGCGGTCATTCAGGAGAGGCGCACCCGCGGATCCACCAAGGTGTAGGAGATATCGGTCAGCAACAAACCCAGGATGTAGAGAACGGAACCCAGAAACACCATGGAACGAACGATCGCAAAATCCTGGTTGGCGATGGCGTCGATGGTGTAACTGCCCAGGCCCGGGATACCGAAGAAAGATTCGGTAATCAGGGCGCCCATAAACAGCAGCGGCAATACCACCACCACCCCGGTCAGGATCGGGATCAAGGCGTTCTTGAGGACGTGCCGGAACAGTACCACCCGCTCCGACAAACCCTTGGCCCGGGCGGTGCGTACATAATCCTTGTTGATCTCCTCCAAAAACAGAGTGCGATACCAACGGGTACCGGAACCGATACCGCCGATGATACCGACGATCACCGGCAGGACCAGAAACTTCACCGCCCCCAACCCGGGATCATAGCCGGAAATGGGGACCAGGTGCAGCAGCTTGCTCACCAGATACTGGCCGCCGATGATATAGAACAGGGTGGAGATGGACATCATGATGACGCAGATCACGACACTCCAGAAATCGATATAGGTGGCGCGAAAAAAAGCGATCAACAGCGCAAAAGAGATATTGACCAACAGCCCCACCAGCAGTACCGGTACCGCGATGGCCAGACTGGGCCACATGCGCTGCGAGATATCGTAGCCGATGTCACGGCCGTCGTCGGAGGGACCGAACTGAAACCGAAACAGCCGTACCGACTTGTCGAAGAAAATGGTGTCGGTCAACGTCGCACTGCCCTCGGCAGCCGCATTGTAGAGCAACGGTTTATCGTAGCCCCGCTCCTGCTTCCATTTTTCCACCGCCTCCGGCGTCACCCGCTTTAACCCCAGGTGCATGCGCGCCATATCATCCGGCGAATTGACGACGAAGAACAAAACGAAGGTGATGATATTCACCCCGATCAGAATCGGGATGGCGTACAAGGCGCGGCGAATAATATAAGCGATCATCGCGCCGCGCTCCGTTCCCGGCGGCGGTAGCCGATCACCGCCGGAATCGCCGAAAGCAGCAGCAACCCACCCAGGAGGAGCAACGGCCACACTACCGGCCGATTCCACTCCCGACGCTTGCGCGCCCGCAGTTCCGGATCCACCGCCTTGTATTTGAGGGTATTGTTGGCCATCAAGTTCGGTTTGACGTTGCGGTACCAGGCATGATGCAACGAGAAGGCCTTGGGATGCAGCCCCCATACCCAGGGCGCGTCCCGGCGCAGGATCTCCAACATGCGATCGATGAGCGCCTGCCGTTCCGGACCGTTTGCCATGTTCTTCATTTGGAAGTACAACGCATCGAACTCCGGATTCCGGTAGTTGGCCGCATTCTCGCCGTTGTTAGCCACTTTGGCGTTGGGACCGTAGAGTAGAAACAGGAAATTCTCCGGATCGGGATAGTCGGCGTTCCAACCCCAGGTAAACAACTGCTCGGTGCCCTTGCGCATCTTGTCCTGAAACCGGTTGTAATCGGTGGCCCGCACAACCAACTGGATATTCAGCTTCGCAAACTGCTTGCGGTACCAGTTCAAGCGCGCTTTATCATCCGGGCCGCTGGCTACGGTATCGTAATAGAGCACCAGCGGCTTCCCGTCGGCATCACGCCCATCCGGGTAACCGGCCTCGGCCAGCAGCCGGCGCGCCTCCTCCAGGGACCGGCGCTGCAAGCGGCCGTTCCGTGATTCGTAGACGTAGGGGTCGTAGTCCCCCTCCCGGCTGCCGAAGATACCGGGGGGAATCGGTCCCTGCGCCGGAACCCCGCGACCGTTGGCGAAGATCGAGATGAACTCCTCCTGATCCAGAGCGATAGAGATCGCCCGCCGCAGCAATCGCGCCCGCCGTGAGTCTCCTCCCACCACCGGATCCAGCATATTGAACCCCAGATAGAAGATGGAGGTCTCCACCGCCGTAGTCAGCGTGATCCCCTTGGCCTGCATCTCCCCGGTCAGTTCCGCTTCACCGCCGGCACCGAACCTTACCGCCTGATCGAAACTGTCGGAACCGATACCGGAGGTATCGTAGTACCCCTGAAGGAACTTGTTCCAACGGGGGATAGACTCCTTTTCAAGACTGTAGACCGCCCGTTCGATAAACGGCAACGGACGTCCGGCATCGACCAGCAGCCCCGCGGCACGGTCCCCCGCCTCTCCCTCGGCGGGATAGCTCTCACCGTGGAAATTGGGGTTACGCTCCAGCACCATCCGCAGGTTGGGATTATTCTCAGTGAGCATGAAAGGACCGCTGCCGAGCGGGAACCAGTCGAGGGTGATATTGCGTTCGATCAGCCCCGGTTGGGAGTAAAAGCGATCCGCCTCCCACGGCATGGGGGCGAAAAACGGCATGGCCAGCCAGTAACGGAACTGCGGATATTTCCCCTTGAGCCGTACCCGGAAGGTGTAACGGTCCACCACCTGCACCCCCGCCAGGTCAAAAGGACGCAGGTCCACATAGGGCTGATCTTCACCCGTCTGTTTTTTCAGCCGCTGCTCTTCCGCCTCGAGCCGTTGCGCCAACTCCCGAAAACCGACGATGTACTCCCCCATGATCCCGGCGATGGGCGAGTGGAGTCGGGGGAAGGCAAGCCGCTTGATCTCGTGAACGAAATCCGCGGCGGTCACCTCCCGGGTATCGCTCTGGGAAAAGTCGGACAGACGATGCAACGGCCCCAGTTGCGCCTGTGTCAATGCATGGTAGAGGTAGCCCCCCTGCCCGTCCCGGACAAAAGCGGGATGGGGTTGATAACGCATCCCGGGACGGATATGGATCAGATAGTCGCTGAAGGCGATGGCGCCGACAGGGGCGTCCGACGGTAACGACGCCCCGTCGGCATCCAGGTAGCGCACCTCCGGCATCCGATCCGCGGCCAGCGGAATCAGATGATAGGGCCGCTTCAGAAAGTGATACTGCAAGGGCGGCTCATAGATCTGGGCGATAAAAGCGTACTCGTTGGCATTATAGGAACGGGCGATGTCCAGATGCTTGGGCCGTTCGTCAAAGGAACTGTAGAGGATATTGCGGTCGGCGTCGGCGGCCGGATAGGGATTGTTCCAGGAGTCTCCTCCGCAGCCCGCCAGCATTACCGACAGAACCCCCACGACGATCCAGCGACCGCGGCATGCTCGAAACGACTGGGTCATATATCTGACTTTTCCATGGGGTAATATCAAATCGGGTGTCGTGCCTGCCAAAAGATGTCGGTTCTTTTCCTGTCCGGCCTTTTCCGGTACTGTACCCTATCGCTGCGCCGGCGCAGATGCCATGATCGCATTCCGCCCCGCAGTTGTCAGCCATCAACCGGAGAGAAGAGAGTTTCCATGGGTTTTTTACAAGACAAACGTATCCTCGTCACCGGCGTCGCCAGCAACCGTTCCATCGCCTGGGGAGTGGCCCAGGCCATGCACCGGGAGGGGGCGCAGCTCGCCTTCAGCTACCAGGGCGAGAAGTTGCAGAAGCGGGCGGAAGAGTTTGCCGCCCTGTGCGGATCGGAGATCGTACTGCCGCTGGACGTATCGAAGGATGAAGAGATCGAAAACGCCTTCCGGGAATTGGGTAAGGTGTGGGACGGATTGGACGGCATCATTCACTCCATCGGCTTCGCCCCGCGTGACCAGTTGGAGGGTTCGTTTGCCGATGCCGTGACCCGCGAAGGTTTCGCCATCGCCCACGATATCAGCGCCTACAGCCTGGCTGCCCTGGCCAAGGCGGGACGGGAGATGATGCGGGGACGGAACGCCTCACTGGTGACCATGACCTACCTGGGGGCGGTACGCACGGTGCCCAACTACAACGTAATGGGTGTCGCAAAAGCAAGCCTGGAGGCGACCGTGCGCTACCTGGCGGACTCCCTGGGACCGGAAGGGATCCGCGTAAACGCCGTCTCCGCCGGACCGATCCGTACCCTGGCCGCCTCCGGCATCAGCGGCTTCCGGGGGATGCTGGATGAAGCGGAGAAGAAGACCCCGTTGCGCCGTAACGTCACCATCGAGGAGGTGGGCAACGCCGCCGCCTTCCTCTGCTCCGACCTGGCATCCGGTATCACCGGCGACGTGCTCTATGTGGACTCCGGTTACCACATCTTGGGAATGGCATAGAAGATCCCGGACGAATCCGCAAAAAAAAAGCCCCGTGGCCGCAACCCGGCCACGGGGCTTTTCAGTTCCGTCTCCCGCAAACAGCCCGCTACACAATTCGATTATCGCGGGCCTTACTCCTCCTTCGTTTTGGGATAGACGATCTCCGCCGTATTCTGCAGATTGTTTACGAAATGATCATAGTCGCTCTTGCCCATGAGTTGCGCCAATCCCTTCTCCAACGATTCTCTCTCCGATTTCTTCAGATCATCCAGATTGCCGTCTGTGACGCCGTGGAGCGCGATCACCGTATAGTCTCCGTTATCCATGACAGCTCCGCCAAAAACCGGCGTATCGCCTGCCGGGCGCGGTAACTGGAACAGCGAAAGCAGGATCTCCGTCGGCAGCGTCTTGTCATCCCGCGCCACGGCGTTGTTGCGATGAACCTCCTTACCCTCGGCGCCGGCAACCTGCGTCAGCGTTTCACCACCCTGCAGTGCCGTAACCAGCTCCTTGCCCCGTTGTTCCGCCAGGGAGGCGGCGGCCTGTTTCCGAAGCACGGTTTTGATTTCGTCCTGAACCGCCTCCAACGGCTGGATGCTTGCTTCCTGATGCTCCAACACCCGCAGTACCACAACGTGCTCATCCTCCACCTCGACCGGGATGCTGTTATCACCCTGCAACAACACCTCGTCACTGAACACCGCGTTCAACACCTTGGCGGATGAGAATATCCCCTCGCCCCCGTTGCGATCGATCCAATCGCTGACCTGAACCTTCAGACCCAAAGCCTTCGCCGCGGGTTCCAGGCTGTCCCGGTTTTCAAAGGCCAGATTGGCCATTTGATCGGCATAGTCGTAAAACAGCCTGGCCACCTCCTCCTGAAGATAGGCCTTTCGAACCTGTTCCCGAATCTCATCGAACGGCTTACCGACGCGCGGCCGGATCTCGTCCAGCCGGATGACGTGAAACCCGAATTGGGTGCGCACCGGTTCGCTGACCTCACCCACCGACATCTTGAATACCGCATCATCAAACGCTTGATCCAGAATGCCGCGTTCGAAAAACCCGAGATCCCCTCCCTGGTCGCGGGAGGCGGGATCCTCCGACACCTCTTTCGCCACCGCGGCAAACGACTCCCCGTCGCGAATCCGTTGCAGCACCGCCTCGCTCTTGGCGCGGGCCGCCGCAACCGTCGCCTCATCCGCCCCTTCCGGCACCGAAATGAGAATATGGCTGGCGCGTCGCTGCTCCGGGGAGAGATAGTCGTCGGCATGCTGAGTGTAGTAGTCGCGTAGCGTCTGCTCATCCACCTTCAGGGTGGCGGCAATCTCTGCGGCGTTGAGATCCAGATAGGCTACCTTCACCTGTTCCGGCTGCTGAAAATCCTGCTGATGCCCCTGGTAATAGGTTTCCACCGCGCCTTGATCCAGTTGCACCTTGTCCAGATAGCCGGCCGCCGGCAACCGCAGATAATCGAAATCCCGGGTCTGCCAGCGCAGGCGTGCGTTCTCCGCCAGTTCCGAAGGGGTTATCAGCGCCGTGCCGATAATCCCGTCGTTCATCTGTTCACTGATGATGGCGCGGCGCATTTGGGCTTCGAACTCTTCGGGAGAAATCCGTTGCAGACCCAATGAGCGGGCATAGGTCGCTTGATCGAAACTGCCGTTGACCTGAAACGCCGGAATCTCAGCAATCACTCCCCGCACCATCTGGTTGCTGACCCGAATCCCGATTCGATTCGCCGCCTGCCGGAGCAGTTCGTCACGCACCAGCGTGTTAAGGAGTTCTTTCCGCAACGCGGCCTCGTCGATCAGATCCGGACGATAGGCCTTTCCCAACCGCATCTGCAATGTGGTGCGGAATTGTCGATAGTCCTCCTCAAACTGCTTTTCGCTAATATCTTGGCCGTTTACGGTGGCCTTCACCGGGGTTGCCCTGTATCCCAGATACGACTGAATACCCCAGAGCGCGAACGGAACGGTGATAAAAATAACCAGCACCCAGGCAAACCAGCCTTGCGCTTTATCTCGAATCGTCTGCAGCATAATTGCGACCCGCGTAGAAAGAGGGTTGATAGTCCAAAAAAAAGGGGTATCGAATGATACCCCTGTCTTCTAATAATGGCGGAGCGGACGGGGCTCGAACCCGCGACCCCCGGCGTGACAGGCCGGTATTCTAACCATCTGAACTACCGCTCCCGATCCGTGTGGTGGGTGCTGCAGGGATCGAACCTGCGACCCTCGCCTTGTAAGGGCGATGCTCTCCCAGCTGAGCTAAGCACCCCAAGAAAGGCGCGCTAGTTTACGGCATCCTTGAGGGCTTTGCCAGCCTTGAATGCTGGATTTTTTGAGGCCGGGATATTGATGGTCTGTCCCGTCTGGGGATTACGGCCGGTACGGGCTGCCCGCTCACGAACCGTGAAGGTGCCGAAACCAACCAACGACACGCTGTCTCCGCTCTTCAGAGCGCGAGTAACGGCGTCGACCATGCCATCCAGGGCGCGACCAGCAGCCGCCTTCGAGATATCGGCGGCATCCGCCATCGCATCGATCAAGTCCGATTTATTCATGAAAATTATTCTCCCTTCCGGTAGTGCTCACGCCCGGCTGCGACGCGAGAAATGATAAGAATTTTGGTATCGCCCAAAAGCGCTGAAGCGGGTGCAATTTATACCAAGCGGTCAGAATGACTGTCAAGCTGCGCCCCCGCGAAACCGCATGGATTATTGTTAAAAAAACCACATCTGCAAGATGGAGAGTAAAACATACCTCTCCTACACGGCTCTCAAATCGTAACCGTGGAAAAAACCCTTTCCCGTGCCCTTTATCACAGATTTCCCGCTCGAAAACAGCGCATTTCGAAAAACAGCTGCAATAAATCGAAGAAATATCCGATACGTTACACCATAAATCAGTGACGCATCAGATCGTTACCTTTCTGCTCCTTCGATTCCTCACTGGAAACTGCAACTTTCTGTGTTTCGCTTGGCGCCGGCTTCGGTTCCGGCATCCGCACCAAAGCGGCCTCCAGAACCTGGTCGATCCAACGCACCGGCCGGATATCGAGATCCTGCTTGATATTCTCCGGAATCTCCGCCAGATCCTTTTCGTTCTCCTGCGGGATGATCACGATCCCGATACCGCCCCGGTGAGCAGCCAGCAGCTTCTCCTTGAGACCGCCGATGGGCAGCACCTCGCCCCGCAGGGTGATCTCCCCGGTCATGGCCACGTCGGCCCGCACCGGGATCCGGGTCAGGGCCGAGACCAGGCTGGTACACATACCGATACCGGCGCTCGGCCCATCTTTCGGGGTCGCGCCCTCCGGCACATGGATGTGGATGTCGTTTTTCTGGTAGAAGTCCGGTTCCAGTCCCAGCATATCCGCCCTGCTCCGCACCACGGTCATGGCCGCCTGGATCGACTCCTGCATCACGTCGCCCAACTGCCCGGTATAGGTGAACTTGCCCTTGCCGGGCACCAGCGCCGCCTCGATCCGCAGCAGTTCGCCCCCCACCTCGGTCCAGGCCAAACCGGTCACCTGGCCCACCTGATCGTAGTCGTCGGCCCGACCATAGCGGAAACGCCGCACCCCCAGATACTTCTCCAGATCTTCGGGCGCCAACGCTACCGTCTTCTCCCCGGTCTGGAGCAGGATATCCTTCACCACCTTGCGGCAGATCTTGGAGATCTCTCGTTCCAGATTCCGCACCCCCGCCTCGCGCGTGTAGTAACGGATGATGTCGCGCAGAACCGCTTCGTCGATTTGCAGTTCATCCTCCTGCAAGCCGTTGTTTTTACGCTGTTTCGGTAACAGATAGCGCAGGGCGATATTCACCTTCTCGTCTTCGGTGTAACCGGCCAGCCGAATCACCTCCATCCGGTCCAGCAACGCCGGCGGGATGTTAAGGGAGTTGGCGGTGGCCACGAACATCACTTCCGAGAGGTCGAAATCCACCTCCAGATAGTGGTCGACGAAGGTGTGGTTCTGTTCCGGATCCAGGACCTCCAACAGCGCCGAAGCCGGGTCGCCGCGAAAATCCATCGCCATCTTGTCGATCTCGTCCAACAGGAACAGCGGATTGCGGGTCCCGATCTTGGAGAGGTTCTGAATGATCTTGCCGGGCATGGCGCCGATATAGGTCCGGCGATGGCCGCGGATCTCGGCTTCGTCCCGTACCCCGCCGAGGGCCATACGAACAAACTTACGGTTGGTGGCGCGCGCGATGGACTGCCCCACCGAGGTCTTGCCGACGCCCGGCGGTCCCACCAGACAGAGAATCGGGCCCTTCAGTTTGCGTACCCGCTGCTGTACCGCCAGGTATTCGATGATGCGCTCCTTCACCTTCTCCAGCCCGTAATGGTCGGCTTCCAGTACCTCTTCAGCGGCCTTGAGATCGTTCCGCACCTTGCTGCGTTTTCTCCACGGTACGTTCAGGAGCGTATCGATGTAGTTACGCACCACGGTCGCCTCAGCGGACATGGGCGACATCAGCTTCAGCTTGTTGAGTTCGGCGGTCGCCTTGGTCTTCGCCTCGCGTGACATCCCGATCTTCTCGATCCGCTGCTGCAGATCCTCGATCTCGTTCGGCGCGTCTTCCAGATCACCCAGCTCCTTCTGAATCGCCTTCATCTGCTCATTCAGATAGTACTCCCGCTGGTTCTTCTCCATCTGGCGCTTGACCCGGCCGCGAATGCGCTTCTCGATCTGCAGCAGGTCGTTCTCGGACTCCATGAGCATCATCAGGTGCTCGATGCGCTGGCGCACGTCGTCCATCTCCAGAACCCGCTGTTTCTCTTCGATTTTCAGCGACATATGGGCCGCCATGGTGTCCGCCAGTCGGCTCGGGTCCTCGATACTGGAGACCGACGTCAGCACCTCCGGCGGTACCTTTTTGTTCAGCTTCACATACTGGTCGAAAAGATCGACGGCGGAGCGCATCAGCACCTCCATCTCCTTCTCTTCCAGGGTCACCACATCCTGTAACGGCGCCAACTCCGCCGCGTAGTACTCCTCGGTAGTGACGAACCGGACCAGACGCACCCGTTCACCACCCTCCACCAGCACCTTGACGGTGCCGTCCGGGAGTTTCAACAGTTGCAGAATATTGGCGAGGGTTCCGATCAGGTGCATATCCTGCACCTCGGGATCGTCGGTATCCGCGCTCTTCTGGGCCACCAGCACGATCTGTTTGTTGTCGTTCATCGCCGCATCCAATGCGTTGATGGACTTCTCCCGCCCCACGAACAGCGGAATCACCATGTGTGGGTAGACCACCACATCGCGTAACGGCAACACCGGGATCGCCGGAAGCAGCTCTGCGTTCAAAGGGGATGTCGCGTCGTGTTGGCCCATACGGGTTACCTCATAACAAACGGTTGTTTCGATCAGACCGGAGATCCATGCCACTGTTTCCTGGCTGGACCGCGATCACAGACGAAGACCGGAAATAAAGAACTCGGGGACCGGATACAAACCGTAGGAACCCCGATCGTAATATCGACTTCACTCATTACGGTGCGGGCGACCGGAGGAGATTTCAAGCCCAACGATGACATATCCGCACCGGAAAGATGGCGCGGCCGGGACACGCGTCTCGGCGTCCGTCAGTCCGATGCAGCCGCCTGCTTCTCCCCGCCCTCGAAGATGATGTAGGGGGTACTTTCGCCGGCGACTACCCCCTCGTCGACCACCACCTTGGCGACATTCTCCATGGAGGGAAGATCGTACATGGTATCCAGCAATACCTGCTCCATGATGGTGCGCAGGCCACGCGCGCCGGTCTTGCGCTCCATCGCCTTGTGCGCGATGGAACGCAGGGCGTCGTCGCGGAATTCCAATTCGCAATCTTCCATCTCGAACAGCCGGCCGTACTGCTTCACCAGGGCGTTCTTCGGCTCGGTGAGGATCTGCACCAGGGCGTCCTCATCCAGCTCATCCAGGGTCGCCACTACCGGCAATCGGCCGACAAATTCCGGGATCAGACCGTATTTGATCAGATCCTCCGGTTCCACCTCGTTCAGCACCTCGCCCATTTTCCGGGCATCGCTCTGGCTGTGCACCTCCGCCGAAAAACCGATACCACCTTTTTTGGAGCGGTTCTGAATCACCTTTTCCAGGCCAGCAAAGGCGCCGCCCACAACGAACAGGATATTGGTGGTATCCACCTGCAGGAACTCCTGCTGCGGATGTTTGCGTCCGCCCTGCGGCGGAACCGAGGCGATGGTGCCTTCGATCAGCTTGAGCAACGCCTGCTGCACCCCCTCTCCGGAAACGTCACGGGTAATGGAGGGATTGTCCGACTTGCGCGAAATCTTATCGATCTCGTCGATGTAGACGATGCCGGTCTGGGCCTTCTCCACATCGTAATCGCACTTCTGCAACAGTTTCTGAATAATGTTCTCGACATCTTCACCCACATAACCGGCCTCGGTCAGGGTGGTGGCGTCGGCAATGGTGAAGGGAACATTGAGCATACGCGCCAGGGTTTCGGCCAGCAAGGTCTTGCCGGAGCCGGTGGGACCGATCAGCAGGATATTGCTCTTGGCGACCTCGACCTCATCCTTCTGAATACCCGTTTCCAGGCGCTTGTAGTGGTTATAAACCGCGACCGACAGCACCTTTTTGGCGCGGGACTGGCCGATTACGTACTGATCGAGCAGGGCGTAAATCTCGTGCGGTTTGGGCAGGGCGGCGATGCTTTCACTGCCCGCCTCCTGCATCTCCTCGCGAATGATGTCGTTACAGAGCTCGACGCACTCGTCGCAAATAAAGACGGAGGGACCCGCAATCAGTTTGCGAACCTCGTGCTGACTCTTGCCGCAGAAAGAGCAATACAGCAACTTACCGTCGTCACCTCTGCCTTTCTTGTCGTTGCTCATGCTACCTACCCTCGCTCACACCCGAAACTTATGGGTTTAAAGCCATCATATCCGATTGCTTCTGAATCGCAAGGCTCCTTGTCATAATCCTGTAAACCAAAGGGAAATAGATTTACCCTGATAATTCAACGGTTTTCAGTCTGTTACGCCGCGCCACCGGAGGGACGCTCGGTCAATACCTGATCGATCAGACCGTACTTGACCGACTCCTCGCCGCTCATAAAATTATCGCGCTCGGTGTCCTGCTCGATCTTCTCCGTCGGCTGCCCGGTGTGCTTGACCAGAATCTGGTTCAGGCGGTCGCGCAGTAACAGGATCTCCTTGGCGTGAATCTCGATATCGGTTGCCTGCCCCTGAAAACCGCCCAGCGGCTGGTGGATCATAATTCTGGAATGAGGCAGACAGAACCGTTTGCCCTTCTCCCCACCGGCCAGCAGCAACGCCCCCATGGAGGCTGCCTGCCCGACACACATGGTGCTTACATTGGGCCGGATGAACTGCATGGTGTCGTAGATCGCGAGTCCGGCGCTCACGGAACCGCCCGGGGAGTTGATATAGAGGTGAACATCCTTATCCGGATTCTCGGACTCCAAAAACAACAACTGCGCGACGATCAGGTTGGCCATGTGGTCTTCCACCGGGCCTACCAGAAAAATAACCCGCTCCTTCAGCAAGCGCGAATAGATGTCGTAGGAACGCTCGCCGCGCGCGGTCTGCTCCACCACGATCGGCACCAGGCCCAAGTTCTTGGTATCCAATGCTCCCATACCCCGCATATCGGTCATTTTCGGAAATTCCTTAATCGTTCTCTTTGGCGCCGGCTCAATTCGACGCGGCCGGCTGATTCAGCAGCTCGTCAAAGCCGGTCGACTGGTCGTTCACCTTAACCTGTTCCAGCACCCAATCCACTACCTGCTCTTCCAGCACCAGGTTCTGGACTCCGGCCAGTCGTTGCTGATCGGAATAGTAGTAGTCGATTACTTCCTGAGGGTGCTCATAACCGGACGCCGACGATTCCACCCGCGCCCGTACCCGGTCGTGATCCACCTCGATGCCGTTATCCCGCACGACCTGGGATACGATCAGACCGAGAGAGACCCGCCGCTTGGCCTGGTCTTCATAGAGATCCAACGGCAACTCCAGATTCCCGGCCTGACCACGCTGGGCCAGGGTGGCCTTGCTGTGATCCCGCATCGCCTCCGCCTCCTGGCGCACCATCACCTTCGGAACCTCGATGGGATTGACCTCCAACAGGGCGTCCATCACCTGCTTCTTCAGAACGGCGCGCACCTTGTCCTCCACCTCCCGCTCCATATTGGCGCGGATCTCCTGCTGGAACGCCTCCACCCCGCCTTCCGATACGCCGAAGGCCCGGATGAACACCTCGTCCACCTCCGGCAACACCGGCTCCGCCACCGCGGTAACCTCCACCTCGAAGGTGGTCTCTTTACCCGCCAGCTGCTCCGCCCGGTAGTCCGCAGGAAATTGCAACTTCAGGGTCCGCTGCTCGCCCGCCCCGGCACCGACCAGCCCCTCTTCGAAACCCTCGATCATGGAGTGAGAGCCGAGTACCAGCGGCACATCCTCCGCGGTACCTCCGGGGAACGGTTCGCCGTCGATGGAACCCTTGAAATTTATGGTCACCTGATCGCCCTCCTGGGACGCTCGATCGACCCGACTCCAGGTAACCCGCTGCCGCCGCAGCTTTTCGATCATCGCCTGTACGTCCGCCTCGGTAACCTCGACCACCGGTCGGTCAACCGCGACCCCGTCCATGCTGTTGAGGGTGATCTCCGGCATCACCTCGAACACCGCGGTATAGGCAAACCCTTCTTCCGGATTCTTCTCGACCGGTTCGATACTGGGGGTTCCGGCCGGCAACAGCTTCTGACTGTTGAGCGCCTCAAAATAGGAGGACTGCACCAGCTCTCCAAACACCTCCCCGCGCACCTGCTCGGCGTAGCGCTTCCGTACCACGGACAGCGGCACCTTACCTGGACGGAATCCGTCGATCCTGGCCGACTTGGCCAGTCGTTGGAGACGCTTCTCAACCTCCTGGTTTACCCGCTCCGCAGGCAGTTCGACGGTCATCCGCCGTTCCAGTCCTTCACCCGATTCAACCGAAATTTGCATGGATACCTCTTGGGCAGGGGCGGCCGCCCCCTCGCCGGCTAACATAAAAAATTAATCATTTACGGGGGTGAATCCCCCTCCCGTACACTGGTTTCAAATTGGTGCGAAAGGGGAGACTCGAACTCCCACGGGTCACCCCACTGGAACCTAAATCCAGCGCGTCTACCAGTTCCGCCACTTTCGCATGTCCGGCGCATCCGGGCCGGCCACGGAGTCAATCGCCGATTATACAGACTGACAGCAGACTGTTCTAACATCCAAACGGGGAATTACCGCACAGGAAGGCCGCCCGCACGCACTCTTTTGGGACAGAAGCGACCGCCCAATAAAGATCAGGGCCTGCCGTCCAACTCCGACCCCTCTTTCTGCGGCGGCATCAGATCCGCTTTGCTGACCCCCAGCATCAGGGCCGCGGTACTGGCCACGTAGATCGAGGAGTAGGTCCCCACCACGATGCCCACCAGCAATGCCAAGGCAAAACCGTGGATGCTCTCGCCGCCCAGGAAGAACAGCGCCAGCAACACCAGCAAGGTGGTAAACGAGGTCATGATGGTGCGCGACAGAGTCTGGTTGAGAGAGGTGTTGACGATCTCCACCGGATCTCCCTTGCGTATCTTGCGGAAATTTTCGCGAATCCGGTCGAACACCACGATGGTATCGTTCAGGGAGTAACCGATTACCGCCAATACCGCCGCCAACACCGGCAGGTCGAACTCCACCTGGAGCAGTGAGAACACTCCCAAAGTGATCAGGACGTCGTGGATCAGGGCGATTACCGAACCCACCGCAAAGCGATACTCGAAACGCAGCGCCACATAGATGAGGATGCCGATCAGCGAGTAGAGCACCGCCAGACCGCCGTCTTCGGTCAACTCTTCACCCACCTGGGGTCCCACGAACTCGACCCGGCGCAGTTGCGCCGTCCCGGGTGCCTGGGCATCGAGCGCTTTGAACGCCTGCTCGCTCAGCTCGGCGTCACTGATATCCTGTCGCGGCGCCAGTCGAATCAACACATCCCGTGAGGTGCCGAAATGCTGCACCATGGCGTCGTCGAAGCCGCCGGCCGCGAGCGCGTTGCGGACCGTCGGCAACTCCACTGCATTCTGATAACCCACCTCGATCAGGGTTCCGCCGGTAAAGTCGATACCGAAACTCAAGCCGCGCAAGAACAACGAACCGATGGCGATGAGAATCAGCAGCGACGAGAACAGCAACGCCACCCGCTGTTTTCCCATAAAATCGATCTGGGTGTTGGACTTGAAGATCTGCATAGTTATTCCGCTCCGGTTGCCCGTTGTGCCCGTCTCGGGCTCAGATGGAGAGTTTTGTCACCTTGCGACGCCCATACATCAGGTTGATCACCGCACGGGTACCGACGATGGCGGTAAACATAGAGGTAGCGATACCGATCGCCAAGGTAACCGCAAAGCCCTTGATCGGCCCGGTACCGAAACTGTAGAGCACTACGGCGGCAATCAGGGTGGTGATATTGGCGTCCATGATGGTGGAGAACGCCTTTTCATAGCCGGCAAAAATGCTGGCCTGCGGCGTGTTCCCGATCCCGATCTCCTCACGAATACGTTCAAAGATCAGCACATTGGCGTCCACCGCCATACCGACCGTCAGCACGATACCCGCGATACCCGGCAAGGTCAGGGTTGCCTGTAACAGCGACAGGATGCCCACGATCAACACCAGGTTCATGACCAGCGCCAGATTGGCCACCATTCCGAACACCCGGTAGTAGAGCGCCATGAAGAACACCACCACCATGAATCCGACGATCACGGAGCGCTTTCCCTGGTCGATGTTATCCTGACCCAGGCTGGGACCGATGGTCCGCTCCTCCACGATCTCGATGGGGGCCGCCAGGGCGCCGGCTCGCAGCAACAGGGCCAGATCCCGGGCTTCTTCCGGGCTGTCCAGTCCGGTGGTTTGAAACTGATTCCCGAACGGCTCCAGGATATTGGCGACGCTGATCACCTCCTGCACCTCTTTCCTTTGCTTCTTCAGCGTGCCGTCCGGCTGCTTGACGGTCTCCACCCGGGTCTCGATGAACACCACCGCCATCGGCTTGCCCACGTTCTCGGTGGTGACGTTCCGCATCCGCTGGCCGCCCTGCCCGTCCAGCCGCACGATCACCGCCGGCTGACCGGAGCGCTGATCAAAACCGGAAGAGGCGTCCACGATCCGGTCGCCGGTGACGATAATCGATTTTTTCAGCAGGATCGGCCGTCCGTCGCGTCGATAATAGAGTTTGGAACCGGGCGGCACCCTGCCGGCCAGCGCATCCTCCACGCTGTGTTCGGTATCCTCGAGCCGGTACTCCAGGGTGGCGGTCGCCCCCAGGAGATCCTTCACCTTGGAGGGATCCTGCACCCCCGGAAGCTGCACCACGATCCGGTGCGTACCCTGCTGCTGGATGATCGGTTCCGCCACCCCCAAGGCATTGACGCGATTACGCAACGTGGTGATGTTTTGACTGATGGCCGCGCGCTGCAACTCCGTCTGCTTGGGCTTGCTCATCGTCACCAGCACCACATAGCCGTCTTCCTCGTCCGTCGTTTCAACTTTGAGGTCGCGATACTCGCTTGCGATTGCATCCGCCGCCTGATCCCGGGGTCCGGTCTGGTCAAACACCACCTGTACCGCATCCGGGAGTTGCTTGACGCGGACATAATGAATCTTTTCGCGCCGCAGCAGGGTGCGGATATCTCCGTAGTAGCCCTCGAACGCCTTTTTTACCACTGCATCCATGTCGACATCGATCAGGATGTGGACACCGCCCCGCAGGTCGAGTCCCAGATACATCGGCTCGAGTCCGAAGCTGCGCAGCCAGTCCGGCAGATCCGGCGCAAGGGTCATGGCCGCAATGTAATCATTCCCCAGGGCGGCCGCGATCTGATCGTTGGCGCGCAACTGCGACTCCGAATCCCGAAACCTCACCAACAGCTTGCCGTCGCGGGTCTCAATCGCCTTGAAATTGACCTTGCCGGCCTCCAATATTTTTTGCACCTTGGCGGCGGTGGCTTCATTCACCTCGACGCTGCGGGAACCGGAGATCTCGATGGAAGGGTCCTGATCGAAAACATTGGGAAGTGCAAACAACAAACCAGCCAGCACAACCACCACTACCAGCAGATTTTTCCAGAGGGGATATCGATTCATTGTGATTCTTTCGTGACTCGGAAAAAAGCGAACCACCGGTCAACGACCGGTGTTCCCAAACCGAAAACGGTTACATTTCCGCCAGTGATCCTTTGGGCAGTACCGCGGTGATCGACTGGCGCCGGATCTTGATCTGCACCCCGTCGGCGATCTCAATGCGGACCACTTCGTCCGCGAGATGGGTAATCCGACCCAGAAGCCCGCCTTCGGTCTGAACCTCATCTCCTTTGGAGAGCGCTTCCACCATCTGCCGGTGCTCTTTCTGTCGCTTGACCTGCGGACGGATCATGAAAAAGTAGAGCAGGACGATCATGCCCCCAAACAGAATGAAGGATGAAAGTCCGTCAGCCCCCGGCGGCGCCCCGGCGGCAGCGCCTTGCGCCATTGCATCAGAGATAAAGAAACTCATGATTGTTCAACCCGATTCAATAGTTGTCGAAGTGGCGCATTATTACACAAGTTCCGCTGTATAAAAAAGAAAACGGAACCGCAAACAGCGCCGGGAACGCGAAGAGCCAAGCCTTGGAGTACCGCCGACGGCGGAAGGTTCACTGCCCGAAATCAGCCGGAGTCTGCACTCCCTTAACTCTCCGCGATCCTTCCCCGTTCTTGCTTTTCAAGGAAGAACCCGCCGGCCCGGTCAAGGCCGGTCACGCGCCCTTCATTTGTCATTTCCGAGGACCGGCGGCTCCTGCTCCGGCAACTGCTCCAGCTCCACCTTCTCGATTTGCCCGAAGCGGTCGCTGATCTTGCGGGCCGACACGGTCACTTCGTCCACATCCTTCTGGGCCTGATGGATATGGCGGGAGAGCTTGTCCATCCGATCCTGGAAACGCCCGAAATCCTTGGAGAGAAAATTCAGATGCTGCTGGATGACATGCACCTGCTCACGGGTGGCGGCGTCCTTGAGCACCGCCCGGGCGGTGGTGAGGATCGCCATCATGGTGGTGGGAGAGACCAGCCACACCCGGCGCCGGTAGGCCTCCTCCACCAGCTCGGGGTAGTGGCCGTGGATCTCGGCGAACACCGACTCCGAAGGAATGAACATCACCGCACCGTCCGAGGTCTCGCCGGGCAGGATGTACTTGTCGGCGATATCGTTGATGTGCTTGCGGATATCCTGACGGAACTGGCCGGCCGCTTTGACCCGCTCCGCCTCCGGCTGATCGGGATCGGCCAGCCGCTGAAACCCCTCCAGCGGAAACTTGGCGTCGATGGCGATGTTCCCGGTGGGCTCCGGCAGATACAGGATACAGTCCACCCGGGTGCCGTTGCTGAGGGTGTGCTGCAGTGCGAAATTGCGCTCCGGGATCAGGTTGCGGATCAGGCCCGCGAGCTGCACCTCGCCGAACGCCCCGCGCGAACGTTTGTCGGCCAGCACCTCCTGAAGCGTGACCACGTTGCTGGAGAGTTCGGTGATTCGCTTCTGCGCCTCGTCGATCCGCCCCAGATGTTCCAGCACCCGGCTGAAGGTCTCGGTGGTCTTCTCGAACCCCTCGCTCAGCCGCTTCTCCACCTGGCCGCTGATCTCCTTCAGCCGCTGGTCGGTGGTGCCGGTGAGCGACTCCACCCGTTTGCCCAACTCCTCGGCGTTGTGGGCGAGCGCCTCCGCCAGTTGCCGGTTGACCGCATGGAAGCCCTGCGCCAGCGCCTCCTGCTGGGCCAGCCGCCCCTCTCCCAGGGTCTGGGCGGTGGCCTTCTGCAACGCCTCGAACCGTTCGATCAGGTCGCTGCGCAGGGTGCCCGCATCCGCCGTGAGATGGGTCTGCATCTCACCGAACCGCCGCTCCAGCGACTGGTGCAGGGTGGAGAGTTGCAACAGGACCTGTTGCTGCAGTTCGTAGAGCTGCTTCTGGCGGGCCTGCTGTTCGGCCGCCAGTTCCTGCAACAGCACCCGCTCCTGCTCCCGCAGCATGCGCGCCGACTGCAGCCACTGCAGCAGGACCATTAACAGCAGCAGGGCCATCCCCACCAGCAGCAACAGTTCCGACTTGGAAACGAGATCGATCATTGGAAAAGGAGTATACGGGAGAGCGCGGACGGTAGACAGTAGAGGCCGACGGATCGGCGGAGGTCTCTGTTATAATTGGCGTTTTTTCCGAACCCCTTCACATGCGCGTACACCTCGACACCATCGGCTGCCGGCTGAACGAAGCGGAACTGGAACAGTGGTCCCGCGACTTCCTGGCGCACGGCCACCAGCTCACCGGCGACCCGGAGCAGGCCGATGTGGTGGTGGTGAACAGCTGCGCCGTGACCGGTGAGGCGGTGCGCAAGTCCCGCAAGCTGATGCATCGGCTGCACCGGATCAACCCCTGCGCCAAGCTGGTGGTGAGCGGCTGTTACGCCTCTCTGGAGCCCGCCCGGACCGCGGAGATCGCGGGGGTGGACCTGGTGATCGGGAACCGGGACAAGGAACGGCTGGTGGAGATCGCCAGCCGGGAACTGGAGCTCGACACCCTGCCCCGACTGGCCGCCGAACCGGACGCCAATCCCCTGCTGGTCCGGGGCCGCCAGCGGGCCTTCGTCAAGGTCCAGGACGGCTGCCGCTACCAATGCACCTTCTGCATCGTCACCGCCGCCCGCGGGGAGGAACGCAGCCGCCCCATCCCGGAGGTGGTGGCGGAGATCAACCGCCTGGCAACCGAAGGGATTCAGGAGGCGGTGTTGGCAGGGGTGCATCTCGGCGGTTACGGCGGTGATCACCACAGCGATCTGGCCGAACTGGTGCGCCGGATCCTGGCGGAGACCGACCTCCCCCGCCTGCGCCTGGGGGCGGTGGAGCCGTGGGACCTGCCGGAGCGGTTCTGGGAGCTGTTCGAGAATCCCCGTCTCATGCCGCACCTGCATCTGCCGCTGCAGAGCGGCTCCGATCCGGTGCTGAAGCGCATGGCGCGCCGCTGCAAACGCGCCGAATTCGCCCGGTTGGTAACGGAGGGGCGGGCGGCGGTACCGGACCTCAACATCACCACCGACATCATCGTAGGTTTCCCGGGGGAAACCGAAACGGAGTGGCGGGAGACCCTGGAGTTGGTGGAACGGATCGGTTTCGGCCACCTGCACATCTTCGCCTTCTCGCCGCGGACCGGCACCCTGGCCGCCGAGATGCGGAACCCGGTGCCCCCCGAGGTGATCCGCAGCCGGAGCCGGGAGTTACACCGGTTGGGAGAACGGCTGAAGAGGGATACCCTGGAACGCTTCCTGGGCCGGACCTTCCCGGTCCTGCTGGAAGGAAAAGAGACGGACCCTGCCACCGGTGAACCGGTGTGGAGCGGCTACACCCCGAGTTTTCTGCGTATCACCGCCCGCCAACGCACCGACCGGAACCTTGAAGGGCGGATTCTCTCATTGCGGGCGGAGGCGCTGGCAGCCGACGGCCAAAGTCTGGCGGGTCAGTTCACCGCAAACGGGGCCGCACAAAAACCGGCGACTACCCTCCCTCCCACTCGGGGATCCGTTCCCCCAGAATCTTGAACAGAAGCTCGTTGTGCGGCCGGTAAAACTCTTCCAGCCGGGCCCGTGTCTCTTCCCGCATCGGCTGCGGATAGCTACGCACATTGCGGTTCTCTATCGCTTGATCATTTTGCGCAAGGCCTAAGAAAGCCAGCACCTTTTGATACTCATCCTGCGACGACCGATACATGCGTTCCGTGATGATGATGTGAATCCGCTCCCGCGGATAGAACTGCAGCAGATGGTTAATCTGAAGCCCGTACATCCCCTTGGCGAACAGGCCTGTGAACACCCCCTTCTGTTCTCGTACCCCACGCTCCAGGGCCTGTTCAAACCCCATCACTTCCCATCCCCGCAGGTGAGTTCGCTCGATCGCCTGATTGAAATGATTCCAGGCGGAATAGGCCCGGTCCACGGGGTTGCGCAACATAACGATCAAGCGCGCCTCCGGGACGACGGCATGCATACGCTTGTGACCGACGAGATGTGACAAATAGTCCGGGGTCTTCTCCCCCTGCAACAGTTCCGGTTGAGAAAAATGACTGCGATACCAGTCGACCCCCCGGTCCCAGAATTTTTCGTTATTGAAAAAATGCATCTCCCCCATCGGCTGCTCCTCCCTGTCCGGCATATAGACGCCGGGATGCCGCGCCAGATTCACCCGGAGCGTCGAGGTGCCGCACTTCTGGGCGCCGATGATCAGAAAATCGGGAAGCGTGCCTTGGCTTCCGTTCCTGGGTTCCGTTTTAGGCATGTTGCTCTTCTCAACAAATCGCTGATCGTGACTCTAGCGTCACAACCGTTCCGGGTCCACTTTTGCGCTCTGCGCTGGATCACAGAGCCGCGCGATCAAGAACTCCATCTCCCGGTAATGGTTTCCCCGCCAATAGACCCGACCGCAACCTCGGCATCGCCAGAACCGTTGTTGGTTCTCCGCCACCCGTTGCGGAAGCTCCGCCGGCACCTCTTCCCTCGCCACTTCGGTCACCGGCCCGTTGCACTCCATACAGCGGGTGAAGGGGCGGATCAGGCGACAGAGGTCCAGACGTACGATCAGATACTCCAGTTGCCCGAGCGGTGAATCGGCCTGCAGATGACAGCCCCGTTCCACCTCCTTATGCATCAGCAGGGCGCGGTCCCCGGTCAACAGGATCCGTTTTTCGACGGCGGCGATCCGTACCAGCTCCCGGTCGCCCGGATCATTTTCGAACCGGGTATCGAAACCCAGCATGCGCAGATGGCGGGCCAGTTTGCCGAGGTGGGCGTCCGCCAGGAAACGGGGATCGCGCAGCGGCCGTTCCCGCAGCCGCAACAGCGGCGTAACATCGAGGGATTCGAACATCGGGTAGACGCTCACCCGGTCGCCGTCCTGCAGCGGCTGTTCCAGATCCACCGAACGGCCGTTCACCAGGATCACCTCCACCTCGGTGTGCGGCACCCCCACACTCTCCATCAGGTGACGCACCGGTATCGGCGGTTCGAAGCTCAAGGAGAACTCCCGCCGCCGGCGGGCGGGCGGCAGGAAGCGGTTCAACTCCTCGTAGAAACGAAAGGTGGCTGTCGCCAAAACGGAGGGAAACCCTTACGCGGCCTTGGTGCGTTCCTGCGCCCGCTCCAGATAGGGCCCGAGCGGGTCGGCCCCGATGGTCCCCACCAGCGCCTCCAGATAGGCCGGACTGCGCACCTCTTCCAGCCGCGCCTGCGCCCGCTCCAGCAGGCCGGCGATGTCGAGTTTTTCCGCCACATCGGCATGACTGGGGAGATGCAGAAACTGCCGCAGGCTATGGACATGGCGTTGCCACAGTGCCACATCGCGCTGCTGCTTGACCTCGAGGCGCTGGCGATACCACACCGAGGCCAGCAGATATTTGCGGGTGAACAGATCACGGATCTCCGGATGATGGACATCCTTTCCCTGATAGCTGCCGCGCGCCATGATGTGAAGCAACGCCTTGAGGGGCGGACAGGCGTCCTCCACGCTGCCGTCTTCCAGATACTGCTCCGCCACCCGCTGCTGGGCCGCGACGATATTGTTCACCCCGTCCACGAACACCTCCAGATCCTGGCTCTCGGGGCGCAGGATCTCGTCGGTGAATACCGCCGTTGGGTTGTCGAAGATCTTTCCGAGATAACCGT
>JBNKCL010000036.1:0-11538 GCA_050287725.1 Sedimenticolaceae bacterium
GGAGAGAGCCGGGAACGCTTGTGTCGACTTGCGCAACCCGGTAGCGTTGGCGCCATGCTTAGATGGGACCAAATCGACACCGTATTTCTGGACATGGACGGCACCCTGCTGGATCTCCATTTCGACAACCACTTCTGGTTGGAGTATGTCCCGCAGCGCTATGCCGTAGCCCAAAACATACCGCTTGAGGCGGCGCGACAGGCACTGATGGAGCGTTACCGCAGCCTGGAAGGGACCATGGAGTGGTACTGCATCGACCACTGGAGCCGGGAATTGGGACTCGACATCGCACTGCTGAAACAGGAGGTGGACCACCTGATCGCGGTGCATCCCCATGTGGTGGAATTTTTAGAAGCGATGCGGAGCAACGGCAAACGTAGGGTATTGGTGACCAACGCCCACCAGAAATCGCTGGCCCTCAAACTGGAACGCACCCGTCTCGGCGGCCACCTGGACCGGGTGATCTGCGCCCACGACCTGGGGTTGCCGAAGGAGGCGCCCGGGTTCTGGGAGAAGTTGCATGCTATCGAGCCGTTCGATAAAGAGCGAACCCTGTTTGTAGACGATAGTCCATCGGTGCTGGCCGCGGCGCAACGCTACGGGATTCGCTGGCTGCTGCGGGTGCTGCGGCCGGATACTAAAGGTCCGGTGCGGGAGGCGGAGGGCTACGATGCGATTCATGATTTTTCGGAGATTCTGCCGTCGGTGGGTGGTTAGCTTCTGATTGAGGTTTGGTAATCAGAGTCCTGGGCGGCTTACGGGACGTTTCCTGTATTGGTAATTAGTTTCGCGGCCGGTAGGCCACGAGCCTTTTCTTTGCTTTTAGTGAACCGGCCACGAGGTACTTTCTCTTGCTTGTCCAAAAGAAAGTTACTCGCAGCCCATGCTATGTGGGTAAAGAAAAGAACCGGGGCTGATGGGCTGAGAAAATAGTTACCAGTCCCTGAAAAAGTCTATCGACCTTGAAATTGATGATCGAAATAAAAAGGAAGGGACTAACGATCCCAGCGCTTAAACCGCTTCCGGCAATAGGCCAACAACTCCGCGTGGTTCCGGAAATACAACTCGAAGTTTTTCTCCGCCGGCTCGTCGTGTTCGCACCAGTCGTTGGAGTGGTCACGACAGATCTGGGGCCGGTCCTCGTAGATACCGCAGCCGCCGCCCGGCTGCAGGTGTTCGCACCTGGCCTGAAACAGCAGGTACCATCCGTCCTCGTCCTTGTAGACCTCTATTCCCTGGTGGGAAACCTGCCACAACAGGTAGTCGAAGTCTGCGCGGGAACGGGGTGCTTCGCCCACCGGCTCCGTGACGTAGGTGCAGCATTTGGAGCCGGTGCAAAGAGTGCATTTATTTTCGCTGCCCATGACGATCTTCCGTCAGGAGTTCTGGTCACCGGAGGGGCCGCGCGGTTTACTGCGGGGCTTGTGGGGGCGCGATTTTTGATCGCCGCCCCCGCTTTTGCCGTGGCCTCTGGGCCTGCCGCCCGGTTTACCGCGACCGCCCCGGCGATCATCCCGCGGACGGTGTTCCGGATAGACCCGACTCTTCGGGTCCACCTCCGCCAACAGTTCGGAAGCGACCGGCTCCATCGGGATGCGGTGACCGATGTATTTCTCGATGTCCGGCAGCGAGAAGGAGTAGGTCTCGCAGGCGAAGCTGACGGCGTCACCGCTGGCCCCGGCGCGTGCGGTGCGGCCGATGCGGTGGACGTAGTCCTCGGCATCTTCCGGCAGGTCGAAGTTGAAGACATGGCTGACGTCAGGGATATGCAGACCGCGCGCCGCCACGTCGGTGGCCACCAGCACCGGCAGTTCGCCGGACTGGAACTCCTGCAACAGCCGGAGACGCTTTTTCTGCGGTACGTCGCCCGAGAGCACCGCCGCCTTGATCCCGTTGCCCTCCAGGAAACCCCATACCAGATCCGCTCCGCGTTTGGTGTTGACGAACACGATGGTGCGGCGCGGGTCCATGTGGCGCAGCAGTCCGATCAACAGCGGGATCTTCTCGTCGTTGGCGGCCATGTAGCAGACCTGCTTCACTTTGTCCGCCGTCACCTTGTCGGGTTCGATCTTGACCGCCTGCGGGTTGTTCATGTGCTCGTAGGCGAGCTCGGTCACCCGGTAGGAGAGGGTGGCGGAGAACAGCATTCCCAGGCGCTGTTCCGGTTTCGGCATGCGCCGCAGCAGATAGCGAATGTCCTTGATGAAGCCGAGATCGAACATGCGATCCGCCTCGTCCAGCACCACCACCTGCACCGCATGCAAGTCGAAGATATGCTGTTTGAAGTAGTCGATCAGACGCCCGGGGGTGCCGATCAGGAGATCCACTCCCGCCTCCAGTTGTGCCCGTTGCTGTTCGTAGCCGGTGCCGCCGAACACCAGTCCCAACCGGAAGTCGGTATGACGACCCAGTAGCTCCGCATCCTTGTGGATCTGCACCGCCAGCTCGCGGGTGGGCGCCAGGATCACCGCACGCGGCTGGGTTTTTTTTCTTTTTTCGTCGGCCGGATGACGGATCAGATGTTGAAAGGTCGCCAGCAGAAAAGCGGCGGTTTTACCGGTTCCGGTTTGGGCTTGTCCCGCCACATCTTGTCCTGCCAGGGCCAACGGCAGGGCTTCGGCCTGAATCGGAGTGCAGAGCGAAAAGCCTGCCTCGTCAATGCCTTGCATCAGTTCCGGGGCGAGATCGAAGTTCCGGAACGGGATCTCAGTAAGGTGCGTTTCTGTCATGGCGCGCTAGGATACAGGAAATTCTGAGCGGTTGGGACTTGCAATACGGAAAACATTCGGATCAAATAGCGTTATGAGCGCGGGTCGCGCTGCTCAATTGCGAGTTAATAATCGGCCCAGTTGTTGTTTTTTTCGGAAGCGTCGATGCGGCCCCGCACTTTCCGGCGCAATCCCCAACCGAATTGGAGAGAGTCATAGTGAGTGAACAGATCGTTCATGTAACGGACGCTTCCTTTGAAGCGGAGGTGTTGCAAAGCAGCGACCCGGTCCTGGTGGACTACTGGGCGGAATGGTGCGGTCCCTGCAAGATGATCGCGCCGGTGCTGGATGAGATTGCCGGAAAATATGCCGGGCGGCTCAAGATCGCGAAACTGAACATCGATGATAACCCGAATACGCCGCCGCGCTACGGCATTCGTGGTATCCCGACCCTGATGCTGTTTAAGAACGGCGAGGTCGAAGCGACGAAAGTGGGCGCGGTTTCCATTTCGCAGTTGACGGCGTTTCTCGACAGTAATCTCTGAGATTTCGGATTTACCAAGAACACGGATACACTCCGAGAGAGTGATACAATTCCCACCTGACCCACTCCCTCGGGGCGTTTCCCCCGGAACGAACAACCACCCCTAAACGAATTTTTACAGTCTGACCTCGTATTACCCGGGCGCCTTCGGCCCATTGTCCCCTTTTCAACCACAAACGAAACAAATCATGAATCTTACCGAACTCAAGAAAATGCCGGTTGCAGATCTGGTGGATCTGGCTGCATCCATGAAGATCGAGGGCATGGCCCGTTCCCGCAAACAGGATCTGATCTTCGCCATTCTCAAGGCGCATGCGAAGAAAGGCGAAGACATCTACGGCGACGGCGTGGTGGAGATTTTGCAGGATGGTTTCGGTTTCCTCCGTTCCGCCGACAGTTCCTACCTGGCCGGGCCGGACGACATCTATGTATCACCCAGTCAGATCCGGCGCTTCAGCCTGCGTACCGGCGATACCATCTCCGGCAAGATTCGGCCGCCCAAGGAGGGTGAGCGCTACTTTGCGCTGTTGAAGGTGGACGAGATCAACTACGACAAACCGGAAAACGCCAAAAACAAGATCCTGTTCGAGAACTTTACTCCGCTGTTCGCCAACAAGAAGTTCAACCTGGAACTGGGCAACGGCAGCACCGAGGACATTACCGCCCGCACCATCGAGTTGGTGGCGCCCATCGGGAAGGGGCAGCGCGGCCTGATTGTGTCGCCGCCCAAGGCCGGTAAGACCATGATGATGCAGAACATCGCGCAGTCCATCGCCCATAACCATCCCGAGTGTTATCTGATCGTGTTGCTGATCGACGAGCGGCCTGAAGAGGTGACCGAGATGCAGCGCTCGGTGCGGGCCGAAGTGATCTCATCCACTTTCGACGAGCCGGCCGCCCGACACGTGCAGGTGGCGGAGATGGTGATCGAAAAGGCGAAGCGCCTGGTGGAGCATAAGCAGGATGTGGTGATTCTGCTCGACTCCATTACCCGTCTGGCGCGCGCCTATAACACCGTAATCCCTTCCTCCGGCAAGGTGTTGACCGGCGGTGTGGATGCCAACGCCCTGCAACGCCCGAAGCGCTTCTTCGGCGCCGCCCGTAACGTGGAAGAGGGCGGCAGCCTCACCATCATCGCCACCGCGCTGGTGGAGACCGGCTCGCGCATGGATGATGTGATCTACGAAGAGTTCAAGGGTACCGGCAACATGGAAATCCACCTGGATCGCCGGATCGCGGAGAAGCGCATCTTTCCCTCCATCAACATCAACCGCTCCGGCACCCGCCGTGAGGATCTGTTGATGAAACCGGAGGATCTGCAGAAGATGTGGATTCTGCGCAAGATTCTGCATCCGATGGACGAACTGGCAGCCATGGAATTTCTGTTCGACAAGTTGAAGACCACCAAGACCAACAACGAATTCTTCGATGCGATGAAGCGGTGACGCAGGGTTCGTTGGTCGGGGCTTATGAAAAGCCGTTCCGGATTCGGGGCGGCTTTTTTTATGTAGAGCGGTAGACGGTAGGCAGGGGGCGTTGGCTACACTCGTTGTCGCCTGTCCACTGTCTCCCATCTGACGTATCCTTTCCTTCATGAGTAATTCCAACAAACCCACCCGCGCCATGATCCTGTCCGCCGGACGGGGGGAGCGTATGCGCCCCCTCACGGACCGTACCCCCAAACCGCTGTTGCCGGCCGGCGGGCAGCCGTTGATTCTCTATCATGTGGACGCGCTGGCGCGGGCGGGTATCCGTGAGTTGGTAATCAATCATGCCCACCTGGGGGAGCAGATCGAGGAGTTTTTGGGGGACGGCAGCCGCTGGGGTGTTGCCATCCGCTACTCCCCCGAGCCGGAGGGCGCGCTGGAAACCGGCGGCGGCATCTTCAATGCGCTGCCCTTGCTGGGAGCGGGACCGTTTCTGGTGGTGAACGGGGATGTCTGGACCGACCTCGATTTCAGTGCCATGGCATGCCCCTCCGATTGTCTGGCCCATCTGGTATTGGTGGACAATCCGTTGCACCACCCCCGCGGTGATTTTGCGCTCAGTGCCGGACACGTGGTGAATGAGGGTGAACCGCGGTTCACCTTCAGCGGCATCGGGGTGTACCGCCCCGAGCTGTTTGACGGCTGTCAGAAGGGGGTCTTTCCGTTGGCGCCGTTGCTGCGGGCCGCTATCGAGCGGGGCGTGATCAGTGGTGAACGGTATGCAGGCCGGTGGATGGACGTGGGGACTCCGGAGCGGTTACGGGAGCTGGATCAGCTGCTGCAAAGAGGTGGTTGAAGGGGGATCGGTATGGGACAGGAGATCACGGACAGCCATTTCGAAGGGCGGGACTTCAAACATTTTGCCCGGCGTCTGCAGGAGGAGACGGCGTTGCTGTGCCGCTGGATTGAGGACGGTGCATTTTTACCGGTGGAGCACACGGGAGGATTTGAACTGGAGGCATGGCTGGTGGATGCGAACGGCCGCCCGGCCGGTATCATCGAGTCCTATCTGGAACGACTCCACGATCCGCTGGCGGTGCCGGAGTTGGCCACTTTCAATCTCGAGATCAACGGTACCCCGCAGCGGTTGGCGGGATCGGCGTTGACCGTATTGGCCCAAGAGCTGGAGCAGACGTGGGAACGGTGCGGGCGGGTAGCGGCGCAACTGGATGCGCGTCTGGCCATGATCGGGATTCTGCCGACGTTGGAGCCTTCCGATTTCACCCTGGCCAATATGTCACCGTTACATCGTTATCACGCCCTCAACGAGCAGGTGTTGCGCCTGCGTCACGGTCGTCCCCTGGAACTGGAGATTGCGGGGCGGGACCATCTGCATATGGCGCATGAGGACGTAATGCTGGAATCTGCCACCACCGCTTTTCAGATCCATCTCCAGGTAAACGTCGACCAAGGGCCGCGTTTTTACAACGCCTCCAAGATTCTGTCGGCGCCGATGGCGGCGATCTGCGCCAACTCGCCCTATCTGTTCGGACGCGATCTTTGGGACGAGACCCGGATTCCGTTGTTCGAGCAGGCGGTGGCGGTGGGTGGTCCGCAGAGCGAGCAGCGCGTAACTTTCGGCGTTCGCTATATCGAGGAATCCATTGCCGAATATTTCCAGGCCAACCTGGAGCGTTATCCGGTGCTGTTGCCGCGCGTGATGGATGAGCCGGAGCAGTTGTTGCCTCATCTGCGGCTGCACAACGGCACCATCTGGCGCTGGAACCGTCCTTTGATCGGCTTCGATGCGACCGGCCGGCCGCATCTTCGGATCGAACACCGGGTGGCGCCGGCCGGGCCTTCGGTGGTGGACAGCATCGCCAATGCCGCTTTCTATTTCGGTGCGGCGGCTTCGCTGGCAACCCGGGAGATGCCGCCCGAGCGGGAGCTTCCGTTCCACCTGGCCCGTGATAACTTTTATCGGGCGGCCCGTTCCGGATTGACGGCTTCGGTACAGTGGCTGGGTGGCGCCTCCGGCACCATGTCGGAGCTTTGCCGGGAACTGTTGTTGCCGGAGGCGCGGGCGGGATTGATCGGGTTGGGGATCGATCGGGATGAAGCGGAGCACTGGCTCGGGATCATCGAAGCGCGTGTCACCACCGGGCGCAACGGCGCCGCCTGGCAGCGGGCGTGGGTGCAACGGCACGGTCCGGATATGCATGGACTCGCGGAGGCTTATCTGGAACGCCAGGAAAGCGGCACTCCGGTGCATGCATGGGCCGTGTAGTATCTTGTATGACCCTGATTATTTTTTTTGCGCCTCGGCGCCTCTGCGGTTTGAATCGTAAAGTTCCAGATTATGTTGCGTGAGTTAGATCATATCCCGGAAGGCCTGCTGGAGCTGGAGTCGCATCAGCTGGAACAGGTACTGGGCGGCCCGACCCTGATTCATCTGGTCGGGCGGCAGTCGCCGGCTTTATTTGTGTCGGTCTTGCTGCATGGTAATGAGCCGGTTGGCTGGGATGCCGCACGGCAACTTCTGAGGCATTATCAGCCGGGTGGCGGAGAACGGCCGTTGCCGCGGGACCTGAGCCTGTTTATCGGTAACGTGAGCGCCGCGACCCACCGTGTGCGGCGCCTGCCGCGGCAGCCTGATTACAACCGGATCTGGCCCGGCGGGGAGGGGGAAGACAGCCCGGAACGTCGCATGATGCGGCAAGTGGTGGACATCATGGCGGAGCGCGGGTTGTTCGCCAGCGTGGACCTGCATAACAACACCGGTCTGAATCCGCATTACGGCTGTGTCAACGTGCTGGATCACCGGTTTCTCCATCTGGCCACGTTGTTCAATCGCGTGGTGGTATACTTTCTGCGCCCGCGCGGGGTCCAGCCCATGGCGTTTTCCCCGCTGTGCCCGGCCGTCACTCTGGAGTGTGGAAAGGTGGGTCACGCCTACGGTGCGGAGCATGCCCGAGAGTTTCTCGAGGCGGCGCTGCATCTGACGGAGCATCCGACACATCCGGTAGCGGAGCATGATATTGATCTGCTCCATACCGTAGCGACCGTCAAGGTTCCGGAGTCCCTCAGTTTCGGTTTCGGCGAGTCGGATGCGGATATTCGTTTTGCGGAAGATCTCGATCACCTCAACTTCCGGGAACTGCCGCGTGGCACCGTCCTCGCGCATCTGGAGGCCGAGAACAGCCTGGGTCTCGAAATTTTCGATGAGCAGGGGAACGATGTAACGGCCCGTTACCTGATGAGGGAAGCGAACGAGTTGCGATTGCGGGCTCCGCTGATCCCCTCGATGCTGACCCGGGATCATGCAGTGATACGGCAGGATTGCCTCTGTTACCTGATGGAGCGGTTTACCGGCGATTCGTAGAAATCAGAATAATTCCCGCGTTTTGAAACTTTGGCGATATGCGGAATGAAGGAAGTGTATTGCGGGAATTGAAGCAGGTGGTTCAATGAATACAAAGTTGAAAATCCTTCTCTGGGGCGCGGCGGTGGTCGTCATCGGCTATGCGCTCTACCGCTTCAAACTCGGCTGGTATGACCGCTATGTCTGGCCGGTGCTGCCGGTGGAGGAGATGCAGGAGTTACCGCCGGACGATCACTCTACCTGGCCGGAGGTTCCGGTTCCCTGGAGTTCTGAAACCCAGGCGGTGGAGGTGGCGACTCCGGAAGGGTTGAAAGTCCGGGATGTCACCTACCATAGCAACAGCCTCGGGATGGACTTTGTGCGAATCGAGCCCGGTTCGTTTCGCCCGGTGGCCGGTTTCCGCAGTCATCCGGACAAGTGGCCGCTTCGCCGTGCCAGCCGTTGGCGGCAGCAGAAACAGGAACCGTTGATCACGATCTCCCGCCCCTATTATCTCGCGGCCTTTGAGGTGACCAATCTCCAATTCGAGCAGTTCGATCCCTCCCATAAGGAGCGGCGGCCGGAATATCAGCGCGGCACGGCGGGGGATCACCACCCGGTGCAGCCGGTCACCTGGCGCGAGGCGCAGCAGTATGCCCGCTGGTTGTCGCAACGGGAGGGGCGACTCTATCGGTTGCCTACCGCGGCGGAGTGGGAGTATGCGGCCATGGCCGGCACCAACTCCCGCCTCTACTGGGGCGACGCCTTCTGGGATCGCAGTATGGCCAATCTGGGCGGTCTCCACTCCAGCCCGGAGAGCTACGCCGAGGACGGTTACGAAGAGACGGCGCCGGTGGGCTCTTTTCCCGCCAACCCCTGGGGTCTCTATGACATGGTGGGCAATGCCTACGAATGGGTCCAGGACTGGTGGCACCCCAACGAGACCGAGGATGTCACCGATCCCCGGGGGCCGTCGGGGGAGGAACGTATGCGCCTGAATCGGGAAAAAGGGTGGTTCGCGCGCCACTTCACCCTTTACACCGGCAATGACGGGCTGGGGGGGCGGTTCCGGATGGCCAAGGGGGGAAGCTGGACCACCCGCACCTATGCCATCTACACCGGCGAGGATGACGGCAACAATCCGGCCGATCTGCACGATCTCCGGGGGATTCGGTTGCTGGTGGAGATCCCTGGGAAGTAGTCCCCCCGCAGGGCCGTGGCGAAAGCGTGCCGGCGGCGCAACGGTTGTCATGGGCGGTTTTCGGCCGAAGGGTTTGCTGCGGTTCTGACCACGGCCCGCCCCTTGACTCTCCGAAGTTTGCCCCTATCATTAGCACTCAAGCTGGGAGAGTGCTAACAGCATTCTCCCGAAACAAGAAGACCATTCCTTCAAGATTAAGATTTAGGAGAACCCAGTAGATGAATATTCGTCCGCTGCACGATCGTGTGATTGTCCGCCGTATGGAAGAGGAGCGTATGAGCGCAGGGGGGATCGTAATCCCCGACTCCGCCGCCGAGAAACCGATTCAGGGTGAGGTGCTGGCGGTCGGTAAGGGCAAGATCCAGGAGAACGGCGAGATCCTCCCGCTGGACGTAAAAGTGGGGGACAAGGTGCTGTTCGGGAAGTATGCCGGTACCGAAGTGAAAGTAGCCGGCGACATGGTGCTGGTGATGCGCGAAGAGGACATCCTGGGCGTTATCGAAGGTTGATCCCTCCCGCGTGAACCCGATCCCCAACGATTCTTAAAGACGAATTTTCGATTTCGAGGAACAGCATAATGAGTGCGAAAGAAGTGAAATTTGGCGATTCCGCCCGCAGCCGCATGATCAAGGGTGTCAACGTCCTGGCCGACGCCGTGAAGGTAACCCTGGGTCCCAAGGGCCGTAACGTGGTGCTGGAGAAGTCCTTCGGCGCTCCCACCGTCACCAAGGACGGCGTCTCGGTGGCCAAGGAGATCGAACTCTCCGACAAATTCGAGAACATGGGCGCCCAGATGGTGAAGGAGGTTGCCTCTCAGACCTCCGACATCGCCGGGGACGGCACCACCACCGCCACCGTGCTGGCTCAGGCCATGGTGCGCGAAGGGCTGAAGGCGGTGGCCGCCGGCATGAACCCCATGGATCTGAAGCGCGGGGTGGACAAGGCGGTAACGGCCGCCGTGGACGAGCTGCAGAAGCTCTCCAAGCCCTGCTCCGACGACAAAGAGATCGCCCAGGTGGGCACCATCTCCGCCAACTCCGACGACTCCATCGGCAGCATTATCGCCGAGGCGATGCAGAAGGTGGGCAAGGAAGGGGTGATCACCGTGGAGGAGGGCTCCGGCCTGCAGAACGAACTGGACGTGGTGGAGGGCATGCAGTTCGACCGCGGTTACCTCTCCCCCTACTTCATCAACAACCAGCAGAACATGAGCGCGGAGTTGGAAGACCCCTACATCCTGCTGCACGACAAGAAGATCTCCAATATCCGCGACATGCTGCCGGTGCTGGAAGCGGTGGCCAAGGCCGGCCGGCCGCTGTTGATCGTGGCCGAGGACGTGGAGGGCGAGGCCCTGGCCACGCTGGTGGTCAACACCATCCGCGGCATCGTCAAGGTGTGCGCCGTCAAGGCCCCCGGTTTCGGCGATCGCCGCAAGGCGATGCTGCAGGATATCGCCATCCTCACCGGTGGCACCGTGATCTCAGAAGAGGTGGGCCTCTCCCTGGAGAAGGCCGGGCTTGCCGAACTGGGTACCGCCAAGAAGATCCAGGTCAGCAAGGACGAGACCACCATCATCGACGGCGCCGGTTCCGAGGTGGACATCAAGGATCGGGTTGATCAGATCCGCGCCCAGATCGAGGAGACCTCCTCCGACTACGACCGCGAGAAGTTGCAGGAGCGGGTCGCCAAGCTGGCGGGCGGTGTGGCCGTGATCAAAGTGGGCGCCGCCACCGAGATGGAGATGAAGGAGAAAAAGGCCCGGGTCGAGGATGCCCTGCACGCCACCCGCGCGGCGGTGGAAGAGGGCGTGGTCCCCGGCGGCGGCGTGGCTTTGGTGCGCGCCCTGCAGGCGATCAAGGATCTGAAGGGCGACAACCACGATCAGGATGTCGGCATCGGCCTGGCGCGTCGCGCCATGGAAGAACCGCTGCGCCAGATCGTCGCCAACGCCGGCGAGGAACCCTCCGTAGTGGTCAACAAGGTGGAAGAGCAGAAGGGTAACTTCGGCTACAACGCCGCCACCGGCGAGTATGGCGACATGATCGCCATGGGCATCCTGGATCCCACCAAGGTGGCTCGTACCGCGCTGCAGAACGCCGCCTCCGTGGCCGGCCTCATGATCACCACCGAGGCGATGGTGGCCGAGGAGCCGAAGAAGGAAGGCGCAGCGGCCATGCCGGATATGGGTGGTATGGGCGGCATGGGTGGTATGGGCGGCATGATGTAAGTTTGCCCATCATCGTATGAGAAAGGCCCGGCATTGCCGGGCCTTTTTTGTGTGGGATTGTTGGGTGGTG
>JBNKCL010000037.1:0-14498 GCA_050287725.1 Sedimenticolaceae bacterium
AGCCCGGCATCATGAACCACACCGAGAAGCCGGACTACGGCCGGGCGGTGGACATGCTGACCAAGGCGGCCATCAAGGAGATGATCATCCCCTCCCTGCTGCCGGTCCTGATGCCCATCGTGGTGGCCGTCGGTATGGGCTGGCTGATGGGCGGTGACGCCGGCGCCCGCGCGCTGGGCGGCCTGCTGATCGGCACCATCGTCACCGGGCTGTTCGTGGCCATCTCCATGACCACCGGCGGCGGCGCCTGGGACAACGCCAAGAAGTACATCGAGGACGGCAACTTCGGCGGCAAGGGTTCCGACGCCCACAAGGCGGCGGTAACCGGCGACACCGTGGGCGACCCGTACAAGGATACGGCCGGCCCGGCGGTCAACCCGCTGATCAAGATCATCAACATCGTGGCGCTCTTGATCGTGCCCCTGCTGTAAACCAGTGAAAGCGGTTTTCGGGCCGCGTTCGTTGTAAAATAGAAAGAGGTCGGCTATCGCCGACCTCTTTTTTTCTTTCCGAGGTCAGCAAGCATGAATCTGGACAGAGTCACCCCAGGGAACAACGCCCCGAACGAGATCAACGTCATCATCGAGATCCCCGCCCACGCCGATCCGGTCAAATATGAACTGGACAAGGAAACGGGGGCCATGTTCGTGGACCGCTTCATGAATACCTCCATGCACTACCCCTGCAACTACGGTTATGTCCCCCACACCCTCTCCAAGGACGGGGACCCGGTGGACGTGCTGGTACTGACCAGCCACCCGCTGATTTCCGGCTCGGTGATCCAGTGCCGGCCGGTGGGTGTGCTGAAGATGACCGATGAATCGGGCGACGACGCCAAGGTGTTGGCGGTGCCCATCGACAAGCTCTCCCGGCTCCATCGCAATGTGCGGGATTTTCGCGACCTGCCGGAGATCCTGCTGGAGCAGATCGCCCACTTTTTCGAACACTACAAGGACCTGGACGAGGGCAAATGGGTGCGGGTCGAGGGCTGGGGCGGCGTCGACGAGGCCAAACAGGAGATCCTGGAGAGCATGCAGATGTTCAAGGACGCGCCGGAAACGCCCCACTTCTGATCCAAGACCATGAAAATCTGCATACTCTCAGACAGTCACGACCACATCCCTCTGCTGGAGGCGGCCGTGGCCCAGGCCAAAGAGTTGGGCGCGGAGGCGGTGCTGCACTGCGGCGACGTGGTGGCCCCCAACAGCCTGCGCAACCTGCACCGGTTCGGTCTGCCGATCCATGTGATCCACGGCAACAACACCGGTGACCTCTACACCCTGGGGCAACTGGCGGCCCGGCCCGACAGCGTGATCCACTATCACGGAATGGACGCCGGCGTGGAGCTGGGGGGACGGCGGATCTTCCTGGTGCACTACCCCCACTACGCCAAGGCCATGGCCGCCACCGGCGACTGGGATCTGGTGTGCTGCGGCCACAGCCACGCCCTGGCGATCGAGGAGCTCCCCAACATCCGGGGCGGCAACACGCCGCTGGTCAATCCCGGCACCGTCGGCGGGGTGGGCCGGGCGCCGGCAACCTATGTGATGGCGGATCTCGACACCCTGCAGTTCGAGGTACACGAACTGTCGAAGAGCATCGAATACGACGCGGCGGAGGCGGGCTAGGGGCGGGTCCCGGGATTCACTGTTACAATCCGAGGCAACCGATTCCAACCGGATGCGAGCCCATGAGCAAACTGACCCATTTCAACCAGTCCGGCGAGGCCCACATGGTGGATGTCGGCGCCAAGCAGGAGACGGAGCGGACAGCCGTCGCCGAAGGGTGGATTCGGATGCAGTCCGCCACCCTGGACCTGATCCGGGAGGGCGGCCACAAGAAAGGGGACGTATTGGGGATCGCCCGGGTGGCGGGGATCATGGCGGCCAAGAAAACGCCCGAACTGATCCCCCTCTGCCACCCCCTCGCCCTCACCCACGTCGAGATCGAACTGACGCCCGAGGCGGAGAGCTCCAGCGTATATTGCCGCACCACCGCCAAGACCCGCGGGCAGACCGGGGTGGAGATGGAGGCGCTATGCGCCACCCAGACGGCCCTGCTCACCATCTACGACATGTGCAAGGCGGTGGACCGGGGCATGCAAATCGACCAAGTGCGGCTGCTGGAGAAATCCGGCGGCAAATCGGGGCACTGGGTCCGGAAAGAGTCCTGATCCCTTCACAATGAATCCCTACTACCATCGAGCATCTTTTTTAACCAGCGCCGCCAAGCTCTCCCAATGTCCTGCGGACGAAGGGCTGGAGGTGGCGTTCGCCGGGCGTTCCAACGCCGGCAAGTCCAGCGCCATCAATGTTCTCTGCCAGCAAAAGTCGCTGGCCCGCACCAGCAAGACCCCGGGGCGCACCCAGCTGCTCAACTTCTTCGCCCTGGACGAGCAGCGACGGCTGGTGGACCTGCCGGGTTACGGCTATGCCAAGGTGGCGGAGTCGGTGAAGCGCCAGTGGCAGGCGGCCCTGGCGGAGTATCTGGAGGGACGCCGCTCACTGCGCGGTCTGATCCTGCTGATGGATATCCGTCATCCGCTGAAGGAGTTTGACCAACAGATGCTGGAGTGGAGCCGTCACTTTCAGCTTCCGGTGCACATCCTGTTGACCAAGGCGGACAAACTGAAGCGGGGAGCGGCCGCCACCGCCCTGCAACAGGTGCGCAAGGCGATCAAACCGTTCTCGGGGCTGGTGAGCGTACAGCTCTTCTCCGCCCTGAACCGCCAGGGGATCGACGAGGCCCACGCCCTGCTGGACCGCTGGCTGGAACTGTCCGAACCGGCCCAGGAGTGAGCGTTGCCGCGATAACGCCGCCCAGGAGAAAAAGATCAATTTTGAGATTCATCGCCGCTCCTGCGCATCCCTGCGCCCGCGGCGTACCGTACATCCTGTACATAAAAGAAGATCCCGGCGCCGAAGGGGAGTAACAGCAGCCGGGATCAGAACACCCGACAAAGTGGTCGGGCTTTACGACCGCCTGGGGAATGGCGGCCGAAGCGTCCGTCGACGCATAATCCTGTTGACCCGGGGGATTGCAAAAAAGTTCCGGCCAGCGCCCTGCCAAATCCCATCCCCGTAATATGGAAATCCCGCACCCTCTTTTCCCCGCCGCATCAAGCGCCTGGTGGCCGCGATTTCCTGACCGGAATTACCCTTCGCGGCTCGTAGCACCGCCTCGTATTGCAAGGTCCAGACCGGATACTGCACCGAGGAAAACGCAGCAATACCTGGGTTAGCATCAAACTCAAAATTAGAGATTTTTCTTTCAGGCAAGGCTAGAGCCTTCCGAAAAGCGGGGTTTACAAGGAGAGCCTATCTCATAATCCCCCGCGGTCGCGACCATGGCGATTTTCTTTCAGGGCGCGACGCGTTGAGCGAAGTGTAGCCCATGCTACATGAGCGAGACGCAACAAAGCCATGGATGAAAAGCGCCCGGTCCCCAAGGGGTTGCGTCCGAAATGCGCGCCTGCGGTGTTGCACCGCTTGCCCGTACAGTAAGTACTGTGCTGCGTGGTGCGCCTTGCAGCCACACATTTCGGGCTGCAACGCGACTCGCGAGGAATTATGAGATAGGTTCTCTAAGTAAATGAGCATTTGAGGAAGGCGATAACGCAGCCTGGAAGGAAAAGATCAATTTTGAGATGGTGCTAGTGGGCCTCGTCCCAATTCTTCCCCACCCCCACATCCACCACCAGCGGGATTTGCAACTCGGCGGCCCCCTCCATGAATCCCCGGATCTGTTCGCAGGCGGCGTCCACCGCATCCTTCCGCACCTCGAACACCAGTTCGTCGTGCACTTGCATGATCATGCGCACCGCCGGGTGTTCTTCCCGAATCCAGCGGTCCAGCCCCAGCATCGCCCGCTTGATGATGTCGGAGGCGGTGCCCTGCATCGGGGCGTTGATGGCGGTGCGTTCGGCGGCCGCCCGCAGCTGGCCGTTGCGGGAGTTGATCTCCGGCAGGTAGAGACGGCGGCCGAACAGGGTCTCCACATAGCCCCGGTCGTGGGCGGTCAACCGGATCTCGTCCATGAACGCCTTCACCCCGGGGTAGCGCTCGAAATAGAGATCCACATAGCTCTGGGCCTCGCCCCGTCCGATCCCGAGCTGGCGCGCCAGCCCGAAGGCGGACATGCCGTAGATCAGCCCGAAGTTGATCGCCTTGGCGGAGCGCCGCTGTTCGGCGGTGACCGCCTCCAGCTCGCCGTCCGCGAACACCTCGGCGGCGGTGGCGCGATGGATGTCCAGACCCTCCGCGAACGCCTGCAGCAACGCCGCGTCCCCGGAGAGGTGCGCCATGATCCGCAACTCGATCTGGGAGTAGTCCGCCGCCACCATGGCCCATCCCTCCTCCGGGATGAAGGCCTGACGGATGCGCCGTCCCTCCTCGGTGCGCACCGGGATGTTCTGGAGATTGGGATCGGAGGAGGAGAGCCGCCCGGTGGCGGCCACCGCCTGATGATAAGAGGTGTGCACCCGCCCGGAGACCGGACTCACCATCTCCGGCAGCTTGTCGGTGTAGGTGGACTTGAGCTTGCTCATGGCCCGGTGCTCCAGGATCACCGACGGCAGTTCGTGGCCCTGCTCCGCCAGTTCCACCAGCACCGACTCCGCGGTGGAGGGGGCGCCCTTCGGCGTCTTGGAGATCACCGGCAGGTCGAGCTCGTTGAAGAACACCTCGCCGATCTGTTTCGGCGAACTCAGGTTGAAGCTGTGACCGGCGATCTCGTAGGCGTGCTGTTCCAGCTTGTGCATCTTCTTCGCCAGCTCGTGGCTCTGTTTGTTCAGCAGCGCGGTATCGATGCGCACCCCGGTCCGCTCCATGCGGGAGAGCACCGGAACCAGCGGCATCTCGATCTCCCGGAACAGCGCGGCCAGTCGCGGTTCTTTTTCCAGCCGCGGCCACAACGCCCGGTGCAACCGCAGGGTGACGTCGGCGTCTTCCGCCGCATAGGGGGCCGCCTGCTCCAGCGGGATCTGATCGAAGGTGAGCTGCTTGCTCCCCTTGCCGGCGATCTCCTCGAACCGGATGGTCTTATATTCGAGATAGCGCTCCGCCAGCGAATCCATATCGTGGCGGGTGGCGGTGGAGTCCACCACGTAGGACTCCAGCATGGTGTCGAATGCGATCCCCCGCATCTCGATGTCGTAGCGGGCCAGGACGCTCATGTCGTATTTCAGGTTCTGCCCCAGCTTGGGCCGCTTTGGGTCCTCCAGCAGCGGTTTCAGCTCCGCCAGCACCCACTCCCGTTGCAGCTGCTCCGGCGCCCCCGGATCGATGTGCGCCAGCGGCACATAGGCGGCCTTCCCCGGCTCCACCGCAAACGACACCCCCACCACCTCGGCGCGCATGTAGTCGAGGCTGGTGGTCTCGGTGTCGAAGGCGAACAGCCGCGCCTTCTTCAGTTTCTCCAGCCAGCGGCGGAACTGTTGTTTCGTCAGCACCGTCTCGTAGGCCGCCGCGACCGCCTCTTCGGCCGCCGCCGGCTGCTCGCCTGCATCCGCCGCGCCCAGGCTATCCAGCAACCGTTTCGACTCCAGCCAGGTGTAGAACTCCCGCAGCTTCGGCAGATCGGGGTCCCCGGGCTTCAGGTCTTTGGGGCCGACCTGGAGCGCCACATCCAGTTTGATGGTGGTCAATTCCCGCGCCAGCGGCAACTGCTCCAGGGAGGCGCGCAGGTTTTCCCCCACCTTGCCTTTGATCTCGTCGGCGTGGGCCACCAGGTTGTCCAGGTCGCCGTACTCCGCCAGCCACTTGGCGGCGGTCTTGGGGCCGCAGCCGGGTACGCCGGGGATGTTGTCGGAGGTGTCCCCCACCAGCGCCAGATAGTCGATGATCTGCTCCGGCGTCACCCCGAACTTCTCCCTCACCCCAGCCCGGTCGGTGAGGGTGTCGGACATGGTGTTGATCAGGGTGGTACGGTCATCCACCAGCTGCGCCAGATCCTTGTCCCCGGTGGAGATCAGGGTCTCCATGCCGGCCGCCTCCGCCCGACGTGCCAGGGTGCCGATCACATCGTCCGCCTCCACCCCCTCCAGGATCAGCAGCGGCACCCCCTGAGCGCGGATGATGTCGTGCAGCGGCTGGATCTGGGAGCGCAACTCGTCCGGCATGGGGGGGCGATTGACCTTGTACTCCGGATAGAGCGCATTGCGGAAGCTGCCGCCCGGCGCATCGAACACCACCGCCAGATACTCCGGCTCGTACTCCGCGATCAGCTTGCGCAGCATATTGAGCACCCCCACCACCGCACCGGTGGGCTCGCCGCGGGAGTTGGTGAGCGGCGGCAGGGCGTGGTAGGCGCGAAACAGGTAGGAGGAGCCGTCCACCAGGACGAAAGGCTTCGATTTTCCCATGGCGTGATATCGTGTTCCCGTGAAAAAAGGTCTGACGGATGCGTGTCCGCCCCATTTTAACGCCGTATCGTACCGCATGAGGGTTTTTCAACCGCCCGGTTAATTTCCACCCCGTCCCCCCAAGCCACTATAATAGGTCGCCTTTTCGCACTACCGGACGATTCCATGAGCCGCAACCCCGCCACCGCCATTCACGACTTACTCGCACAGCGCATCCTGATCCTGGACGGCGCCATGGGCACCATGATCCAGCGCCACAAACTGGCGGAGGCGGACTATCGCGGGGAGCGGTTCGCCGACTGGCCGGTGAACCTCAAGGGGATGAACGACCTGCTGGTGCTCACCCGGCCCGAGATCATCCGGGAGATCCACGAGCAGTACCTGGAGGCCGGCGCCGACATCATCGAGACCAACAGCTTCGGCGCCACCGCGAGCGATCTGGCCAAGTACGAACTCTCGGCCTACGCCCGTGAGATCAATGTGGCGGCCGCGCGCGTGGCGCGCGAAGCCGCGGACAACTACTCCACCCCGGAGAAACCGCGTTTCGTGGCCGGCGTGCTGGGTCCCAACCAGAAATCGGCCTCCACCTCGGTGGACGTCAACGACCCGGGCGCCCGCGCCATCAGCTTCGACGAGTTAGTGAGCGATTACACCGAGGCCGCTGCCGGGTTGATCGAGGGCGGCGTCGACCTGCTCCTGATCGAGACTATCTTCGATTCGCTGAACGCCAAGGCCGCCGTGTTCGCGGTCACCCAGCTGTTCGAACATCTGGGGCGCCGCCTGCCGGTCATGATCTCCGGCACCGTGGGCCGCTCCGGCCGCATCGAGATCTCGGGCCAGACGGTGGAGGCGTTCTACAACAGCCTGCGGCACGCCGAACCCATCTCCATCGGCCTGAACTGCGGCTTCGGCCCGGACAAACTGCGGCAACACATCGAAGAGCTGGCGCACATTGCCGAGTGCCGGGTCTCCGCCCACCCGAACGCCGGTCTGCCCAACGAGTTCGGCGAGTACGACCTGGACGCCGCCCATATGGCCGACTACATCGGCGAATGGGCCGACGCCGGGCTGATCAACATCGTGGGCGGCTGCTGCGGCTCGACCCCGCAACACATCGCCGCCATCGCCAAAAAGGTTGCCGGCAAACCACCGCGCAAACCCTCCAGGCCCGCGCCCGCCTGCCGCCTCTCCGGCCAGGAGCCCTTCAACATCGAAGAGGATTCCCTGTTCGTGAATGTAGGCGAGCGGGCCAACGTGGCCGGCTCCGCCAAGTTCAAACGCCTGATCCTCGAGGGGGAGTACGAGGAGGCGCTGGCCATCTGCCGCGAGCAGGTGGAAAACGGCGCCCAGATCGTCGACGTGAACATGGACGAAGGGATGCTGGACGGGGTCGCCGCCATGCGGCGCTTCCTCAACCTGTGCGCCTCCGAACCGGAGATCACCAAGGTCCCCTTCATGATCGACTCCTCCAAGTGGGAGATCCTGGAGGCGGGACTGAAGTGCGTGCAGGGCAAGACCATCGTCAACTCCATCTCTCTCAAGGAGGGGGAGCAGGCCTTCATCGAACGCGCCCGGCTCTGCCGCCGTTACGGCGCCGCCGTCATTGTCATGGCCTTCGACGAACAGGGCCAGGCGGACAACCTGGAACGGCGCATCGAGATCTGCGGCCGCGCCTACCGGATCCTGACGGAGCAACTGAACTTCCCCGCCGAGGACATCATCTTCGATCCAAACGTCCTCACCGTGGGCACCGGCATCGAGGAACACGCCAACTACGGGGTGGACTTCATCGAGACGGTGCGCTGGATCAAACAGAACCTGCCCGGCGCGCTGGTCTCCGGCGGTATCTCCAACATCTCCTTCGCCTTCCGCGGCAACAACCCGGTGCGCGAGGCGATCCACGCGGCGTTTCTCTATCACGCTATCCGGGCGGGACTGGATATGGGCATCGTCAACGCCGGACAGTTGGCGGTGTACGACGAGATCCCGGAAGAGCTGCGCCTTGCAGTGGAGGACGTGGTGCTCAACCGCGACCCCGGCGCCACCGAACGGCTTATCGACCTGGCTCCCAAATACAAAGGCGACGGCGCGGCGACCGAAACCAGAGAGGAGCAGGAGTGGCGTAGCTGGCCGGTGGAGAAGCGCCTGGCGCACGCCCTGGTGAAGGGCATCACCGAACATATCGACGCCGACACCGAAGAGGCGCGGCAACAGTTGGGGCGTCCCATCGATGTGATCGAGGGACCGCTCATGACCGGCATGAACACCGTGGGCACCCTGTTCGGAGAGGGCAAGATGTTCCTGCCGCAGGTGGTGAAATCGGCCCGGGTGATGAAAAAAGCGGTGGCCTACCTGGAGCCGTTCCTGGAAGCGGAGAAGGCGACGTGCAACACCGGCACCCGCGGTCGTATTCTGCTCGCCACCGTGAAGGGGGACGTGCACGACATCGGCAAGAACATCGTCGGCGTGGTGCTCCAGTGCAACAACTACGAGGTGGTGGACCTGGGGGTGATGGTGTCCGCCGACACCATCCTGGAGCGCGCCCGCGAGACCGGCGCCGACATCATCGGTCTCTCGGGACTCATCACCCCCTCCCTGGACGAGATGGTGCATGTGGCGAAGGAGATGGAACGGCTCGGCATGCGACAGCCGTTGATGATCGGCGGCGCCACCACCTCCATCGCCCATACGGCGGTGAAGATCGATCCCGAATATCGCCAGGCGGTGGCCTATGTGCCGGACGCCTCGCGTGCGGTAGGTGTAGCCGCCGGCCTGCTGGGCGACCAGGCAGCCGGCTACACGGCACAGATCAAATCGGAATATGAAGCCGTGCGCCGGCGGCGCGAAGAACAGGCGCAGCCGCTGACGCCCCTGGCACAGGCGCGGGCCGACGCGCCGCAGCTCGACTGGGAGAACTACACCCCGCCGGTGCCGGCGCGGCCCGGCGTGCAGTTGTTCGACGATCTGCCGCTGGCCGAACTCGTCCCCTACATCGACTGGACCTTCTTCTTTCACGCCTGGGAACTCAAGGGCCGCTACCCCCAGATCCTGGAGCATCCGGAGAAAGGCGAAGAGGCGCGCAAGCTGCTGGCGGACGCCCGGGAGATGCTGACCCAATTGATCGAAGAGCGTTGGCTCAAGGCGGCGGCGGTGGTCGGCCTGTTCCCCGCCCGCCGTGTAGGGGATGACGTGGTGCTGTTCCAGGACGAACAGCGCAACGACGCGCTCGCCACCTTCCACTTCCTGCGGCAGCAGGGGAAACGGAACGAATGCCTGGCGGACTTCATCGCCCCGGCCGACAGCGGCAAGGCGGACTATCTCGGCGGTTTCGCCTGTACCGCGGGCCTCGGGATCGAGACCAAGCTGCGGGAGTTCGAGGCGGAACACGACGACTATCGCGCCATCCTGCTCAAGGCGCTGGCCGACCGGCTGGCCGAGGCCCTGGCGGAACTGTTGCACCTCAGGGTCCGCACCGAGTATTGGGGCTATGCCCCCGACGAGGCGCTGGATAACGAGGCGCTGATCCACGAGGCCTATCGCGGCATCCGACCCGCCCTCGGCTATCCCGCCTGCCCCGACCACAGCGAGAAGGAGATCCTGTGGCGGCTATTGCAGGTACGGGAGCAGACCGGTCTCTCACTGACCGAAAGCGGCGTCATGGTACCCACCGCTTCGGTCAGCGGTCTCTACCTCAGTCACCCGGAGGCGCACTATTTCACCGTCGGGCGGATCGGACGGGACCAGGTGGAGGAGTACGCGGACCGCAAGGGGATGACGGTGGCAGCCGTGGAGAAGTGGCTCTCCCACAATCTGGGGTACCAACCCTAACTGCCCGCTTCGGGCAGAGCGCTTCCCGGAAACTCATATGGCGGGCGATGGAGCGCCCATTATATACTTGCGCACCGTCCGGCTTCCGGGTCATGTATCGCGCTTCCGCCGCACCTGTATGAATCCCATTTTTGTCTCCGCCTCCCTGCTGATCGTCAGCAACGTCTTCATGACCTTTGCCTGGTATGCGCATCTAAAAACACTGAACGAAAAGCCCTGGATCATCGCCGCGCTGGTGAGTTGGGGTGTTGCCATGCTGGAGTATCTGTTCCAGGTTCCGGCAAACCGCATCGGCTACACCGCCCTCTCGGTCGGGCAATTGAAAATCATGCAGGAGGTGATCGCCCTGTCGGTATTCGTGCCTTTTTCCATTCTGTATCTGAAGGAGCCGGTGAAATTGGACTACCTGTGGGCGGGGTTCTGTATGGTGGGCGCGGTGTTCTTCATGTTCCGGGGCAAGTTAGTATAATCACCGAATCAAAACCCGCTCAGCGTCGCCCAAACGCAGACTCCCATGCGGGACAATGAATCCGGGGAACATTGATGGAATACAGCATCGAAATAGCGGATAACGGAAAATACATCATCTGCCGGGTCAACGCACCGCTGACTGCAGAACTTGCCAACACCTACACGCCAGAACTGGACCGCATGAGCCGCGATATGGGTATCAAGCGATTCCTGCTCGATGTGCGCAATTCACGCAACGTATTAAGCACTGTCGATAATTACGATTATGCGCACAAGGAGATGAAAGAGATGGATCTGCAAAAGGATGTCCGCTCGGCAATCCTGACGGCACCCGATGATCATTCGCACGATTTCTTTGAAATTGCCGGCCAAAACGAAGGATACAATCTACACATCTTTCGCGATGAAGAGGCAGCGATTGCGTGGCTTTCTGAATAGAGTTTCAGCCCACGCAATCAGAACCGACCGCGCTCCGGCCCGGGCGCGCGCTTATGTATTACCGCTTCGTCCTTTCCGGGCAAGGCATTCACCCACCCGGAATCCGTAAAACGGTTCTTACTCCGGCGCTTGCTGATTTGCCTCAAGCGCTTGCGCGGCGATATTCAACCGCACGAGCTGTTCCAACTCCGCGGATGGATTGACGGACGTTTCACTGCGCATCATGCCGATCAGGTTTTTCCCGATCTGTACCGGCGTCATGAGAATCCCCCAGGGCAATCCCCACCATCCCAGAAGCATGGAATGCAGCAGGCCGCCCGCCTGCGCCTTCACGCCGCACGATCGGCAGGATACGCGCGGATTGCTCGACCACTGTGTCATCAGGACAAAAGAGGTGACCTTATGCGAGGTATGCACCTCGACCGGCCCCCGCCGCTGGTTGCAGACCGGACACGGGCCGGAGTGAATCGTACGCGCCTGCGATGCGACAAGATCATCGGGCACCTGCCTGGCAACCAACGCCACCTGCCCTTTGGCCAGACATTTATCGCTGCAGAAGGTCAGATCCTCGACCTTTTTCCCTCCGAACAGGATCGTGGTGCCGCAAAATGCACATTTCGCCATCGAACTCCCCTTGCTTATTCTGTAGCCAAAACAGCCGCCGCCCAATCTTCGAGCAGACCCGACTGGGCGACGACTATCGGATTATCGGCGAAGCATCCCTTATTCGCCAGCCTCCTGGACAGCCTCCCCGGAACCGCTCTTCATCAGAACCCAGCCCAGTCCTATCTCGATCCACGCCGTGAAACGCCAGATAACCTCCGGAAGATTGACGCCGATCCAGTCCCCCCAAACGTCGAATCCGGCAAAGCTGCCGACCAGATCCACAATACCGAAAATAATAAGCACTATGCCGATAATAGCCATTTGTTATTTCTCCTTATGTACTAGTAACATCCCACCCACACGAGAGTCCCAGCCCGCAAAAGCCTCCGCCGGATGCGGCGGCTTCATAACCAGAGCGCGGCTGAGAAACCAGGTCCCTTCATCCGGAGAGTCTTATCAATCACCCATGCTCTCTGTTAAAAGCCCTTTCGCCTTCCGCATTCATCCAATCGAAGAGCATGCGATACCCAGCATACGTATGCTCCGGGCTGTCCCCGCGGTCTGACGCCACCCGTTTGCCGTTTTTATCATAGATGACGATGAATGGGGCAAAGTCTGATCCCAGGTCCTCCCCCTGACTGAACAGCCTGAGGCCGTAGCCGTAGATCATATGCACCCGCTTGACAGACACATCGGGACGATAAGAAACCAGCCTCTTGACCGCCTCGTCAGTGCGCTTGCAACTCTTGCATGTAGCCATGTAAACATAGACCACGGTGGGAACGCCATACTCCACCAACTCGTCCGCATTCACATTGGAACCCGGCTCCGGCTTGACGTCCACGATGCCGTTTTCCGTTACCGACAAAGCCGACTCATCCACCTTCATCAGCTTATCGATCTCGGTGTCGGAGTGCATGAACCAATACACCACCCCGACCACCAGCAACACTATGATTATATTTTTCATCACACATCCCTTATGTCGGCAAACAGCATCCACGCACAGGTCTTTATGCCACCCGGCATATCAATGTGAAGCGGAGCTATATTTTTACCTTCTTACGTTCAATAGTTACTCCCCGCCAAGAAAATTCAAATCCCGGAAGACCCTCTCTACTTGCCTCGAATCTTCCACCGTAAAACCAATCTCGATCCTTTGGCTTCTGAGTTTGGCGAAAAAGATCTTGTCGCGCTGGGGACGGTGAATATCCTTTGGAAACCAGATCCTGAAATTCCCGCTTCCGTGGATACGCCATTTGCCGTTCAATAGCGTCGAGGGTCTTGCCACGATCGACTCAATATCGGACAACCGCACAACCTTCCTCTTTCCGGAAGGGAAATAGTAGTGCTCAAAGATGATTTCATCATCCGTGATTGAAATCAGATTGTCCCGGTAGATCATCTTTACTCAACTCGTTTGCCCTGCGCATAAGCAATGAAAGATTTGTCGGGCCCAATCGAGTTGGCATCATTACGATTCCGGGCTTATTTATTCCCCGAAGCACTAACCGGGAACCACATTCTCACCGAGCCGGTTCGACAAAAACGCAAGGACCTCATCCAAGTTCTCGATCACGCCGGTACCGATCCGGACCTTGCCATTATTAAATAACAGGGTCACGTTTCCCGTGAGACGCGCACCGCCCGGCCCGCCCACAACCATCCGGTTTCTTTCCCAATCCACCAGATCGGACCACAGGTATCGTTTGCCGCTCCTGGTGGTAACCCCCTCGCTATCGAGCGTTCTGGGGAAAACCCTGTTATTCACGAAAAAGTGCAGGATCAACCCAAGTCCCCACATCACACAGAAAAATGCGACCATCAAATAATATGAACTCGACAGCTTTACATCGACTTTCATTTCAGATTCCCCTTAAGACCTAAGTGCAGAATAATCATTATTTCGAATAATCTGAGTCAGAGAACAATTATCGGAAATATTCAGTACTTCTCATATTAGAAACAATTGCTCTCTGACCTTGTTTTTCGTTCCTAATAAACTTTTCCTTCTTTCCATCCATTTAAGAGCATTTCTGCAACCTCTGGGTGGCTGTTTGGATTTTTTCTATGACCGGTTAAAGAGCTAATAATTTTGTGGCAACCGAAACCCAAGGCGCCGACAATGGCAATATATGCGATTAATATGCCAAGAGGCATCAAAAACCCGCTTATTTCAAAAATATTTGGAAAATGGAGATGCCACACATAGTAAATAGTGCCAATAACTAACAGCATAACCAATGAATAGACGGAATTATAAACGGTTTCTCTCTTTTTACATTCAGGACAAAAAGGAACATGCAAAGATGCTGTTTTATAGTTTGTGGTCTTGGTTGTATGAAACACATGAGCTTCCTCACTACTGTCCAGTTCCTTCTTCAGATTAACCACCTCATGTCTCCACGTAGGCTCTCCACATCCATAACATGATTTCATTTTTTACCATGCTCCCTCTTGAATGATTAATGGGGTCAAAACACAATTATTGCTAATTTTGTGAAAACTGCACTCTGACCCGGTATTTCTATATTCAACGCCTCTTAATATTAGAAATAATTGTTCTCTAACCCCTGCTTTCCTATTCTTGCTTCCTCCATTTGAGCATTACCAGGCCCGCAATAACCCCAAGCACAATGCCTGGAAACAGACAAACCTTGATCCAGTAGTACAGCGAAAAAGAGGTGTATTCGCTACGATGTCCATATGCGTTCAAAAAAAATGGGGTTACCAGACTCAGGTTCTCAGGCTCCGGATAAGAAGCCGCATAGGCCCTAAGCTCCTGCTCGGCGGA
>JBNKCL010000038.1:0-33707 GCA_050287725.1 Sedimenticolaceae bacterium
ACACTGGTGGCCGCCGCACCGCCGATGGTCACCGAGGTCGCGCCGGTGAGGTTGGTGCCGGTGATGGTCACGTTGGTGCCGCCGGCCGTCGATCCGTAATTGGGACTGATACCGGTCACCGTGGGCGCGGCGACATAGGTATACAACCCGGTCCCGGTCCCGCTACCCGCCGAATTCGTCACCACAACGTCCTTCGCGCCCACCGTACCTGCCGGGGTCGTCGCAGTAATGGTGGTGTCATTCACTACCACCACGCTGGTGGCCGACGCGCCCCCGATGGTCACACTCGTGGTACCGGTAAAACCACTGCCGGTAATGGTGACGCCAGCGCCTCCTGCCGTCGGGCCGCTGCTTGGGCTGATTCCCGTGACGGCAGGAGTTGTGACAGGTGCGGTCGCATTGGCAATGGTGTAATTATCGAAAGTTATGTTGGAGGGAGCGCCATAGGCGATGCCGCCGCATCCGTCACTCCCGTACACGCCTGTAATTGAAACCTGAAATCCGGAAATACCGGTAAAGGCGGAGTAATTTCCAGTCCCAATAGTCTGTCCATCCACAGCAAATGAAGTACTAGGAGAACTTCCTCCAATTCCTGTAACCGTAATCGTATAGTGGGCGCCGGTGGTGGGACCGCCGCAGGGATAATTTGTTACCGCGATACCGGTCAGGTCAAACGTAGCCAAGTTGGTACCATCGGCATTGATCGTGAAAGAATCCGTGACAGAACTTGTATAGGTGCTATCGAGGATGTAGAAACCATCCGCACCAGGTGTTGTATCTGCCGCCAGGTTATAACTGGTATTATTGGTAAAGGTAAAACCAGGGACAAAAGTGAGCAGTGACGTTGACGGTGTCGGATTCACCATCGCGGCCGTCACGTCTTTCAAACCGTTCGAAGGCAGCGCCAACAAACGGCCGTATTCCGACATCGCCCGATTACTGATCGCCGATGCCGCGCCGATAACTCCGGTCTGCTTCTCCAGATCCCAGTTTCCACCCAAGACTTTGGGACCGGTAGCGTCTTTTGAAGCGGCGACCGCCGCGCCGGTGAAGCGGCCGATGCGTTCAACGAAGCGCTCCCCCACCGCACCTTGCGCGACGTTACAACCGAATAATAAGATATCGCCATCGGCCCGCAGGGAATCGCCCCAGGTTTTCAACTCGGACCGGTAACGATCGAGATTGCCGTCCGTCAAACGCGTGCCGCCCAGCATCAGCTTTCCCGGCGCACCATGGGAAATAATCTGAATGCTGTCCAGATGACGGTAATCCTGCAGTGCGGTACTTATTTGCCGGATTCCATCGGAGTCACCGCGCAAAATGACTGCTTTGGCATCCGCCGCCATGCCCGACAGCAGCAATTGCTTGCCGCGCACGCCGGCATCAATAAACACAAGGGAGGAAGGCTGATTGACCGGGACAACCGGACCACCGACAGAAACGCTGTCTTCAGACGTTATCGCCTGCGGTGGCGAAATCGCCAGAATCAGAAAGAGAAAGAAAAGAACCGACTTCAGCAGCGAAATGGCTTTTTTTGGCGCCGACCATGGACATTTGGAGTCATCCATTCCCCCACCCCTCCCTTCGCGAAGAATCCTTCCCTGCACAGATTCGCGCATTTTGCCGTCGTTTTCAAGCAACTAAAACCATCCGGAGCAACTTTAGCCCTCCCCTGCTGGACGGACTATGGGGGCGCAGCAAGGAAGCCGCCTTAGCGAGATATGGAAAGCCAACTCCGCGAGCAACGACTCAGGCCGTTTCAGTGACGAACGATATACGGACAAGACCCGGCCTTGGCCGCAAAAGAACCGCCCCAATACCGGTGTTTTTTAACGTCGCTTTAACCTTGGCCGTATCGCCGACCGCCAAAACGGCGACATAACCTGTCACTGGTTTCAGCTTTTCCCATCCGCCTTTGGCGACACACCACATGACGAGGCGCATGAAACAAAAACCAGACTATCCGCGGGGAGGAGTTTTCCCGAAAAAAGCAAAAAAATATTCTCAGAAAGGACTCTTGAATATAAACTGCGAAATCTTTGTTTTGAGATCGCGCCCCATGGAACCATCTACACTGTCCGGCTACCTTTCCTGGAACACCCCGATGCTGGTATCGGGGATCATTCTGATCGCCACCTTTATCGGTATCTTTACCGAAGGGGTGCACGGCTTCCACCGAACCAAGTTCGCCATGGCCGGTGCGGGCCTGATGATTCTGTTCGGACAGTGGTTCGGATTCTATAGCCCGCGACTGGCTGTCAACGCCATCGACTGGAACGTGGTCTTCCTGCTCGGCGGCATGATGACCATCGTCGCCATCATGATCCCCACCGGCGGGTTTCAGCGGCTGGCCTATCGTATCGCCGAACTGAGCCGTGGCCGGCTCTTCCTGCTGATGGCCATGCTCGGTACGGCGGTGACCGTGGTCTCTTTGTTGCTCGACAATGTCACCACGGTGGTCATCTTCGGACCGTTGATCATCCTGATCTGCCGGGCGCTTAAGGTCAGCCCGGTTCCCTCCCTGTTAGCCGCCGCCCTGCTCTCCGATACCGGTGGCGTAGCCACCCTGGTGGGCGATCCCCCCAACCTGATGATCGGTTCGGCCGCCGGCATCGATTTCAACACCTTCCTGCTGCGGATGGGCGGCATTGTCTTCGTAGCCTGGTTCGCCATTCTCCTGGCTCAAAAGTGGCTGTTCCGCAAAGAATTGGCGGTTATTCCGGAGCAACAGGATTTCTCCGGCATGGGCGAGATCAAGGACAAACACACCTGGAACGTCGCGGTCGCGGTACTGGGCATCATGGTAGTGTTGTTCGTGCTTCACAACGCCCTCGATTGGGAGCCCTGGTTCGTAGCCGCCATCGGCCTGACCCTGCTGGTCTTCCTCGGCCGCAACGTTGAGCTGGACAAGTCCTTTGCAGACGTGGAGATGAGCCTGCTGATGTTCTTCATCTCCCTGTTTATCGTGGTCGGAGGCGTGGAACAGAGCCATTTCCTCGAATACCTGGGGCAGCACATCCGTCCTTTTGTCGAGTCGAACCTGCTGCTGGCCTCGATCCTCCTGATGTGGATGGCGGGATTCCTCTCGGCCATGATCGACAACATCCCCTTCACCGCGGCGATGATCCCCATTTTGACAGGCATGGAGCAACAAGGAATCAACGTCACCCCTTTGTGGTGGGCGTTGGCCGTCGGTGTCGGCATGGGAGGTAACGGCACCCACCTGGGCTCAACCGCCAACGTTTTCATCGTTACTATTTCCGAGCGGCTCGCCAAGGACATCGGTGACGACAGCATGCGTATCACACCGGGACTCTGGTTCCGCAAGGGGACACCGGCCATGTTGCTGACCTTGCTGACCTCGTCGTTGCTGATGTGGCTGTTTTTTGATTTCTTCAGCGCACCTCTGCACCACTGAATAAACATGTGATCGCAATCGTATCCGGCACGCGCAGCCGAAGATGCTATTTGAAATGAAAGCCACCTTTCTTCAACGGCATCCCTGAGAAATGCCGTGACCGGGCGATACGTCTATTGCGACCCGCTTTCCGGTGGCGCATCCGCCTGTAAACCGGACGCCTCCTGGTCTGGTTGCGGATTATTTGTTTCGGAAATTTGTTTGAACCATTTTAATGTGAGTGAAAATGCCTGATTCAGCCGCCCCCCGTCCTCCACGGCATGAATCGTCACCATAACCGCGACAAACAGACAGAGCGCACCAACGGCGGAGACAAACAACGCGATAACGGTGCCACGGGGTGATACCGCTTTTCCTGTCGCCTTCATCTGGCCACCCAACCTGCAAACCCGGTCCATGAGTTTCCGCGACCGTCAAAGGAATCGTCCAAAGGCGATAGGACGCCGAGGCGATGCCGGATGCACCACATCGTAATGTTATGTATTTGTTTGGCGAGTCCTGTTCGACGACAACCGGAATCCGCGCCCGAACAGATGGATCGTCCTATAACAACAAAGCTCATGCGCCAGCCCCTCCCTGACTCATCCCTGACGTCGCCGCTCCGGTTTTGCGGCCATTTAGACTTGGTCCACGAAAGCGACCCTGCAGGAGAAACGACGACGCTGGTATAAACCACACACCAAACGATTAAGGCTCATAAATGGCGTGAATTCAAGAGCCCTTTAAATCCTAAGCTTGCTTTCATTTCAGGGTACCGACTGCCTGCGCGCTCCCAGAGAGCTGGCATAAAAAATTTCACTTCGGGTCCCACCGGAAAACTCAGGAACTTGATTACTAATCCGCTCCCAACCCACTTCCTGAGAAGCGGGGACTCACAAACCTATTCTTGCGAGTCCCCGGAATGAAGCAAATGCGACAACCCCGAAACCATCAGAGTCGCAAGAAATTGACAACACCTCGGGGGGAATCCGCGAAAGGAGAAATCGGTGGGATCCGTATCGGCAAGCTGGCCGTCAACATCATCGGCATGCTGCCGTACCGTTGCCACTTTGCATCAACGCAGGATGACAATCTCCCTTCAGACAGACGGCATTGAGACCTGCCGCTCATCCACACCGAGAATGGCGAGGATCTGTTTCTGGGCCGCCGCCAGGATATTCCGCTGTTCCTCCTCCTGCGGAATGCTGCGGGCGATGGCCACGGCACCGATCAGAGCGGCCAGAATGGCGCGCGCCTTCTCCGCCACGGCCTCCGCATCGGCGGGGATCGGAAGCCTTTTCAGCCGGCTCAATGCGGTGATGCGGGTCTCCAGCACCTTCTTCAGGTTCAGGTAGGCCTCTTCATAAAGTTTTTTTATCTTTCCGTTTTCACTGCCGATCTCGTTGAACAGGATGGCTTCGGGGCTGGGATCATCCTTGCGCGCCAACTCGCGCAGATTCAGATAATCACTGACCAATGCGGTCAAGTGTTTGATGGAGAATGATTTTTTGGCAAAGCGCGCCGCCCGGCTCCGGCGCAGGATCTCCATAAACGAGGCGTTATAGAGTTCCTCCTTGGATTTGAAATGGGCATAAAAGGCGCCATGGGTCAGGCGCGCCAGCTTCATGATCTGACTGATCGACACCCGTTCAAACCCGTAGCGGCAAAACAGCTCGGTAGCCGATTTCAGGATACGGTTTTTGGTCTCGAGTTTATGACTCTTTGGGTATGGCATCTTGGATCCCCGCCCCCGGCAATGGGTTGAATATTATCTTGATCATATTGTAGATAAAGGTATTGTTTGATTCACTACTAATCGCGGAATTACCATGCAGTCTCCTATCGTTATCACCGGTATCGGAATGGTCAGCCCGCTGGGTTGCGGCGCGGAAACCGTCTGGAAGCGCCTGACCGAGGCCCGTTCGGGCGTTGTCCCCATCGACCGTTTCGACACCACCGATTTCCCGGTGCGTATCGCCGGGCTGGTGCCCGACCGCGCGCGCGACCCCGAGGCCGGCCTCGACCCGGATGCCGTGATTGAGGCGAAAGAGCGCAAGAAGATCGACCTCTTCACATTCTACGCCCTGGCGGCGGCCCAGGAGGCCCTCCAGCAAGCCGGCTGGTTTCCGGAATCGGAGACCGCGCAACGGGCCACCGCCACCATCGTGGCCACCGGCATCGGGGGATTCCCCACCATCACCTCGGCCCAACAGATCCTGGACAGCCGCGGCTACCGCCGGTTGTCGCCGTTTACCGTCCCGGCGTTCCTCGCCAACATGGCGAGCGGCAATCTATCGATCCGCTACGGATTCAAGGGACCGCTGGGTTGCCCGGTGACCGCGTGCGCCGCCGGGATTCAGGCGATCGGCGACGGGATGCGGCTGATCCGCAGCGGCGAGGCCGAGGTCGCGCTGGTGGGCGGCGCCGAGGGCTGTGTCGATCCCCTGGCCCTTGGGGGGTTTCACGCCCTGAAGGCCCTCTCCACCCGCAACGAAGATCCCGCGCGCGCCTCGCGCCCGTTCGACCGTGATCGCGACGGCTTCGTCATGGGCGAAGGGGCAGGACTGATGGTAATCGAAACCCTGGAACATGCCGAACGCCGCGGCGCCACCCCGCTGGCCGTTCTCAGCGGTTACGGCACCAGCGCCGATGCCTACCACATCACCTCCGGCCCGGAGGACGGTTCCGGCGCCGCGGCGGCGATCCGCAGTGCGCTCAAGATGGCGGGCTTGCGTGAGGGCGATATCGACTATGTCAACGCCCATGCCACCTCCACCCCGGTGGGCGATCGGGCGGAGATCGCCTCGCTGCGAAACGTGTTTGGGGAGGCACTGCCGCAACTGCCGATCTCCTCCACCAAATCGGCCATCGGCCACCTGCTGGGAGCGGCCGGCGGGGTGGAGAGCATCTTCTCGGCGCTGGCGGTCCGTGACGACCTGCTGCCGCCGACCCTCAATCTGGATCAGGTCGACGAGACCATGGCCGACCTGGATTTTGTGCCGAACCGGGCGCGCTCCCACACCGTACGCCACGCCCTCTGCAACGGCTTCGGCTTCGGCGGCGTAAATGCGGCGCTGATCGTAAGCAAAGTGTGAGCCGCAGACGACCGTCTGTGCAGTACTCTCAACAATCCCTCACTCGATAAACCGGCCGATGATACGGTGATTCCCCTTGATCTCGCGTATCATCCGGTCATAGTGCCGCATACGGATAATGGAGTGGATGATCAGATAGGCGCCAAAAACTGTGAGAGCAAGGTTCAGAAATCCCAACGGAATCAGCAAATGAAGAACGTTGAGGACATCGTAGTATCTTGAGGTCGCCACCAGGACGCTCATCACCGACATCGGAAGTATCAACACCGCGATCCCGGTACGCATCACCGCCAGGGAGGTGCGCTTTTCCGCCAGCACCAGTTGCGCTTCACCAATCGCGACCGAGCTTGTTTCGCCCCGATCCTCTTCCATCTCAGAACACCTCTTCTCGATTCTTTCCAGCTTACGCTTTGGCTACCCCAGAGGTTCGCCCATTTTATTCCCGCATTCAAGCGGCAAGCGACCCTATCGCGGATTTCCAAGCCGGTCTATAAAGGATAGAAGGATGGAACAGACAGGCGGGCGCAGACGCGCGAACAGAGGGGAGCGATGTTCAAACAGGCATCCAGAGTCGAATTCTTTCTGCCCGAGTGGCTGGCGGAATTTGCGGCGGACCGGGAAACGATACCGGATATGGATGAGCGGATGTCCTTTGTGATCGCCGCCGCCCGTCGCAACACCGAAGAAAGCACCGGCGGTCCGTTCGCCTCGGCGATCTTCGAGCGGGATTCCGGGCGGCTGGTGGCATTGGGCGTGAACCGTGTCTGTACCGAGGATCTCTCCATCATGCATGCGGAAATAATCGCCCTCACTCTGGCACAACGGAAGCTGGAGACATACGATCTGGGGGCGGAACACCTGCCGGCGCATGAACTGATCTCCAGTACCGAGCCATGCGCCATGTGCCTGGGCGCAATCGCCTGGTCGGGAATCCGTCGGGTGGTGGTCGGCGCCCGCGACCAGGATGCGCGCGAGGTTGGTTTCGACGAGGGACCAAAACCGCATGACTGGGCGGCCGAACTCAGGCAACGGGGGATCGAGGTGATCTGCGACATCCGGCGGGAAGACGCAAGGAAGGTGTTACGGGAGTACGCCGCGAAGGGCGGCTTGATCTATAACCCGCGAACCCCGGCCTAGCAGGCCACTCCCCCACCGGTTCCATCTTCCGGGCAACGCCCGAAAAACCAGCGCAAGGTCACCGGCGACAACACGGTGGTGAGCACGATCACAATCACCATACCGGCATAGACCTCGTTGTTGAAGATACCGCTCTCCCGCCCCAGCTCGGCAAAGATCAGCCCCACTTCGCCACGCGGCACCATAGCCAGCCCCACCAGTAGCCGCCGCTGCCAGGACTCCCGTATCAGCAGCGCGCCCGAAAACTTGGCGATCACCGCGACCAAAAACAACAATAACGAAAAGCCCCAGATAAACGGTGACGACCAATCGATTTCACGCAGGCTGAGCGACAACCCCACCATAACAAAGAAGATCGGGGTAAAGAGTTGGATAATCGGGGCCATCTGGTGTTCGATCCGGGAGGCAAAATCGGCATCGGCATGCAGCGCCACGCCAAACGGCAGGAAAAAGCGGCGTGAGAGTGCGAGACCGGCGGCGAACCCCCCCAGCAGCTCCGGCGCCCCGATAACGTAGGCCAGCCAGGCGAAAAACAGCACCAATGCCACGATGGCGGTAGGAATCAGACCGGGAATCCCGCTGACCGCGTCGAACCGCTTGATCAGCACCGAGATGATCTTGGCAGCGACCGGAGCAATCACAAAGAACAACCCCACAAACAGCAACACCTTCCCGGTATTCACCATGCTGATGCCGCCGCCGATGGAAAATTCATACAACAGCGCCAGCAACACCACCCCCAACACATCATCCAGCACGGCGGCGCCGAGCACGATCTGCCCTTCCCGCATGTGCTGCCGCCTCAGATCGGAAAGCACCCGGACCGTGACACCGATGCTGGTGGCAGTGAGAGTGCCGCCGATAAACAACGACACCAACAACGACAACCCGAACAGCCAGTAGCCGAAAGCAAAACCCAGGATAAACGGCACAACGAATCCGCCGATTGCAACCATGATCGACTCTCGCCCCGTTTCGATCAATCGCCGCACATCGGTCTCCAGACCGACCTGGAACAACAACAGAATAATACCGATCTCCGCCAGCAGCTTGATCACCTCATTGGGCGTCAACCACCCCAGCAGGCTTGGCCCCAGGATCACGCCGGCCAGCAGCTCCCCGATCACCGCCGGAAGCCTCAACCGCACCGCCAATTCCGCCATCAGGCGCGCGCTTACCAGAATTGCCAGCAGTTGAAGAAAAAAGATATGGGCGGTCATTGGAAATTACTGGAAAGAGTCTGCCGGATGATTATGTAATCTTGCGCAATGGGAGCGCGCTTTTCAAGCAGTTACGGTCCGCTCAACCTTCGACTTTAACGTGGCGCTTTCCCGGCGAACGCTGTGGCTGATACCGCAGTAACCATTACAACGCTGCATCATCTGACGGACGAAATAGCTGTTTTCCCAAAAAAACCGCAAGCTCCCCCGCCGAACCAGTCGCAAAGAGGGGAAACGGGTGGAAAAACAAAGCCTGGCGTTTCCATACAGATCGACCATGATATTCCGCTCATAACTGTTGCAGATGTGCTCGCTGGTCCCTGCGGTCCCGCCCCAGCCACGTCTGGCATCTCGATTCTTTTGTACGGACCGGTGATACATCGCCACCTGTCGCAACCAGCTAGGATTGATATTCAAGCCGTATTTGTTGTCGCAATCTTTGATGATTGAAACCAACTCATCATAATCCTTGATGATGTTCTGCTCAAAAAACAGATCCGTGAACCCGCTTGGAGCGCCGAAAGTCGGTTGCAGAAAATTCAATTTCAACTTATCGGCACCGATATCATTCAACACGAACGCATAAAACGGGTCCAGTTCCCGGTAATTCTGTTCACAGATCACCGCCATCGCATAGATCGGCCTGACGCTGTCCAGTCGCTCACGGGCGGCCAGCAGCAATCGCAATGCGGTCACCGCCTTGGCATGAGATCCGACAGCCCCCCGGGTCCGATCATGCACCTCCGGAAGATGGCTGTTCAGTGATATGGTGATTTCGCTCGGCCCTTCCCGGATCATCTGTTCCGCGATTTGCGTGTTCTGTATCCGGGTGCCGTTCACGACCGAGAAACACCTGAGCCCCAGAGCCCGGCAATCCCGGCTGGCGGAAAAATAGTTGTCGTAATCGAGCATCTTTTCCCCGCCGCATAACACCACCGTCCCTTGCGGATTCATCTCGGCGAACTCTTCGAAGATCTCGCTACGCCGTTGCCGGGAGATGTAACTCTCCTGATCATCCTCATCCTGTTGCCAATACAGACAGTGCTGACACCTCAGGTTGCAGCGCTTATTCAGATCAATAAACAGAAATCGGGGAGGATTCGACATCGTTATTCTGATACTTGGGGAACCAGGACGACCCGAAACAGACAATATACCCAAAACAGATCCGGCAATATGACAATTCTTCAGTGACTGCCAAAACGAACTGCCATCACCCGCAGCAACCCTCGCTTCCCTTCCCGCGCAACAAAAAACGGCGCAGCGGTCGAATCCCTGTCAGCAACAGCAGCGCCAGACTCACCCAGGCAACAGGTGTCGGGGCCTCCAGGGCGGCTCCGCCCTCGCCCGCCATACCGGCGAGCAGATCCATACCGAAACGCGCCGCGGTAAAATCGAGCAATAGACCCAACAAAATGCTGACCCCGGCCACGCCCGTCAGGTAGGCCGCCAACGCCCGGCCGCCCAGCTCCCGGCGCACCAGGACGATACTGGACAGATTGCTGGCAGGGCCGGCCAACAGGAACACCAGGACGGTGCCGGGGGAGACCCCGGAATAGAGCATAGCGTGCGCCAGCGGGGTGCTGGCGGTGGCGCATACATACATCGGCACCGAAATCAGCAGCATCAGGAGCATCGCCAACGGTCCACTGCCCCACTCCGACAGCACGCTGGGAGGCGCCAGGGTCACCACCACGCCCGCCGCTACGATGCCGATGGCAAGCCACAGGGAAAGGTCATCCATGAGATCACTGAAGGCGTAGCGCAGCCCGCGGAGCGTTCGCGCAAACACCCCCTGCGCCTCCTGCTCTTCCCCTTCTCCTTCGGCAGACCGGCAGCCACAGCCGGCCTCACAGCGGACGGTCGTCGGCGGCTCCTCTTCCGGCGCTTCCTTTCCGGTTCCAGGCTCCGCCCTCTCCGTCCGCCCCACCAGCAGACCGGCACTGAACGCCGAGAGGACGGCCGCCAACGGACGCAGCAAGGCCAGGATCGGTCCCAGCAGCACCCAGGAGAGAGCGATGGAGTCCACCCCGGTCTCCGGGGTGGCGATCAGAAACGAAGTGGTAGCCCCGCGCGAAGCGCCGGAACGACGAAGGGAAAAGGCCGCCGGCAGGGTACCGCAGGAACAGAGCGGCAACGGCACCCCGATCAACGCGGCCCGCAGCACCGCCCCCGGCCCGGAGCCGCCCAACGCACGACCTACCAGCCGCATCGGCAACCAGGCGCGGATCAGCCCCGCCGCCACCATGCCGAACAGCAGCCAGGGGGCCGACAACAGCGCCAACTTCAGGATATTTTCGAATAGTTCTGTCATCGGTAGACGGTATACGGCAGACGGCAGACGGAATTCTCCCCGTCTACTGTCTACTCATAAAATCATCTTCAAGCCTTTACGCACTCACTGATCCTTTTTCTTCACCTTCGGTTCCGGTACCGGATCGACCCCTCCCTCATGAAAAGGATGACAACGTGAGATGCGCTTGATTCCCAACCAAAGACCGCGTAATGCACCGTGTTTTTCGATCGCCTCACGCGTGTAGGCGGAACAGGTGGGGTAGTAGCGACAGTTATTGCCGAGCAGCGGGCTGATGAGATAGCTGTAACCACGGATCAGCAGGATCAGGAACCGCTTCATAACGCCGCCCTCCTTCCCGCGCGAGTCCGATGCAGAAGCCAACGACTCAGCATGGTAGACAACAGGTAAGCGCTGCCCGCCACCAGGATGATGGTTGCCCCGGCCGGCAGGTCGGATTGATAGGCGATCGTCAGACCTACGCAGGTGAACAGAACTCCCAGCAAGGATGCCAGCACCATACTGCGACCCAGACTGTGAACGTATTGAAGGGCGATGGCGGCCGGCAAGGTGAGCAACGCGATTACCAGGATTAAACCGACCACCTGGATCAACAGCACCACGGTGAGCGCCACCAGCGAGAGCAACAACAAGTAGAACCCGGTAACCGGCACCCCGCGCAGACGCGCAAACTCCTCGTCGAAGGCCACCGCCATAAACTGCCGAAAAAACAACAGCACCATCAACACCACCACCGCATCCATCCCCGCCATGAGCCAGAGATCCCGAGAGGAGATGATCAGGATATTCCCGAACAGATAGCTCATCAGATCCACGTTGTAACCGGGGGTACGGGAAATAAACAGGATACCGACCGCCATCCCGACCGCCCAAAACGCACCGATCAGGGTGTCTTCCTGTTCGCGCCAGCGCAGACTGATCCAACCGATCAGGACGGCCGAAACCAGCGCCGCCACCAACGCACCGCCCATCGGATTGACACTGAAGAACAGCGCCACCCCCATCCCGCCTAACACCGTATGGGAGATACCGCCGGCCAGAAAGCCGATCCGTTTCACCACCACATAACTGCCCATGATGCCGCAGCCGATACTGGCCAGCACCCCGCCGATCAGGGCATGCTGCAAAAAACTCTGCCGTACAAGCTCGCTTAAGAATTCGCTCATGCGCTGGCCCTAGTGGTGGTGTCCATGCTCCACCATCCGAACCTCCGAACCGTAAAGCTCCTGGATGGTCTTGCCGTCGATCTCCGCTGTCTGGTGGCACAACAGGGTGCGGTTCAGACAGGCCACCCGCTTCACATAACGGGAGATGAACGCTACGTCGTGGGATACCACGACAATGGTCATCCGTTCGTTCACCCGGCGCAACAGATCGAAGATATCGCTCTCCACCCGCAGATCGATATTGGCCGTCGGCTCATCCAGGATGAGAATGCGGGGCTGACAAGCGAGCGCCCGCGCCACCAGTACCCGCTGCAATTGCCCGCCGGAGAGGGTGGCGATGCGGCGATCCGCCAGATCCGCGATCTCGGTCTCTATCAATGACTGGCGAACGATCGCCCGGTCCGCACGCCGATAACGCCCGAACGGACGTCCGCCGCCCAAGCGCCCCATGGCGACCGTATCCTCGACACTGATGGGGAAGTCACGGCGGAACTCCGGATACTGGGGAACATAGCCGATCTGGTGACACGCCTCCGAGGCCCGCCGGCCCAGCACCCGTACCTCACCGCGACCCGGCTCCAGGAGCCCCAGAATGATCTTGAGCAGGGTGCTTTTACCGCCGGCATTGGGACCCACCACGCCGAGAAACTCGCCATCCTCCACCGCCAGAGTGATCCGCTCCAGCACGGGCGGACCCTCGTAGGAGAAGCTGACGTCGCGCAGCAGAATGACGGGGCCGTCGGTCATCGGCTCGCCTCGGCGATTGCGTCGGCCACCCGGAGCAGATTGTCCGGATAATCCGGCGCCAAAGGATCGATAACCGCCACCGTTCCGCCGATGGCTTCGGCCAGGGAACGCGCCTGCCGTTGGCTAAACTGCCGCTGCATGAATATCACCCGGATACCTTTCTCCTTCGCCTCCTGGATCAGGCGCGCCAGGGTGCGCGCACCGGGTTCCTTGCCGCCGCTCTCGATCGGGATCTGGCGCAACTTGTAGGTATCCGCGAAATAGCCCCAGGAGGGGTGGAACACCATGAAATCCCGGCGGGTGATCCCCTGCAGACGCGCCTGAATCGCGCCGTCGAGCCGATCCAGTTCCGTCAGGAGCCGATCGCAGTTGGCGGCATAGTCCGCCTGGTGGGCGGGATCCAACTCAATCAGGCGGTCGCGCAACCGTCCGGCCATGATCCTGACCAACGGCGGGCTGAGCCAGATATGGGGATCACGGTTCCCCTCATGGTCATGATCCGGGGCGACGGCGTGATGATGACCCTCCTCCGGTCCCATCTCCCGCAGTTCGATCCCGTCACGGGCATCCAGTAAGACCAGGGTCGGGTTGACCTCCCGGATGCGGGGCAGCCAAACCTGTTCGAAGGGCACCCCGATCCGGTAATAGAGGCGCGCCTCCGCCACGTCCGCCATCTGTCTCGGGGTGGGTTCATAGGTCTCGGGACTCCGCCCCGAACCCACCATCAGCGAAACCGCCACATGTTCCCCACCGATCCTCTCCACCAGGATCTGCTGCGGCAGAATACTGACGAAGACCTGCAGCCGATCCGCCGACGCCGACAGCGGCAGAAGGATCAGCAGGAGCAGGAAAAACGGTACAATCCGATGATCGAAACGGCTCTTCATCCTCTGGTTTCTCGGAAGAGGAGTAGGGGTGAACATGCTATCACACTCATGCGCGGCCGATTCGACGGCGCAGACCGACACCCGGAAAAAATACAGCAACTACGGCAAGCATAAACCAGATGAGCAACGGCAAACTGCTGCTATACCCCAAAGACCCCGCACGCACCCCGCCGCCGCTGCAGGCCGTGGCCGCCCGTCTCGGTGAAATCGGCCTGCTCGGCGCGGCCCTGGACCGGATCCGCGGCACCTACCGCGTCGGCGAGCGGTTTCTCCAGCTGATCACCTTCCTCGGTTGCTCCCCTTATCTCCGCTTCGATCCGGCCGCGGAGGGAGACGCCGATTTCTGTCACCTCGCCCTGGCGGGGCCCTTCGAAACACCGCGTCTGCGGTATGCCGCCAACACCCGCCCACCCCGTTGCCCGCGTTGCGGCCAACCCCTGGAGGGTTGGCGGGAGTTCGCCGACAGCGACGCCATTGACTGCCCCGCCTGCGATACCGCGCACCCGCCCCATTTGCTGGAGTGGGGCAAGAGCGGCGGCAGCGGCCGGCTGTTCATCGAGATTCGGAATATCTTCCCGGGGGAGGCGGTTCCGGGAGAGGAGTTGCTGAGGGAGCTGTGCGAACTGGGATGCGGGGAGTGGGGATATTTCTATCTCCAATAACCCGGGATTCGCATATCAACAGGCCGGGGGCTTTTTAACCCACGACACAGCGGTTCTTGCCCTCACTCTTCGCCTGATAGAGGGCCTTGTCCGCCCGTTTAAAGACCCGTTCCGGGGTATCCCCCTCGTGGAACTCGCTGAGACCGCAGGAGATGGTGAGCACCACTCGCTTCTCTCCGGAGTGAAACGGGCTTTTTTCCACTAACCGGCGAATCTCCTCGGACACTTTGCATACCTGTTCCATACTGGAACCGGAAAAGAGCATCGCGAACTCCTCACCACCATAACGGGCCACGAAGTCGGTCCGCCGCAGCCGTTGCTTGAGCACGCCCCCTACCACGTGCAATGCCTTGTCGCCGGCCTGGTGCCCGAATCGGTCGTTGATCTGCTTGAAGTCGTCCAGATCCCAGATCGCCAATACCAGTGGGGTCTGATAACGCTGCCAGCGGGAGAACTCTTCCGCCAGCCGCTGCTGATAGGCCTTGCGGTTGGGCAGTTCGGTGACCACGTCCAGGTGCGAATGGGTGTGCATCTCCAACACCTTGGCCCGCAGCATGTCGGTCTCCCGCTCCACCTCCTGCAACCGATTGCGCAACAACTGCTCGTTTTGTTGGGATTCCCGGTATCGCTGTTCCGCGGCCTGCATATGCTGATCCATATGCACACGGATCGTTTCCACATAACCGGTCAGTTGCTGCCGTAACTGTTGCAGGTCACCCGCGCTATGGACGCTCTGTTCGATCCCGCCCACCTGCTGCTTCACCACCCGGTCCAATTCCCGCCCGCTCTGCAGCGAGGCCTCGTGCAGGGCGTGCTCGTTCGCCTCGAACCGGTCCAACTCCCGCAAATGGGTGGCGATCTCGCTCAGAAACGCCTCGGTCCCGCGGATCTCCGACTGCAGGTCCCCCAACAGGGCGGCGACGATTCTGGTGAAATCCAGAATCACCGCCTCCAATACCTGCGGCTCGGGATGACCCTGAAGTTTGTCGGACAGGGCGGCGAGATCCTGTTTCATCCGGTCCGGCCAATTCAGCTTCAGCAGCAGCGTCAATAGCTGGCGAACCGGAGCGCAACCGCCGCCTTCACTCTCATTTCCCTTGTCACGCCCCAGCAACCGCCCAAACAACCCGGACGCCTGCTCCTTCTCCTGGCCGGGCACGGTGGATTGGACGTCTTTCGCCAGGAGCGCCACCAGCTCGTCCAGCTGGGCATCCGTGGCCCTTTCCGGATCCGCCGTCAACTCTTTGCCCAGCCGCTTCAATCGCCCCAGATCGCTCCCTTTCAACCGGGAATGATCCAGCAACCGTTGGAAAAGATCGACTCCCCCGTCCGGTTTGTGCCTGCCCCCCCTCGGCTCAACATCATGGGCGCGAACCAACGACTCTGACAGGCTATTCAGCTGGTGCCGCTGATGCCGTTCGATCGCTCCTTTGCGCGCCAGCTTTTGCAGTTTATTGAGGTGCGGGTCAAGCGCCGAATCCAAACCGCTGGTGGCCAGGGTGAGTCGGACAATGGTGCGGCAAAGAATCTGCTCCATCTCTTTCTGGTCCGCCGCCTCCTCCTCTTGGCGTTGCACCAGAGTCATGTACTTCGTTTTCCAGATTGTGTCGCTTTCAGTCACCGGTCAGATCCTATGCCGCCAGATTAACCTCGCTGGGAATTAACACGTCGATTCCGATAGGGAGGTGGTCCGAGAGCGGGTAATCGACCACCCGCGGATTTTCAATGGTCAACGACTTGGAAGCCAGGATATGGTCGATTTTTCTCATCGGTCGCCAACTGGGAAAGGTACTCTGATCGCAGGAGGGCTCCTGCAGACGCGCCCGAACCATCAACTCCCGCATCTCCCGGGACTCGCAGCCGCAGTTGAGGTCCCCCATTACGATAACGTGGGAATAGTCCTGTAACAGTTCCGCGATGAAATGAACCTGACGCATACGGGAACGCTGCCCCAGGGAGAGGTGCATAATACAAACCGTCAAACCGTCATCCTGGCCGAAACGCGCCAGGATCGCGCCCCGTCCCGGCAAACCCGGCAGGCGATGTTCCGTGACCTCGGTCGGGCGCTGACGGCTTAGAAACCCGTTACTGTGCTGTGCCAGCTTTCCCAGACTGCGATTGACCTGTTTGTACCAATACGGAAACCCGGCCCGATGTGCCAGATATTCGGTCTGATCCACGAATCCGCTCCGGAGGCTTCCGGAGTCAACTTCCTGTAACCCTACCAAATCGTATTCCCCGAGAAGGACGGCGATTCGATTGAGATTAAGCAGCCGCTCCCGGTGCGGAAGCAGGTGCTTCCAGCTCTGGGTCAGGTAATGGCGATAGTGCTGAGTGTCGACACCGGTCTGAATGTTATAGCTCAGCACCCGCAAACGCCGCTGTGAATCATCAACCAACTTGACTGCTCCCCTTCTCAGATACCGCCGATCACCGGGTACTATTTCGAAGCCGCGGCCGATTTCTCCTGACGCACCCGATCGATCAGATAATCCAACAACTGGGTAAGCTCGGGCACAGGCACCTCACCGGTCATATATTTACCGTCCACCCCCAGGGAGGGCACCGCCCGCAGGTCGTATCTTTTCGCCAGCGACAGCGCCCGTTTTATCTGGGTGTTTACAGCAAACGAGTTCATAGCGTTGTGATACGCCTTTAAGTCCACGCCTTGCCCGGCAAGAAACGCATCCATCTCTTCGGGTACCTCCAGACGATGCCCCTGATTGTGCATGGCATCAAAGATCTTGTGGTGGATCTCCGGACCCGCCCCCATCAACTCCAGGGCGTAGTAGGTCTCGGCGTGGAGCAGCATACTCGGACGCAGCTTCTCAAGCTCCGACATGTCGGGCCGGATCTCCTGGGGCGGCCTGCGAAACAGCCCGGGCACCTTCACAAAATCGACATCGGCCGGTTTGTTCTCCAGCCACCCCTCCAGGTACGGCTCGAATCGATAACAGTGTCCGCAACCGTACCAGAAGAACTCCAATACCTGGATCCGGCCCCCCTCCCCCCCTGGCTGGGCCGGGATCACGCTGCTGTAGTGCAGATCCTCTTCGAACTCGGGCGCAGCCGACGACAGCAGCGGGAAGAGGAGCAGCAAGAGAAGGATGGCGATCTTCTTCATTTTTTCACCTCACGGGAGATTAGCGGCAACTTCTGAATATTCCTGAGTCTACCCGGAAACAGCCCTGCTCCGCGACTCGACTCACTTGCTATCTGACCCGCCCGCGTCCAAGGGGTTCATACCTAATAGTCAGCGCCAGGCGGCCACATTCCGTGAATCAAGAACGATCTTCACCAATAGAAAGGGCGGCCTGAGGCCGCCCTTCGCCACTCATCAAACCGCTTTCGACCGATCAGTGCAGCCCCTGGGCGTACTGTGCGACCGCCGCGATCTCTTCCTTGGTCATGTTCTTGACCGCTCCCTGCATCATTTTCTGCGCATCGTTGCTGCGTGCACCGCTCTGGAAGTCGCCCAGCGCCTTCTCTATATAGGCGGCCTGCTGACCGCTGATGCGGGGAAAACCGGCCGGCGGATTCCCGGCGCCGTCGGGGCCGTGACAGGCCATACAGGCCGGCACGCCGGTAGCCGCATTCCCGGCCCGAAAGACGGTCTCACCCAGCTTGACCTGATCCGCCGCAGCAACGCCGCCGTTTTGGGTCTGGGCATTGAAATAGGCCGCCACGTTCTCCAGATCCCCCTCCTGCAGCATCTTCGCCTGGGTGGTCATAAGGGGATCGGAACGCTTGTCGGCCCGGAAATCCTGGAGCTGCTTTACGATATAGCTCGCGTGCTGGCCGGCCAGTTTGGGCCAGGCAGCGCTGGCGGGGCTGCCGTTGCCGTCCGCGCCGTGACATGCCACGCAGACGGTGGTGGCAATGGCCCTTCCCGCCTCCACATCACCGGCGGCCTGTGCCCCGCTTGCCGCCACTGCCAAAAAAACCGTTATTAGCCATTTACTCATGGTGGAACCCGCCGTTGCCTGTGGAATTCCCGACTTGAACCGCGCCGTCGGGCGAGACGCCTCAAAAAAAAGCCGCCTTTGTATACCAGAATCGGGGCGCTTGGGTCAAATTCAGGGACACCGCAGAGACCCGAACCGGCCCGGTAAATCATACCGCTCCAGACCCCCTCCGTTAAGATAATTTCCCGGTTCGGCCCTGCCGGCCGCCGGGGTGAACTCTGGTGATCCACCCTACAATGAGATACATTCCGGAGGATTCGGGACGCATTTCGCGGCCCCCGTGGGCTGTTCGTGAAAGCCGCAACACCCAAAACCGTCCAATGCCGTGACTGCACAATACACCCATGCGCATCTACCTGCAGACCCTGTACCGCCCCGGCCAACCCATCCGGTTCTACCAACTGGACCTGCAACCCGATCTGCTGGGAGGCTGGATCCTGGCCCGGGAGTCAGGCCTGCAGGGCGGCCGGGGACAGGTTACAAAGATGCATTTCGCACACCGGGACGAAGCGGAACGGAGACTGATCCAGTTCCGCGATCAGCAACTGGGAAAAGGGTATCGGGTGGTGTTTTGTAAGGGTGTGCAGCTCGAATCGGAGTAACCGACCGCCGCGCCGTTCTTTCGCAAAACAAACGCCGGGGCGTTCGCCCCGGCGTCTTTGTCATACCGCTTTCGCAGGACCGAAAATCAATGCGAATGCTGCATCCCGCCGCCCTGTCCCGACATCTGCATCTGCAGCATACGCACAGGGGCCTGAATCTCGCTCTTGCTGCCGTCCTCGAACACCAGCGTTAACGCAACCTGGGCATCCGGTTGCAGCTCCTGATTGAGACCGATCAGCATGATGTGGAGACCGCCCGGCTGCAATGCGACTTCCTGACCGGCCGGCAGGTCGATCTTTTCGATCCGGCGCATCTTCATCATACCCTCCTCCATGACGTGGGTATGCAGCTCGACCGCCTGAGCCACGGTGCTCTCGGCCGCCACCAGGGTATGATCCGCATCAGACTGGTTGGTGAGCTGCATGAAGGCAGCGCTGTTGGGCTGCCCCGGGGGCACGGCCCGTACGTAAGGATCGGTGACACTCACTGCATCAGCGGCCGTTTCGGCCATTGCGACAAAGCTAATACCGCCCAGAATCAGGGCAAACAACGTGGCAACAAGACGAATTTGCATTTTTCTCTCCTAATCAACATGGAACCCAGTTTTGCTTTCACCGCCCCCCGCAGGGGCATGGATTCGCCATGCCTGCGGGATGCATATTTCTCAAAGGCGCCTCAATCGGACGCGGGCGCACTTCGGGCTTGGTCGCCGTGCAACAGCTCCCGCAATACCGCCAGGATCTCGGTGGGGGGAGTTCCGTGCGGCAACGTTCGATACAGCTTTCCCTGTTGGTCGATCACATAGATATCCGCCGTATGATCAACCACGTAGTTGGTCGCAGAGTCCTGCTCCACCTTGCGATAACCCGCCCCATAAAGTCTCGCCACCTTTGCAACCTCCTCAGGCGTGCCGGTCACGCCGAGGATGGTGGGATGGAAGTATTGTGCGTAGCTTGTAAGCCGCTCCAGGGTATCGCGATTCGGATCGACGCTTATAAACATTGTCTGAACCGCAGCCAGCTCTGCCGGCGTCAGTTGCCGCAAGGCGGAGGAAATCATGGCCAGACTGGTGGGACAGATATCGGGGCACCAGGTGTACCCGAAATAGAGCACCGCCACCTTTCCCCGAAATTGCTCCAGCGAAACCGGACCGGCCGCGCTCTGCAGGGTAAAATCGCCCCCCTGCGGGGCCGGAGCGATGCTCACCCCGCTCACATCCACGCCTTCGCCACCCGGATCCCAAATCAGGAGCAGCCAAATCAACAGCGCCCCCAAGAACACCATCGCCAACAAAGGCGCCCACCGCTTCATTCCAACCCCTTCGTTTCGGAAATCATGCATAGAAATAAACCGTTTTATAGAAGCAAGGGTTATACCAGCTATGTTGCCGGCGAACGAATATCATCATAGCCCCGACTACCGGTAATGCAAAAAAACCTATTGCAACAACAGGTTCACCGATTCACGTCATACAGCGAAAATCAGAGAAACCGCCACGGCAGGTTCCTTTTCAATTCTTTCATTGCGCACAGGATGTGTGAAATCACTTGGCAACCGTGTGATATCACTCGCCCCATGAATCTATAGAAACAAAAAAAAACGCCCCCCCGTAATCCGGAAGGGCGTTTTTTGATTCGACCGAAATCGAAGGATCAGAGAGAGAGAACCCAACTCACCAGGGTGTTCGCCTCTGCCTCGCTGACCAGCGCCTTGTTGGGGGGCATCGGAATCTGGCCCCAGACGCCGACCCCGCCTTCCAGCACCTTCTGCACCAGCTTCGCCTTGGCGGTGGGGTCGCCCTTGTACTTGGCGGCGACCTCTTTGTAGGCCGGACCCACTACCTTGTTTTCGACCTGGTGACATGCCAGGCAGTTCTTGGACTGCGCCAGGGCGGAGGCATCCTCCGCCGCCGCGGTTCCGACCAGACCCAGGGAGAGCAGGGCGCCGCCCGCAACCATCATCATGCTTCGCTTCATCATCGTTTCCTCTGTTACCGACTGAATTGACTCAAAAAACGGCGGCCACCCGAGCCACCACATGGAAAAATGAACCGCGATGGTACCATCATCCTCGCGGTGAATCCTAGGCAAATATCAATCGGTCGACCGGGCCGAGGGAGTAAAAAAAACCCAGAAAAACAGCGGTAATAAACAGCCGAACGCACCACGGTGGCGCGGGACCCGCTTCCGTCCGGCAGCCGCATCACTCCTCATTCCGCCGTCCAGCACAGCAATGGCGAATGATCAAGGAGCTGTCGTCCCAACGCGTTCTGAAATTGCCGATAGGAGGGCCGAGAATCGAAACGGAACAGATGACTTTGGCAATCGCAGTCGCTGACTCCGAATCCCGCCACCGTTTCGCCTCCCCCCAGCCCCGCGGGTAACAGTCCGGCCCACTGATGCTCACGCCGGCGCGGATCGTAGCGGAACCAGATCTCACGCAATGCACAGACGGTGCGCAAATAGTCGATATGCCAGTGCGGCCGCTGCGCGGGCTGTCGGTGATGGCGACAACGCGCCGCCACCCCGCCGGGGCCGAGGGCGCTGCCGATATAGACATACCAGCCCGGCGTCACCTCCAGTTCCCTCCTGCGACCAACCCGAATGTGCGCGCTCCGCGCCGCCTCCAGCACCAGCAGATAGGTCCCGCCCCGCCGCTCCGGTTCATCCCCGCCGACGGGCATCGTATGGCCTCTGATCAGGGCGTGGCGACATCACCGCACCGCCGTGGCCAGAGGGGATCAAAGAGAATCCCGGAATGAGTCCAGCAGTAAACTGCCGTCCTCAGCCACCAGGCGGGTCGGAGGCGCGATGCCGAAACCCTGGGCGTAATCCACCCCGATCTCATGCAGCTTGCCGAGAATCTCCTTGCTCTCCACAAACTCTGCAATGGTCTCCAGTTTCATCACGTGCCCGATTTGATTGATCGCCTCCACCATGGCCCGGTCGATGGGATCGTCCGCCAGGTCCTTGACGAACGCGCCATCGATCTTCAGATAGTCCACCGGCAGATTCTTCAAATAAGAGAACGAAGAGAGGCCGCTGCCGAAATCGTCCAAAGAGAAACGACAACCCGCCTGCTTCAAGGTCCGAATGAAATAGTTGGCGGAGGAGAGATTGGAGATGGCGGCGGTCTCGGTAATCTCGAAACAGACCATACCGCGTGGAATTTTGAGTCGATCGAGTTGCCCGGCGATAAAATCCAGTGACCCGTCGTCGGTAACTGTAGCGCCTGAGAGATTCACGGAGAATCGGAATCCCTGCTTCACCAAGGTCTGCCGATGCTCGTCGATGATCCGCAGCACATAACCGACCACCCAGCGATCGATTGCCGGCATCAGATTGAAGCGTTCCGCCGCCGGGATGAAGGCCCCGGGCGGGATCAGGGTCCCGACCTCATCCACCATGCGGATCAGCACCTCCAGATGACGCGCGTTGTTGCGCCCCCGAATCGGGGCGATCCATTGGCCGAACAGTGCAAACCGGTTTTCATCCAGCGCCTTTTGGATCCGTGACACCCACTGCATTTCACCATGGCGCTGCGCCGCCTCCCCTGCATGCGATTGGAACAGATGAATCTGGTTACGTCCGCTGTCTTTGGCCGCGTAGCAGGCGGTATCGGCGGCACTGAGCACCCGCTCCATGCTCTCGCTTTCGGCATTGATGAGCACCAATCCGATACTGACACCGATGTTGAACGACTTCTCGCCCCAATTGAAACGGTAGACATTGATGGCGTTGCGAATCTTGGAGGCGATGTTGAGTACCGCATCCTTGGGGCACCCTTCCAGCAGCACTCCGAACTCGTCCCCACCCAAGCGCGCCAAGGTATCCGAATCGCGCACATAGCTGGCGAGCAGGGCAGCCACTTGCCGGAGCAATTCATCCCCCGCCACATGCCCGCAGGTGTCATTCACGATCTTGAACTGATCCAGATCCAGATACATCAAGGCATGTTGCTGATGCTCTCGCCGGGCGGAAATGATCAACTCTTCCAACCGGTGGTCGAAAGTCCGGCGATTCACCAACCCGGTGAGCGGATCATGGGTCGTCTGCCAACTGATCTGGGCCGCCATCTTGCGTGCATGGCTTACATCCCGGAACACCACCACTACACCGATCACCTCGCTGGCGTCATTGCGAATCGGCGCGAACGACTCCTCAATGGAGATTCCGATACCATCCCGGTGCAGCAACACCAGGTCGTGTTCCTCTCCGAAGATGACTTCGCCGTCTTTCAGGCATTTGTGCACCGGGTCGATCACCGGCATCCGGGAATTTTCATCGATAACGTTGAACACCTGCTCCAACGGTTTTCCTACCGCCTGCCGAAAGCGCCAACCCGTCAACTCCTCGGCGACCGCGTTAAGATAGTTGATCCGTCCCCCAAGATCGGTGGTGATCACCCCATCGGCGATGGAAGAAAGGATGGCGTGGGTCTGCAAATCCCAGCTATGGTGCTCCGCCACCTGCCGTTTCAGCCGCTGCTCATACGCCGACGCCGAAGTGATGTCAAAGATCTCCACCAGGCAATAACGTTCCGGCATGGCAACCGATTTCACGATTACCATCTGCGGGATCAAACGGCCGACTTTGCGGTTTCGCTCATCCGTATAGAGGGGAAAGGGATGGGGGTCTGACTTGGTCGACAACACAGCAGACGTCCTGCGCTGCAATGCATCGTCGATGATCTGTATGAGGTGAGAATTTTGGAGCGCAGGAAAAAGCTTCTCCAATGAATGTCCCAACGCGGCATCCGCCTCGATTCCGGAGACAGCGGCAAACCAGCTGTTCCAAATAACCACCCGACGGTCCGGGTCGAGAACCAGTAATCCGATATCGCCGGTATCAAGAACGGCAGCAAGTAATTCCGGCGTACCGCGTTGGCTCCCCAATGATTTCACGTTGCCCCCTACTGGACCCGGCTTGCGCCGCAGCCCATTCCGCCACATGAACCTCGAAAGAGAGATCGCCCCTATATCCTCGCCATCCGGGCGAATTACTGTGGTCATTCCGGGAAAATTTTCCGGCGACCCCGCCTCTCTCGGGCGGCTGGAAAAGGGTGCCCCCCTTCCTGTTGTTATTACCGGAACCGGAATTGGTTTCTTTCGGTCCCTTCCTGATTTTTCCCGAACCTCCGAACAAGTTCAGGGGTTCGCTCCAGAACATTTCACCACGTCTTCGCACGAGGCGAAAAACTCTTATCAGGTATCATCTGACAAGAATTAAATTCGTAGCATAGAGGAAATCGCCCTCGGATGAAACTACCAAAGAGAGCCATACGCGCACATAGTGAAAAAACCTTCGGCGGTTGGTCGTGCGCAACCGCCGAAAGTTTTGCCTTCATCTCCAAGCCCGAACACCCTTTGCCGAAGGAGCAGCGGCTTCCAGCCCCGCCCACCAAATTCTAATGATAATCATAGACGATCCTGCGCGCGCTGCAGGACCGGATATCGACAGATACAAGAGCGAACAAATCCTCCCTCCGGCAGGCTGCGCGCCGGGAACGATCAGCTCTTGCGATAGATCTCCGCACCGGAGTCGGTGAACTCCCTGGCCTTGTCCGCCATCCCCAGTTCCAGGGCCTCGCCCGCGTTCCCGATCCCCTTTTGCTGCGCATACTCCCGAACGTCCTGGGTGATCTTCATGGCGCAGAAGTGGGGACCGCACATGGAACAGAAATGGGCCACCTTGGCCGAATCCTGGGGCAGGGTCTCATCGTGGAATTCCAGCGCCCGTTCCGGATCGAGTCCGAGGGCGAACTGATCGGCCCAGCGGAACTCGAAACGTGCCTTGGACATGGCGTTGTCCTGAAGCTGCGCGCCGGGAAATCCCTTGGCCAGATCGGCGGCGTGGGCGGCGATCTTGTAGGTAATGATCCCCTCCCGCACATCCTCCTTGTTGGGCAGGCCCAGATGCTCTTTCGGCGTGACATAGCAGAGCATGGCGGTACCGTACCAGCCGATCTGGGCCGCGCCGATACCGGAGGCGAAGTGGTCGTAACCGGTGGCGATGTCGGTGACCAGCGGCCCCAGGGTATAAAACGGCGCTTCGAAACAGTCGGACAGCTCCTTATCCATGTTCTCCCGGATCATCTGCATCGGCACGTGCCCCGGCCCCTCGATCATCACCTGGCAGTCGTGTTCCCAGGCGATCCGGGTCAGCTCGCCCAGGGTCTCCAGTTCGGCGAACTGGGCGGCGTCGTTGGCGTCCGCCAGCGAACCGGGGCGCAGGCCGTCGCCCAGCGAGAACCCGACATCGTAGGCCTTCATGATCTCGCAGATCTCCTCGAAATGGGTGTAGAGGAAGTTCTCCCGATGGTGGGCCAGACACCACTTGGCCAGGATGGAACCCCCGCGCGAGACGATCCCGGTGACCCGCTCGGCGGTGAGCGGCACATAGCGCAGCAGCACCCCGGCGTGGATGGTGAAGTAGTCCACCCCCTGCTCCGCCTGCTCGATCAGGGTATCGCGCATAATCTCCCAGGTCAGTTCTTCCGCCTTCCCGTCCACCTTCTCCAACGCCTGGTAGATGGGTACGGTACCGATCGGCACCGGCGAATTGCGCAGGATCCATTCGCGGGTCTCGTGGATGTTCTTGCCGGTGGAGAGATCCATCAGGGTGTCGCCGCCCCAGCGGCAGGACCACACCAGCTTCTCCACCTCCTCGGCGATGGAGGAGCTCACCGCGGAGTTGCCGATGTTGGTGTTGATCTTGGTCCGGAAGTTGCGGCCGATGATCATCGGCTCCAGCTCCGGGTGATTGATATTGGCGGGCAGCAGGGCGCGGCCGGCGGCGATCTCGCTCCGCACGAACTCCGGCGTGATCTCATCCGGGATATGGGCGCCGAAACTCTGTCCCGGATGCTGCCGCAGCAGTTTCGCGTAACGGGGATCGGCCCGCAGCTCCTGCAATCGGCAGTTCTCGCGGATCGCCACGAACTCCATCTCGGGGGTCACGATCCCCTTGCGGGCGTAGTGCATCTGCGTGACGTTACAGCCGTTCCGGGCGCGACGCGGGGCGCGGATGTGCTCGAACCGCAGGGCCGCCAACTCCGGATCGACGGCCCGTCGCTGGCCGTATTCGGAGGTGGGGCCTTCCAACTGCTCGCTATCCCCGCGTTCCTCGATCCAGCCGCTACGCAGCGCCGGCACCCCCTGCAGCAGATCGATCCGCACCTCCGGATCGGTATAGGGGCCGGAGGTGTCATAAACCGGGATAGGGGGGTTCTCTTCCGCCCCGAAGCTGGCGGGGGTGGGATGCTGCCGGATCTCCCGCATGGGCACCCGGAGATCGGAGCGCGACCCCTGCACATGGGTCTTCCGGGAACCGGGAAACGGCCGCGTGACCGACTCCGACAATTGCAAAGCCTGTTGAATGAAATCTTCGGGAATCACGCTCATGGTACCTCTCGCAATACGATCGGGAAGACGAGCGCTTCGGCTTCAGCTTCCCTACACCGGTACGAACCGGATCAGGTTCAAAGGGTCTCTCTCAGCCTGCATCCTTGTAGGCACCCCCAGCTTCGGCGGCCCGGACCGGGCCATGTGGAACCTCCCAAACTATCGGAACGGGGCGGGTATTTCAAGGTTGCGCAACCCTGCCTCTTGCCTGGAATAGCCAAAATCCATAGTCTATGGAACCTTTCAGGCTTGCGGAACCAGGAGAGAGAGATGATCGCCAACAACCTTCAACAGGCCCGCCACAACATGGTGGAGCAGCAGATCCGGCCCTGGGAGGTCTTCGACCGGCGGGTGCTGGAGCTGTTGCGGGAGCTGCCGCGGGAGGCGTTCGTCCCTGAAAATTATCAGGGCCTGGCCTATGCCGAAACCGCGATCCCCCTCGGCCACGGCGACCGGATGATGCCCCCGACCGTCGAGGCCCGGCTGCTGCAGGCGCTGCAACTGAGCCCCAGCGACGACATCCTGGAGATCGGCACCGGCAGCGGCTTCCTGACCGCCTGTCTCGCACGCCTCGGCCACCGGGTGGTCAGTATCGACCTCCGTCCCGAATACACCGAACAGGCGCGCCGGCGGCTGGGGCAGTTCGGAATCGACAACGTCACCCTGCTCACCGGCGACGGCCTGAACGACGTCCCGAGGGAAGGGCACTTTGACGCCATCGCCATTACCGGCTCCCTGCCCGCGCTTCCCGAGGAGTTGATCCAACGGCTCAGTGTGGGCGGTCGACTGTTCGTGATAACCGGCAACCGCCCGGCGATGACCGCACAGTTGATAACCCGCGTGGGTGACGAACAGTGGCGTACCGAAACCCTGTTCGAAACCGATGTGGCCCCGTTGACGCAAAAAACGCCGTCACAACCGTTCCGGTTCTAAGCCGTCCGATCCGGCGGGGCGGCGCCCATGAACATGCGTGGATCACGGCATGACTAGCCGTTGATCTCTCGCAGCAGTTCGTCTGCAAGCTGCTCCATGCGTTCCAGCCCGACATCCGCTTTTTCCAGATACTCTTGATCCGTCTTATCCGGGTCCGCCCACTGCTTCCCCTTGATCCGGCAGCGCTTGGCGAGTTTGGCGATGCCGAGATCCTCCAGCGCAAAGCTCAACTCCGTCCAAAGCGATGCGAGCTCCCGTTCCACCTGATGAGATCTTGCGCCCGTGTCCCTTAGCTGCCGCGTATAAACCGATGTTTGCCGCGCGGCGATGATCACCCTTCTCAAGGCCTCGACAGACTCCTTTTTTCGCTCATCCTTCGCGCGCTTGAGGTTCGCCACCCACGCGCCTGCATGTTTCACCAGTTCCCAGAGCGAGATTGCCGTAACGACTTCGATCATATGCAAACCTTTTGCGGGTTATATCCTAAGCGTGCTTTCCGGGAGGCCGGCGATATCCATATCGACCGCGAAAACGGAGCCGGCCAGCGGCTCTTTCACAAGTTCCTCTTTACTCATCCCCGCGCGCGCCGTGGTAACGAAGAGCGTTCGATGATCCGATCCGCCGAAGGCCGGGCAGGTGGTCCGGGAGACCGGAAATTCGACCACCCGGTCCAGCGTACCGTCGGGCAGATACCGGGCGACGCGGCCGCTTCCCCACTGGGCATTCCAAAGCCCCCCTTCGACATCCACCACCGCCCCGTCCGGATTGATCCCTTCGGCGGACAAATCGAGAAACAGTTCCGGCTCCGCGATCGGCAGGCCGCTCTTCTCATCGAGAGGAAAATACAGAATCCGATGATCGACGGTGTCGGAAAAATAGGCCCGCTTTCCATCCGGGGAAAAAGCCAGACAATTCGGCACACTGAGCCCGCTTCGAATTGCCGCCAGGCTTCCGTTTGCATAGCGATAGAGTGTTCCCGCGCCCTCGACATACGGGTGCCCCATCGTGCCGAACCAGAAACCACCCCGGGTGTCGACCCGCCCGTCGTTGGTGCGTATAGGCTTCTCGCTTTCGAAAGAAACCATCAGCGCCTTCTCGCCGCTGTCCAGATTCAGCCGGTAAATACCATTCGCGCACCCAATGGCAACGTTTGACGCGTCAATAATAGCGGCGGCGGAAACCGGCGCCTCAAAACGGAAAACCCTGAGGCCCTCACCTCTCTCGCCGGCCTCGTAAACCGCCGGCCCGAGAATATCAAACCAGAGAAGGCGATTCCGTTGCGGCAGCCACAAGGGACACTCGCCCAGCTCACAGCGGACATTGGCGACAATACGGATCTCTCCCTTTCCGGTCATATCGCTTTTCCCGAAGAGATCGGGGCTTACTTTCCGAGAATCACCGTTTGCAGCTTTTCCTGATCCACATAATTGGCATAATTCGTTATCGACCTCATGACATTTTCATCGGTCATCAATTCCTGCATCGCGACCTTTCCAACCAGTTCGAACGCGTTCTGTATTGCCATCGGATCCGCCGCATTCGCCTTGCGAAGCTCCCCGGGGCAGTTTTCCGTCAACAGCCGCGTTATCAATTTCCCGATGTATACATCGCTTTTCTGTATATCGTCACTGGATGCGTTTGAATAAGAGTTGATGTCAGGATGCGCCGCGATCGCAAAAAAGATCCATTTGGCAAGGGCCTTTCTTTCTTTGCCGTTTAACGAGTCAACCAGGCAGACTCCCAAATCGTCGGCCGGGGAGGCGCTATATACAGGGGTTGCAATAACCACGCTAATAGTCAACAGAGTCGCCATCACCATCGTTTTCATCTTTACTCCTCAACCGAAAATTTCGGCGAAAAAAATATCGAACAAAGCGCGCACATTATTTACACATCTGCAGTTAGCTGCTCGGCTTCTGAAACTCATGCCGCCAATTACAAACCCATTATGCGCCGGCCAACAGATCTTCAATGAGATCCAACAAACGTTCCAAGGCGCCGCGGTTTTGCTCCACCAAAGCGCACCCGTTCTCGCCGATCCGGGAACGTTCACTGGCATCGCTCAGCCATCGTTCCATGACCCAGGCAAGCTCTTCGCTGCTCTTCACCATCTTGGCCGCACCATGCTCCAGAAACAGTTCGCTGATGGCGGCGAAGTTGAACATGTGTGGCCCGAACAACACCGGCTTGCCCAAGGCCGCCGGCTCCAGGATATTGTGACCGCCCCGCGGGATCAGACTCCCACCCACGAAGGCGGCGTCCGCCGCGGCCAGAAACAGGGAGAGTTCGCCCATGGTGTCGCCCAGGAACAACTCGGTCTTGGGTTCCACCGGCATCCCGGAAGAGCGCCGCACCGTGCGGAAGCCCATGCGCTGCGCCAGTTCCGCCACCCGCTCGAATCGCTCAGGATGACGCGGCACCAACACCAGGAGCGCTTGCGGCAGCGCCTCGCGCAGTTGGCGATGGGCCGCCAGCAGGTCCGCCTCCTCCCCCTCGTGCGTACTGGCCGCCACCCAGATCGGCCGGTCGCCCCAGAGATGGCGTAACGCCGCCGCCTGTTCGTGCAGGCTGGCCGGCAGACGGATGTCGAATTTGATGCTGCCGGTGACCACCACCCGTTCCGCCGGCACCCCCAGCCGGACGAAACGCTCCGCATCGGCTTCGCCCTGCGCCGCCACCCGCGAGATCCTTCGGAATGTCTCGCGGGTAAAGGCGCCCAGGCGGGCATAGCCGCGGGCGGAACGCTCGGACAACCGGGCGTTTGCCAGGAGGGTGACGATCCCGCGCCGCTGGCACTGAAACAGGAGATTGGGCCAGATCTCGGTCTCCACCATCACCAACAACCGCGGCGTGGCGAAGCGCAGAAACCGATTGACGGCAAACGGCAGGTCGTAGGGAAAATAGACATGCTGCACCGCATCGCCGAACAACTGCCTCACCCGCTCCGAGCCGGTGGGGGTGGTGGTGGTGATGACGATGGGCAGTTTCGGGTGATGCTCCAGCAGTTTTTTCACCAGCGGCTCCACCGCCTGCACCTCCCCCACCGAGACCGCGTGAATCCAGAGACTCTCGGAAAATGCCCGCAACGGATAAAAACCGAACCGCTCACCCCAGCGGCGGCGATAGGCCGGCCCCCGCAGGCTGCGCCACAGCATGCGCAGCAGGATCAAAGGCAGGAAGAGCAGAAAGGTGAGGGTGTAGAGATGCCTCATGGCGGGGATTCAGGGTCGGATGAAAGGGCGGTCGGCGCGCCCGTCTATGCCGGGAACAGCTCCTCCTCCACTGCGGCGCACAGGGTGTGGGCGAAGACGATATGCTGTTCCTGGATCAGGCCGGCGCTCTCCCCCGTGGCACGGATGGTGTGATCCGCCAGGGCCGCGCCTTTGTCTCCCTTCGGACCGGTAAACAGGATGGAACGCACCCCCATCTGCCGGCACTGCTCCAGCGCGCGCAGGATATTCTCCGAGTTGCCCGAGGTGGAGATGGCCAGAAACAGATCGCCCGGCCGCGCCTTGCCCGCCAATTGACGCTGGAAGATCGCCGGATAGCCGTAGTCGTTCCCGATGGCGGTAAGCACCGAACTGTCCACCGTGAGCGCCTCCGCCGGCAACGATTCACGATCACGCCCCAGCCGGCAGACGAACTCCGCCGCAAGATGCTGGGCATCGGCCGCCGAGCCCCCGTTGCCGGCGATATAGAGCCGCCCTCCGTTCCGGTAGGCCTGCACCACTTCCGCCGCCGCCGCATCGAAGGCCGCCAGCTCCGCCGGCTGTTGCAGAAAATGCTCCTTGGCCCGGATCGACGCCTCCATGGCCTGTTGCAGAAGTTGCGCGTATTTCATGCCGTTAGTTTCGGTGTTTGGGTGAACGGGATCAAGCGCCATCATACAAGGGTTCAAACCGGACCCTGCGCCAGGACCTGCTCCATCGCCCGCGCATTGTCCGCCAGATGTTCCGGGTTGATGGTGCCGACGATCACGCTGCCGATCCCCGGCTGCGAGAAGATGAACCGCAGCGACGCCTCCACGTCGGCGGCGTGGCCGCTCTGCAATCCCTTTTTGATCAGCACCCCTTTGTTCGCATCGGCCGCCGCCGCCAGTACCGGCAGCTCCTCCCGCTCAGAGGGGTTATAGGTCACCATCACCACGTCCGTCTCGTCCACGGCCCGCAGCCCGCCCGCCACCGTCTTGCCCGACATGCCGTGGGCCCGGATCTTTCCCTGCGCCTTGAGTTCGCGCAGGGCGTCCAGCACGCCCTCCTGTTCCAGGATGCGCAGGTCGTCCCCGTCGGAGTGGATCAGCACCACGTCCAGATAGTCGGTCCGCAGGGTTTGCAGACTTCGCTCCACCGTCCGTAGCGTAGTGTCGTAAGAGAAATCGAAACGGGATCGTCCCTGTTCGAAAAACTCCCCCACCTTGGAGACGATCACCCACTGGTCGCGGGGGCCGGGCAACAACCGGCCCAGACGCTCCTGGCTGGTGCCGTAGGCGGGCGCCGTATCGATCAGGTTGATCCCCAGTCCCCGGGCCTGCTCCAGCAACGCCCGCACGGTCCGGTCGTCCGGGAGGACGAACGGCTCCGGATATTTCACCTGTTGGTTGCGGCCGAACTTCACACTTCCCAACCCGAGGGGACTGACCCGGATCCCGGTGGCTCCCAGCGGTCTCAACTCCACTGCCGCACCTCCTGCCAGGGCAGCTCGGCCATCGGGGGGCAGAGCAGATCCGATGGCGGTTCGCTCCGGCCGCCGGGCGGCAACCCGTCCTGCCGCAACCGCGTGATCACCTCGTCCGCCAGGCGCGGCGCGAACGCCAGCTTGGTGGGCCAGACGGTGAAGATCCCGCCCTGGACATCGACGAAACAGCTCTCGGGACGACGTCCGCCGACGGTGCGCGGTTCCGCCCGATCGATCCGCAGGCCGGACCACTCCAGTTCGGCGCAATCGATCCAGGGCAGCAGCTCCCGCAACTCCGCTTGCGCCGCGGCCAACTGTTCCGGTTCGCTCCGCGCCACCCCGCTCTCGGCCAGCTGACCGCCGAGATACCAAGCGGTCCGCCCGCCGCCGAGCGGATAACTGGTTACGGTGATCCGGGGCGTGGTGCCGCTCCCCAGGCAGTGTGCGTAGAGTTCCGGCAGATCCCCGCGCACCATCACCATATGTAACGGCCGTAACTGCATCGCCGGCCGTTCCCGACCCAGGCGCTGCAACAGCCCGGCATTCCCGGCGCCCGCCGCCAACACCAGCCGCCGTGCCTCGATCTCCACCCCAGAGCCGGCGCGGATCAGGATCGGGCCGCCCTCCGCACCGGATTCGATGGAGTACCCCTCCGGCGGCAACAGGTGACAGTACGCCTCCTGTTGCCGCACCAGTTCCGCCACCAGCGAAGCCACGTCCAGCACCGGCTCCTCCAGGCGATAGAGCGTGCCGTGAAAATCGGGGTGGCGAAACGGCTCGGGACGATCCGCGGCCGCGATCGGGACCATACGACTGCGCATAGCATGACTGGCGAAGAAGCCGGCCACCCGCGAAACGATATTCTCGGTGGACCAGAGATATTGATGATCGGAAAGCACCCGGACGGCGCTGAGATCCAGCTCCCCGTTTCCGGCCAGGCAGTCGCGCCAGATACGGGGCATCTCCCCGATGGCGCGGGCCGCGGCGGTGAGATTCCCGCTCAGCGCATACTTGGCGCCGCCGTGGATGATCCCCTGGGAGGCGATGGTCTGGACCCCGCCGAGGGCGCGTGACTCCAGCAACAGCGCCGAGTAACCGGCCGCGCGCAGACGGGCCAACAGCCAGAGCCCGGCGATCCCGCCGCCGAAGACCGCCACCTCCACCCGGATGCGATCGCTGCTCATCCCGGTCGGACGGCCTTAGTCGGCAACGCTCTTGCCCCGGCCGATGGCATAGTAGGTAAACCCGTTGCTCGCCAGGAACACGGGATCGTAGATGTTGCGGCCGTCGAAGATCACCGCCTCCCGCAGTGACTGCCGGATGCGCTCGAAGTCGGGACTGCGGAACACCTTCCACTCGGTAGCCACCACCAGGGCGTCGGCCTCCTGCAGCGCCTCCTCCGGGGTGGCGCAGAGCTTCAGATCCTCCCGCTCGCCGTAGATCCGGCGCGCCTCATCCCGCGCCTCCGGGTCATAGGCCTGGACGACGGCGCCCGCCGACCAGAG